>CAZIXQ010000353.1:0-3532 GCA_964543155.1 uncultured Enterobacteriaceae bacterium
ATCACCGCGCACCACCTGCTCTACAACCGCAACGCGATCTTCCAGGGCGGCCTGCGGCCGCACTACTATTGCCTGCCGGTGCTCAAGCGCGAGCGCCATCGCGTGGCGCTCGTGCGGGCGGCGACCGGCGGCAGCCCGAAGTTCTTCCTCGGGACCGACAGCGCCCCGCACCCGCGCGGCGAGAAGGAGAGCGCGTGCGGCTGTGCGGGCTGCTTCACCGCGCACGCGGCGCTCGAGCTGTACGCGGAGGCGTTCGACGCCGCCGGCGCGCTCGATCGGCTCGAGGGGTTCGCGAGCTTCCACGGCCCGGACTTCTACCGGCTGCCGCGGAACACCGCGCGCGTGACGCTCGTGCGCGAACCCTGGCGCGCGCCGCAGGAGCTCGGCTTCGACGAGACGACGCTCGTCCCGCTGCGCGCGGGCGAGCCGCTCCGGTGGCGGCTCGCGTAGCGCCGGACGCTGCGGTCGCCTGGGACCGCGCGGCGCTGCTCGGCTCGCCGCTCCTCGCGACGCTGCGGCCCCTGCTCGCGCGCCTGCCCGCCGACCGGTTTCCCGTCCACGACGAGCTCACCGCGCTCGCGCGCGAGCGCGACGTGCGCTCGGGCGGCGGGGCGCCGATCGCGTTCGTTCCGGCCGAGGCGGGGAGGGGGGACGCGTTCGAGGCGCAGTACGAGATCCGGATCTACCGCGAGGGCGCGGTGCCGACGCGCGCGGGCAGCTGGCACGATCTCTTCAATGCGCTCGCCTGGATTTCGTTTCCGCGCACGAAAGCGGTGATCAATCGCCTGCACCACGACGAGATGACGCGCCGGCGCGGGCAGGCGCAGCGCGGTACCGCGCGCGACGTGCTCACGCTCTTCGACGAGGGCGGCGTGATCGTGGCGTGCGCCGATCCGACGCTCGCACAGCTGCTCGCGGAATTCCGGTTCAAGGCACTCCTCTGGACGCGGCGCGCGGACGCGGCTGCGTCGATGCGCTTCAAGGTCTTCGGGCACGCGATCCACGAGAAGGCGCTCGCGCCGTACAAGGGCGTCACCGCGAAAGCGCTGATCGTCGAAGCAGGGTCCGAAATGATCGAATTTCCGGACGAAGCGCTGAACGCATATCTGGACGAACGCGCCGCTGCCCATTTCGCCGCGCCGGGCGCGCTCGCCTCGACGCGCGCGCTGCACCCGCTGCCGATCCTCGGCATTCCCGGCTGGTCGAGCGAGAATGCGAGCGAGGCGTTCTACGACGATCCGGACGTCTTCCGCGCCGGCCGGGCGCGGGAAAAGAAAGAGGCCCCGTGAGGGGCCTCCTGGAGCGCGCTCCCAGCCTCGCCCGCGATCGTCGCCGCACACGGCCCTGACATCGCATTGCGCAGCGCGTGCGCTAGTCGCACGCTCGCCCCGCGCCCGGGTTCGCACCGGACCGCGCCCCGTGCGCCGCGCGAGCGGCGCGTCATTCGGAGCGACGCTCCGAATCCGGATTGCTACGGGAAGGCGGGCATCGTCGGCTCCACCGTGCCGCCGCTCGCCTCGGGGTGCTGGCGGCGCACGAGCCCGCGGATCTCGTCGACGCGCGCGAAGGGCGCGTCGACCATGAGCAGCACTTTGCCGCCCTCGAGTTCGCGGTCGTATGGCCCGAGGCGCGAGTTCGGCGCGCCCGCGCCGGCGAGGCTGCCGATCCAGGTGCCGATGAGAGCGCCGCCCAAGCCGGTCGCGAGCACCGTCACCCACTCGAGCGCGGCGCCGCCCGGCGGGGCGAACACGGCGGCCACGCCCACCGCGATCCCCGCGAGGCCGCCGATCACCATGCCGCGCGCGCCGCCGAGGACGAGGTCGGTCTTCTGCAGCGCGCTCGCCTCGTGCAGCTCGCCGAGGTCGGTGCCGCGCTTCGCGAGCACGTGCATGTGGCGGTCTTCGATGCGCGCGAGCAGCAGGTCGGCGACCGTCTGGCGCGCGCTCACGACGTCGGGGAGCAGGAAGTACAGTCTGCGGCGCATGGGATCTCCTTTGCACGCGGACTTCCCTGCTGTCCTTCTAGTCCCCTGCGCGGGAGATTGCAAGCGGCGCGACCGATGCCCCCGCGCTCCGAGCAGGTATCATTCGCGGCGAAGCCGGCTAGACGGTCGCTGGGGGCGCAAGCCGCCAGAGGAAAGTCCGGGCTCCGCAGGGCAGGGTGCTGGATAACGTCCAGGCGCCGCGAGGCGACGGAAAGTGGAACAGAAAGCACACCGCCGATGGCCCGCAAGGGCTCAGGCAAGGGTGAAAAGGTGCGGTAAGAGCGCACCGCGGCGGTGGCAACATCGCCGGCATGCCAAACCCCACCCGGAGCAACACCAAATAGGCAGGTGCAGCGCGGGAAACCGCGCGAAAGGGCGGCCCGCCCGAGCCTGCGGGTAGGTGGCTCGAGCCGCGGGGCAACCCGCGGCCTAGATGAATGACCGTTCCCGACAGAACCCGGCTTATCGGCCGGCTTCAACCTACATCGTTACCGGCGGGGGTTGTGCGCGCCGGTTCAGCCGGGTCCGCGTCCAAGCGGCGAATGGCCCGAGGATCCCTGGGCAGGTCACCGCCTGCGAGCCCAATCGGATCTGACTGAACATAGCGTCCCGACTGTGGATCGTAGTCTCTGAAGTAGTTGTAGTTGAGCCCGGTCTCGCGATCGGCATACTGGCCCGGCAGTATTCGGAATGATCCCTCCCTTTAGGAACTCGATCCTTGCTTGAACACATTGAGCAGGGTCAGGCAAAGACGAAGAATAGATTGGCCGTCAGCGCGCGTCGAGGGCGCGCATGACCGCGCGCGGCTCTCGCGCGATCACGTTGAGCAGCACGAGGGCCGTACCTCGCGGCACCCGGTCACCGCGCTCCCAATGGCGCAGAGTGCCCAGGCTGATCGCGAACTTGGCGGCGAACTGCTCTTGCGTGAGTCCAGTGCGCCGACGGACTTCCTTCACATCGACCTTTCCAGGCACGTGCAGCCTCATCCCGCGCACCCGTTTGCCTTGCTGATGTGCGATCGCCTGCCGCAGCCCCTTGCTGATACTGTCAAACGCCTTGCTCATCTGCTTTCCCTCGCATACCCCTTCAGCACTTGGACCAGCTTGGCGAGCTCGTACCGCTCGACCTGGCTCAGGTCCGCTTTCTCTGCCTTTCCGAACATCGTCAACAGGTAGAGCGGGAGCGCTTCGCTGTGGAAGTAGTAGATCACGCGAACCCCACCGCTCTTGCCTCGTCCACCGCGCGCCCACCGGAGCTTCCGAACGCCGCCCGTACCCTGGACGAGATCGCCGGCCCTCGGGTTTGCCGCAACATGATCGATAAGCTCGCTGCGCTCCGACTCGGACAAGAGCCTCGTCGCGCGCCGGACGTATTCGGGCGTTTCCCCGACGGTGATCAGCACGGTTGGATACTAATCCAGTGGCTTACACGAACGCAAGCGGGTCGGATTCCGCCAGGTGCATTTGTGGACGCGCCGGCCTCGCGGTAGTCCGCCCGTCAGTCCGCGGGTAGACCCTGCTCGCGCGGATGGAACTTCGCGTGCATCGC
>CAZIXQ010000354.1:0-3500 GCA_964543155.1 uncultured Enterobacteriaceae bacterium
ACAAGGGCCTACAGCCTAAGTAGCCTTCGGTCGCGGCGCCGATTTGACGCTTCAGCTTGCGGGCGCCTCCGGACCCTGGGGTCCGGGTGAAACAAATACGGCTAAAGCGAGGGAAACCCGTTTGGCCCGCAGGCTCAACGGGTTTTTTCGTCTCATGACCATGCGTCCCGACTGCTCCGCCACCCTCCGCGCCCTCCTCGACCGCCGCATTCTGGTGCTGGACGGTGCGATGGGCACGATGATCCAGAACCAGAAGCTCTCCGAGGCGGGGTACCGCGGCAGCCGCTTCCGCGACTGGCCGAAGGATCTGCGCGGCAACAACGACCTCCTCGTCCTCACCCGGCCGGACCTCATCGGCGAGATCCACCGCGCCTACCTCGCGGCCGGCGCCGACCTCATCGAAACCAACACCTTCAACGCCAACCGGCCGTCGATGGCCGATTACGGCATGGAGGACCTGGTCTACGAGCTGAACCGCACCGCAGCCGAGATCGCGCGCGCCGCGGCCGACGAATGGACCGCGCGCACCCCCGACAAACCGCGCTTCGTCGCCGGCGCGCTCGGGCCGACGAACAAGACCGCGTCGATCTCGCCCGACGTGAACGACCCCGGCTTCCGCAACATCACGTTCGACGAGCTCGTCGACGCGTACGCGGAGGCGCTCCGCGGGCTGTGCGACGGCGGCGCGGACCTGATCCTGGTCGAGACGGTGTTCGACACGCTGAACGCGAAGGCGGCGATCTTCGCGATCCGGCGCCACTTCGACGAGCTCGGCGCGCGCCTGCCGGTGATCGTGTCGGGCACGATCACCGACCAGTCCGGCCGGACGCTCACCGGGCAGACCACGGAGGCATTCTGGAACTCGGTGCGGCACGCCGAGCCGCTCGCGATCGGCCTCAACTGTGCGCTCGGCGCGAAGCTGATGCGGCCCTACGTCGAGGAACTCTCCCGCGTCGCCGACACCTACGTCTCGTGCTACCCGAACGCCGGGCTGCCAAACCCGCTCTCCGAGACCGGCTACGACGAGACGCCCGCCTACACCGCGGGGCTCCTGGAGGAGTTCGGGCGCTCGGGCTTCCTGAACATCGTCGGCGGCTGCTGCGGAACGACGCCCGCGCACATCGAGGCGATCGCGAAAGCGGTGGCGAGCCTCCCGCCGCGCCGGATCCCGGCGATCGAGCGCAAGCTGCGGCTCTCCGGTCTGGAGCCGTGCAACATCGGCGCAGGGTCGCTCTTCGTGAACGTCGGCGAGCGCACCAACGTCACCGGCTCGAAGGCGTTCGCGCGCCTGATCCTTGCCGGCGACTACGCGGCCGCCCTCTCGGTCGCGCGCCAGCAGGTCGAGAACGGCGCGCAGATCATCGACGTGAACATGGACGAGGCGATGCTCGACTCCGAGCGCGCCATGGTGACCTTCCTCAACCTGCTCGCCGCGGAACCCGACATCTCGCGCGTGCCGGTCATGATCGACAGCTCGAAGTGGTCGGTCATCGAGGCGGGCCTGAAGTGCGTGCAGGGCAAGCCGATCGTCAACTCGATCTCGCTCAAGGAGGGCCACGACGAGTTCGTGAAGCACGCCCGGCTCGCGCGCCGCTACGGCGCGGCGGTGGTGGTGATGTCGTTCGACGAGATGGGCCAGGCCGACACGCTCGAGCGCCGCACGCAGATCGCGCGACGCAGCTACGACGTGCTGGTGAACGAGGTCGGGTTCCCGGCCGAGGACATCATCGTCGACCCCAACATCTTCGCAGTCGCGACCGGCCTCGAGGAGCACAACAACTACGGCGTCGACTTCATCGAGGCGACGCGCTGGATCCGGCGCAACCTGCCCGGCGCGCAGGTGTCGGGCGGCCTCTCGAACCTGTCGTTCTCGTTCCGCGGCAACGAGCCGGTGCGCGAGGCGATGCACACCGCGTTCCTCTACCACGCGATCCAGGCGGGGCTGACGATGGCGATCGTCAACGCCGGCCAGCTCGGCGTCTACGCCGACATCCCGAAGGACCTCCTCGAGCACGTCGAGGACGTCATCCTCAACCGCCGCCCGGACGCGACCGAGCGGATGGTGAAGTTCGCCGAAACGGTGAAGGCGGGGGGCAAGGCGAAGGAAGAGGATCTTTCGTGGCGCAAGGGCTCGGTCGAGGAGCGGCTCGCGCACGCCCTCGTGCAGGGGATCTCGACCTACGTGGTCGCCGACACCGAGGAGGCGCGGCTCAAGGCCGAGCGCCCGATCCAGGTGATCGAGGGCCCGCTGATGGACGGCATGAACGTCGTCGGCGACCTCTTCGGTGCCGGCAAGATGTTCCTGCCGCAGGTCGTCAAGTCCGCGCGCGTGATGAAGCAGGCGGTCGCGCACCTGGTGCCCTTCATCGAGGCCGAGAAGGCCGCCTCCGGCGACGCGAAGCCGAAGGGCAAGATCGTCGTCGCGACCGTGAAGGGCGACGTGCACGACATCGGCAAGAACATCGTCGCGGTGGTGCTCCAGTGCAACAACTTCGAGGTGCTGAACCTCGGCGTGATGGTGCCGGCGCAGAAGATCCTGGAGGTGGCGCGCGAGGAGAAGTGCGACATCATCGGCCTCTCGGGCCTGATCACGCCCTCGCTCGAGGAGATGGCGCACGTGGCGCGCGAGATGACGCGCGAGGGGTTCAGCGTCCCGCTCCTGATCGGCGGCGCGACGACCTCGCGCGTGCACACCGCGGTGAAGATCGCCCCGAACTATCCCGGCCCGGTCGTGTACGTCCCCGACGCCTCGCGCTCGGTCGGGGTCTGCACCAGCCTGCTCTCGCCCGACCTGCACGACGGCTACGTCGCCGAGCTCAAGGCCGACTACGAGCGCATCCGCGTGCAGCACGCCGCGAAGAAGGGCCAGGCGCCGCTCGTCAGCCTCGCCGAAGCGCGCGCGAACTACTTCCCGATCGACTGGACGAGCTACTCCCCGCCGCAGCCCAGGCAGCCGGGCCGACACGAGCTGCGCGACTACGACCTCGCCGAGCTCGCGCGCTACATCGACTGGACGCCGCTCTTCCAGACCTGGGAGCTCTCCGGCAGCTACCCCAGGATCCTCGACGACCCGGTGGTCGGGGAGACCGCGCGGCACGTGTACGCCGACGCGCAGGCGATGCTCGAGCGCATCGTGCGCGAGAAGTGGCTCACGGCAAACGGCGTCGTCACGCTGCTGCCGGCCGATGCGGTGGGCGACGACGTCGAGGTCTATACCGACGACTCGCGCCGGACGGTGATGGCCACGTTCCGGTTCCTGCGCCAGCAGACGCAGAAGGCCGACGACCGCCACAACCTCTGTCTCGCCGACTTCGTCGCCCCGCGCGCCTCCGGCCGCCGCGACTGGCTGGGCGCGTTCGCCGTGACCGCGGGCCTAGGCTGCGAGGCGCGCGTCAAGGCGTTCGAGGCGGCGCACGACGACTACAGCGCGATCATGCTCAAAGCGCTCGCCGACCGCCTCGCCGAGGCCTTCGCCGAGCGGCTGCACGAGCGCGTGCGCA
>CAZIXQ010000355.1:0-3487 GCA_964543155.1 uncultured Enterobacteriaceae bacterium
GTTGGCGCGCGGCAGCGCGGTGGCCCGGGAAGTCGCGCTGCCGGCCGTCCGCGGGATCGAGGCGTATGCCGCCGGCGCGTACGCGGAAAGCGCCACGATCCTTGCCGCGCACCGGCGGGACGCGCGGCGCCTCGGCGGGAGCACCGTGCAGCGGGAGATCGTCGACCTCACCCTCGCGGCGGCGCGCGCGCGCGCCGGACGCGGACGGGCGGCTGCCGCCTGAGCGTTACCGGCGCGCCCGGCCGGGGAGATTCACCAGGACGATTCCCGCCGCAACCAGAAGCGCAGCCACGACGAACGCGGGCGTGAGGCGCTCGTCGAGGAAGATCACCCCCGCTGCGACGCCGAAGAGCGGCGTCATGAAGGTCAGCACCGAGAGCCGCGCCGCGTAGTACCGGGTGAGCAGCCAGAACCACACGAGGTAGCTCGCGAAGGCGACCAGCACGCCCTGGTAGGCCATGACCGCGACGGCGAGCGGGCTCAAGCGGACCACGCCCGGCTCGCCCATCGCAACCGACACCAGGACGAGCACGACCGCCGACACCGCGAGCTGGTAGAAGAGCGTCTTGGTCGCGCTCGTCCGCGCGAGCCTGGTCGCACGGATGACCACGATCGTCGACGCCCACAGGAAGGCGGCGAGGACGCCGAAGAGGTCGCCGACGAGCGTCGCCCCGCCCGCCGTGACGAACCCCTCGCCGAACGCGGCGACGATCCCGCCGAACGCGAGCAGCACCCCGGCCCACTGCCGCGCGCTCAGGCCCTCGCTCTTCACGAACAGCGGCAGCATCAGCGCGGTCATGCATGGGGTCGTGTAGATGAATACGACCATGCGCGAGGCGGCGGTGTAGGCGAGCCCGGCGTAGATGAAGACGAACTCGAGGGCGAACATTGCGCCCGCCGCAAGTCCCGGCCACAACGTGCCGTCGCGCTGGAAGAGCGGGATGCCCCGGAGCCCCGCCCAGACGAGGAGGAGCGCAGTGGCGATCGTCGAGCGCAGCCCGGCCTGCATGACGAGCGAGATGTCGGGTGCGGTCCACTTGATCGTGACCTGCTGGAAGCCCCACATCGCGCACAGCACGACCATGAGGCCGAACGCGGTGGCGTCCAGGGGCGTGCGGTCCGCGGTCATCGGCTGCTCGTCGAGGCGCGCGACTGTAACCGATAATCCGGGCATGGGACACCGCTACGCGACGCTCGTGCGCACCGGCCGGCGCGTCGAGGGCCTCGGCGACGAGCTCGCCGCGCTCTACGCGCGCGCGCGCGAGCTGTACCCGGAGGGCTTCCCGGCCGAGGAGACGGTCACGCTCGAGAAGCTGTATGCCCACGCGTCGTACGCGTTCGTCGCGGCGCTGCGCGCCGCAATCGCGGCCGAGCTCGCGATCGCGCCGGCGTGGATGCCGCTCGATCTCTTCCAGGCCTACGGCTGCGGCCCGATCGCGCTGCACGACGACCGGTTCCGCTTCCCCGGCGTGTACTTCGTGATCGTTGTGGCACACTCCGGCCGGCTCGGCGTCGTCGACCGGACGAGCCGGGCGGCGCGACACGCGCCCGGCGAGATCCTCCTCCTCGACCCGTACCGGAAGCACGCGCTGGTGCCCGAGGGGCGCACGGCGGGCGAGCATCCATACGAGCGGACGCACGGCCTCGTCACCGATCCGGAAGACCAGTTCGTGTTTCTCGATTTCGACGTCCGGCGGCCGCTGCTGCGGTCCCGTTTTCGGCTCCCCCAGGAAGGACAGTGAGTGAAATGAGTGCCAAGAGATTCGCTGGCGCGCTCGCGATCGCGGCGTGCGCGCTTGCCGGGCCCGCCCCCGCCGCCGACCCCGCGCGCGGCCGCGTGCTCTACGAGGCGCAGTGCGGCGGCTGCCACAACGAGAGCGTGCACAACGACAGCTCGCGCAAGGCGCGTAACTTCGAGGCGGCGCGCGCGCGCGTCGCGGACTTCGCCGGGCAGCTCAGGGTCAACTGGACGACCGCCCAGACCGACGATGTCGCGGTGTACCTGAACGATCGTTACTACGGCTTTCCCTGTCCGCCGAAACTCTGCCCGAACCCCGCGCCGGCAAAGCGCTGAGATTCCGCATTCCGGAATCTTCCTTCGCATGTTGACTGCGGCGCGGCCGAGGACTAGCGTGCGCGCTTCGCTCGCGCCGGGCGGGCATCCACGAGGAGGACATCCCATGCGCAAGGCGTTGGTCGGCATTCTCTTTGCGACGCTCGTGGCTGCGGCGGCGAGCGCCTCGGCCCAGCAGTGGCCGGTCAAGCCGGTGCGGATGGTGGTGACGTTCTCGCCGGGGGGCTCGAGCGACATCGTGGCGCGTGCGCTCGCCGTGCCGCTCCAGGGAAAGCTCGGCCAGCCGATCGTGGTCGACAACAAGCCGGGCGCCGGCGGCACGATCGCCGCCGCCGAGATCGCGCGCGCGGCGCCGGACGGCTACAACCTGCTGGTGTCGAACACCACCCCGATCTCGCTCACCCCGACGATGATCACGCCGCCGCCGTACGACGGGGTCAAGAGCTTCACCCACGTGAGCCTGGTGGCGATCGTGCCCGACGTGGTGATGGTGCACCCGTCGGTGCCGGCGAAGAACATGAAGGAGCTGGTCGCCTGGATCAAGGCGCAGGGCAAGCCGGTCAACTTCGGCTCGGGCGGCATCGGGTCGATCGGCCACATCCTCGGGGAGATGTGGAAGAAGGAGACCGGTCTCAACATCGAGCACGTCGGCTACAAGGGAAGCAGCCCGATGATCACCGACCTGATCGGGGGCAGCCTCAGCTTCTCGTTCGACACGCTCCCGCAGAACGTCCCGCACATCAAGTCCGGGAAGCTGCGCCCGATCGCGGTGACCTCGCGCAGCCGCGCGGCGATCGCGCCGGAGGTTCCGACCGTCGTCGAGGAGGGCATGCCCTACCTCGTCGCCGAGAACTTCATCGGCATCTCGGCCCCGGCCGGCCTGCCCGACCCGATCGTGAAGCGGCTGCACGGCGCGATCCAGGAGGCGCTCGACGACCCGAACTTCGTGAAGCGTCTGAGCGAGCTCGGCTTCGCGATCCAGAAGCGCTCGACCGCCGACTTCCAGAAATTCGTCCAGGAGCAGGTCACCGGCTGGGCGCCGGCGGTGAAAGCCTCCGGGGCGAAGCTGAACTAGCGGGCGACCGCTTTTTCGAGCCCGGGCCCGGTCTGCGCCGGGCCCGTTTCGTTTCAGGCCTGCCCGGCGAGCTTGCGCGGCGACTGCCGCCCGTGCCGGACGTGGCGATACTCGAACCGGCCCTCGCCCTCGGGCAGGAACCCGTGGGCGTGACGGAACGCGAGCCAGCCGCCGTATGCAGCGAACCCGAGCGCGGCGATCTGTCCCAGGGCAAAGAGCACATCGGCGAACAGTTCCATGGCGCGTCCTCCTCGTTGTTCCGGCCGCGATCGACCTGGAATCGAGCCTACGCGCCGTGGCCGGGGACGGGTGGTGACTACGGGCCGCCCTTTTGTGAC
>CAZIXQ010000356.1:0-3485 GCA_964543155.1 uncultured Enterobacteriaceae bacterium
CCCCTGGAAGTCCACGAGGATGTCGATGTCGCTGGCCGGCCCCGCTTCGTCGCGCCCCTTGTACGCCCCGTGCAGCACCAGCAGCCGCAGTGGATAGCGCAGCATCAAGCAGCGCAGGAACAGCACCTGCCGCGGAAGACTCGCGGCCGGCCTGGCTCCGGATTCCCGCACCGACGTCCATGAATCCTGCAGCGTTTCCTTACAGGTATCCAACATTCTGGAGTGCCGGCGGCCGATGAATCGATATCTCGAAGCGCAGGTCCGCCGCGATCTGCGCCGGAAGATGGTCCTCGTCGGCGGACCGCGCCAGCCCAGGCGCGCGCGCCGAGCGCCGCGGAGGGCTCGCGGAAGAGGTCGAGGAGCAGGCGGACGCTGGGGTCGATGCGGACGCCGACGGCCGGGCCGGATCGAACCAGCGGCGAATCCTACTGGCGCGTGCGGTGAAATCTCGTGCGCTGCGTGCCGATTACCGGCGCGTGCCATACGATCGTATGGCTACACGCGCCAATGCGTGCTAGCCTGTCGTCATGGCGAAGGTCCGCTTCGACTGGGACCAGAGGAAGGACCGGGCCAACCGGGAGAAGCATGGCGTTGCGTTCGCGCAAGCACAAATCGCTTTCGCGGATCGACGCCGCGTCATTGCGGAAGATCTTTCTCACAGTAGCGCCGAGAAGCGCTACTACTGCTTCGGACAAGTGGGCGATGGAATTGTCACCGTCCGGTTCACCTGCCGGGGCGACGTGATCCGGATCTTCGGCGCAGGATACTGGCGGAGAGGCAAGCGCATCTATGAGGAAGAGAATCAGATACACAGACGAGCCCCTCGGAAAACTAAGAGTCGTACCTGACTTCCTTCCACCCCCGAAGGATCTTGTCCTTCGCGATGAGGGAGTCAAGGTGACGATCTCGCTGAGCAAGCGAAGCGTTGAGTTCTTCAAGCGTCAAGCGCGCCGTCACAACACGCAGTATCAGCGCATGATCCGGCGCCTGCTCGACGCCTACACCGAGCATCACGCCCGCCGACCGGCGAGCGGCGCGACCGGCACACGCCCGCGAGCGCGGGGAGCGCACACCGGCTGACGCGACCGGATTGCCGCGCCGGCGCGGCAATTTGTTCGGCTCACCGGGGACGAGCGCGCTGGTGCAACGCTGCGCGCGTCGCGTAGCGCTGCCCGGGTCGTCCGAGCTCGACCGGGCGCTTGGCGAGGAAGCGGCGCATCGCCTCGTCGTACTCGCGCACTTCCCGCATCCGCCGGCGCAGCATGTCTCCGATCATGCGCGACAAAGGCCCGCGTGGGGTTGCCGCGCGCGGACCCGGTCCGTACTGGCGCGTGCGCGGCGCGATCATTCAGGACGTGCGAGCCGTGCCGCGACGTAGAATCACGCCATGATTTTCGAGTGGGATCCAGGCAAAGCCGCCGAGAACGTCGCCGCACACGGTGTTTCCTTCGAAGAGGCCGCGTCGGTGTTCTTCGATCCGCTTTCCGCGACTGGCGCCGACCCGGACCATTCCATCGGGGAGAACCGCTTCGTTACCTTTGGCCTCTCGTCGTCCGGTCGCCTGCTCGTCGTGGCGCACACCGATCGAGAGGACGCCATTCGAATCATCAGTGCCCGGGAAGCAACGACGGGCGAAAGGAAGCTCTATGAAGAAGGTTAAGCAGCCCGCAGTCGCGGACCTCCGCGCCGAGTACAGACGATCGGACTTCGGCGCGCTGACGCGCGGCAAGTACGTTCAGCGGCTGCGCGAGCGGTCGAACGTGGTCGTGATCGATCCTCGCGTCGCAGAGTTCTTCCCCAATCCGGAAGCGGTCAATGCCGCGCTGCTCTCGCTCGCGGAGATTGCGAAGCGGGCACCGCGCCCTGCCGCGCGTGGAGCTCGCGCGCACCGCAAGCGCACCACCGGATGAGAATCTCCGCTCACGCGCTCCGTGGCACGATCGGCAGTCCGTCATGAAGACGCCAACACGCCGGCGCCCTGCCCGATGGAATACGTCCCGCAGCCTCGGCGAGGAGATCCTCCAGGGCATCCGCGACATCAAGGCCGGCGCGAACCGAGCGCCGCTGCGCGATCCCTGATCAAAGTGGCCGAGAAGCATCCAGAGGTCCTGCGCGACATCGCGACCTCGTAAGGGGCATCGGCACACGCCCGCGAGCGCGGGGAGCACGCACCGGCTGATTTGTGCCACGCCGCGCGGCATGGGCCCGCGCCCATGCCGCCGTCGAGACCGGCGAGCCGAAGCGCCCGCCGCCGCGGCTCACACCAGCACCTCCGCCGGCGCCGGATGGCTGAGGAAGGCCGTGGGGCTCGCCGTGAGGCCGTACGCGCCCGACTGGAACACGACGACGAGGTCGCCCTCGCGCGCTTCGGCGAGGTCCATGCGGTCGGCCAGCAGGTCGAGCGGCGTGCACAGCGGGCCGACGACCGACGCGATCTCGCGCCGCTCGCCCTGCACGCGGTTGCCGATGACGACCGGGTAGTTCTTGCGGATCACCTGGCCGAAGTTGCCCGACGCGGCGAGGTGGTGGTGGAGGCCGCCGTCGGTGACGAGGAACACCTCGCCGCGCGAGACCTTCCGGTCGAGCACGCGGCAGACGTACACGCCGGCCTCGCCGACGAGGTAGCGCCCGAGCTCCACCACGAGCGCCGCCTGCGGCAGCTCTCTCGCCGCGCGCGCCGCGAGGGCCGCGAGGTTCGCGCCGATCGGCGCGAGGTCGAGCGGCCGGTCGCCGGGGAAGTACGGGATGCCGAAGCCGCCGCCGATGTTGAGCACGCGCACCGGCCCGGGCGCGTGCGCGGCGAGCGCCACCGCGAGGTCGAAGGACTTGCGCTGCGCCTCGCAGATCGCGTCGGCCTTGAGGTTCTGCGCGCCGGCGAAGATGTGGAAGCCCTCGAACCCGAGGCCCGCGCGCCCGACCTCGGCGAGCAGCGCCGGCACCCGCTCGGCGTCCACGCCGAACGGCTTCGGCCCGCCTGACATGCGCATGCCGGAGGACTTCAGCTCGAAGTCGGGGTTGACGCGGATCGCGACGCGCGGCCGCGCGCCGGTGGCCCGGGCGATGTCCGCCAGCACCCGCGCCTCGCGCGGCGACTCGACGTTGAGCAGGATTCCGGCCGCGACCGCGGCGCGCAGCGCCGCCTCGGTCTTGCCCGGCCCCGCGAAGCTCGTCTCGCGCGGGTCCGCGCCCGCGCCGAGCGCCACCTTCAGCTCGCCGGCGGAGGCGACGTCCAGCCCGTCGACGAGCCGGGCGACGTGCGCCACCAGCTCGGGCATCGGGTTCGCCTTCACCGCGTAGTGGAGCTTCACGCCCGCCGGCAGGTGACGGCGCACGTGCGCGATCCGCTCGTCGATCACGCGCCGGTCGTACGCGTAGAACGGCGTGCGCCCGACGCGCGCGGCGAGCGCCGTCAGCGGCACGCCGCCGACGACCAGGCAGTCGTCCACGACCGGGAACTGCGTCATCGGCGCGTGGCGGGGACTCGG
>CAZIXQ010000357.1:0-1643 GCA_964543155.1 uncultured Enterobacteriaceae bacterium
AGGCCGAGCCCCTCGCGCGGCGCCAGCGCGAGCGGCGCGAGCCCGGCCGCCGCGAGAGCCTCGCGCGCCGGCATCCGCCGGCCGCGGTAGATCGCCTCGCCGCGACCGATCAGCGGCAGCGCCAGGTGCGCGAGCGGCGCCAGGTCGCCCGAGGCGCCGACCGAGCCGCGCGACGGGACGAGCGGGTGGACGCCGCGCGCGAGCAGCGCGAGCAGGCCGGCGGCGATCTCCTCGCGCACTCCCGAGCAGCCGCGCGCCAGCGTGTTCGCGCGCAGCAGCAGCATGCCGCGCACCGCCGGCTCGGGGAGCGGGTCGCCGACGCCGGCGGCGTGCGACAGCACCAGCCGCTCCTGCAGCGTCGCCAGATCTTCCGGCGCGATCCGCACGTTGGCGAGGTTGCCGAAGCCGGTATTGACGCCGTAGACCGCCTCGCCGCTCGCCACCGCGCGCTCGACGACGCCGCGCGCCGCCCGCACGCACTCGCGCGCCGCGGGCGCCAACTCCGCCCGCGCCCCGGCGCGGACGACGGCGAAAAAAGCGCCGACGGTCAGCGATTCGCCGTCGAGGGCGACGGTTGCGGTCGGTCCTGCGCTCACGGTGCGCGCATTCTAGGACGCCGGCCTCCCTACCCCGGCGGGTGGCGACAGGGCGGCGGCCTCCAAAATCAGAATTCGATGTCCGATTTAGGAGTTCGAGACTCCGGGAGGGTGACATGGACGCCGGCGCTTGGACGGTTCACCAGCTCGGCAGCCCGATGCGCTTCGAGCGCCGCGCGGAACGCCCGGGCGACGGCGAGGTGCTCGTCGCGGTGGCCGGCTGCGGCGTCTGCCACACCGACCTCGGCTACTTCTACGACGGCGTGCGCACCAACCAGCCGCTGCCGCTCGCGCTCGGGCACGAGATCAGCGGCACGGTGGTGTCGGCCGGCGACGGCGCAACCGCGTGGGTCGGCCGGCAGGTCATCGTTCCGGCGGTCATTCCCTGCGGCGAGTGCGGCCCGTGCAAGCGCGGCCGCCCCGCGATCTGCCGCAGCCAGAAGATGCCCGGCAATGACATCCAGGGCGGGTTCGCCTCCCATATCGTCGTGCCGCAGCGCGGCCTCTGCCCGGTCGACACGGCCCGGCTGGCGCGCGCCGGCCTCACGCTGGCCGAAGTCTCGGTCGTCGCCGACGCCCTCACCACGCCGTACCAGGCGGTCGCGCGCGCGGGCGTGACGCCGGGCTCGCTCGCGGTCGTGGTCGGCGCCGGCGGCGTCGGCGGCTATTGTGTCCAGGTCGCGAACGCGTTCGGCGCCAAGGTCGTCGCCATCGACGTGGACGCCGAGAAGCTCGCGGCGATCGGCCGGCACGGCGCGGCGCTGACGCTCAACGCCCGCGAGATGGACGGCAAGGCGCTCAAGGGCGCGATCGGCGCTTTTGCGAAAGCGAACGGCCTCCCGGCCACCGAGTGGACGATCTTCGAGTGCTCCGGCACCGCCGCCGGGCAGCTCACCGCCTACGGGCTGCTGGTGCACGGCGCGACGCTCGCCGTCGTCGGCTTCACGATGGACAAGATCGAAGTGCGCCTCTCGAACCTGATGGCGTTCGACGCGCGCGCGCTCGGCAACTGGGGCTGCCCGCCCGAGCTCTACCCCGCCGCGCTCG
>CAZIXQ010000357.1:1743-3479 GCA_964543155.1 uncultured Enterobacteriaceae bacterium
ATCCTCGCGTGCGACAAGCCGGTGATCTGCCGCGTGAACGGCATGCGCATCGGCGGCGGCCAGGAGATCGGCATGGCCGCGGACTTCTCGGTGGCGCAGGACCTCGCGCGCTTCGGCCAGGCCGGCCCCAAGCACGGCTCGGCACCGATCGGCGGCGCGACCGACTTCCTCCCGGTGATCATCGGCGCCGAGCGCGCGATGGCCGCCTGCGTCCTGTGCGAGCCGTTCTCGGCGCACAAGGCCGCGTACATGGGCCTCATCACCGACGTGGTGCCGGCCCTCAAGGTCGACGGCAAGTTCGTGCCCAATCCCCTGGTCGAGACGAGCCGCATGACCGACGAGTACGGACGCGTCGTGTTCGGCGACTTCAAGACCGGCGAGGCCGCCAAGGAAGGCAAGAGCCTGCTGGCGAAGGGCACGGTCGACCTCTCGCTCCTGGACGCGAAGGTCGAGGAGCTGAGCGCCAAGATGCTGCTCACCTTCCCCGACTGCACGACGAAGACGCTCGAGGAGCTGAGGAAGCCCAAGCTCGACGCCTGGAACCGCAACAAGGAGAACTCGCGTGCCTGGCTCGCGCTGAACATGATGACCGAGGCGCGCTCCGGATTCATCGCGTTCAACGAGGGCACGAAGGAGGACCGCGAGGTCGATTTCGTCCTGCTGCGCCAGAAGCTCGCGGCGGGCGAGTCCTGGGTCGGCCCGCTGCACGACTCGATCCAGCCCAGGGCGAAGAAGAAATGACCGCTGCCCCGCTCAGGGTCTCGCTCGACCGGCACGCGTCGCTGCTGCGGCTCACCCTCGCCCGGCCGAAGGCGAACATCGTGGACGCCGCGATGATCGGCGCGCTCGCCGACGCGTTCGCCGCGCACCGCGAACCGGGGCCGCTGCGCGCCGCGCTGATCGACGCCGAGGGGCCGCACTTCAGCTTCGGCGCCAGCGTGGAGGAGCATCTGCCGGCGCAGTGCGCCGCGATGCTGAAGGGCCTGCACGGCCTCCTCGTCGCGATGCTGGAGTGGCCGCGCCCGATCCTCGTCGCGGTAAAGGGACAGTGCCTCGGCGGCGGGCTCGAGCTCGCGCTCGCCGGCAGCCTGATCTTCGCCGCGAAGGACGCGCAGCTCGGCCAGCCCGAGATGAAGCTCGGCGTGTTCGCGCCGGCCGCCTCCTGCCTGCTGCCGTTCCGCGTCAACCAGCCGGCGGCGGAGGATCTGCTCTTCTCCGGCCGCTCGATCGGCGCCGACGAGGCGAGCGCGATCGGCCTGGTGCACGCAGTGGCAGACGATCCCGAGGCCACCGCCCTCGCCTACTTCGACCAGCACCTCGCGCCCAAGAGCGCCGCCGCGCTCGGCTACGCGGTGCGCGCCGCGCGCGCGGGGATGCTGCCGGATGTGAAGCGGCGGATCGCCGCCGTGGAGCAGCTCTACCTGGAAGGCCTGATGAAAACCCGCGACGCGAACGAAGGCCTCGCCGCCTTCATCGCCAAGCGCCAACCCGTGTGGGAGCACATCTGATGTCCAAGCTCACCGAGATCGTCCAGCGCTGCGAGGCGCTCTTCGAGGACCTGCACTTCAACGAGGTGAAGAAGTGGAAGGCGGCCGCGCCCGGCCGCAAGGCGATCGGGTACATGCCGTGGTACGTGCCGCGCGAGGTGATCCACGCGGCCGGCATGCTGCCGGTGGGGATCTTCGGCGGCGGCGACCAGCTCGAGGTGATCCAGGGCGACGCCTACTACCAGAGCT
>CAZIXQ010000358.1:0-3457 GCA_964543155.1 uncultured Enterobacteriaceae bacterium
AGCCGACCTCGGCGCTCGACCCGGAGATGATCAACGAGGTGCTCGACGTCATGGTCCAGCTCGCCCAGGAGGGCATGACCATGATGGTGGTCACGCACGAGATGGGCTTCGCGCGCAAGGTCGCGCACCGCGTCATCTTCATGGACCGCGGCGAGATCGTCGAGGACGCGAAGACCGACGAATTCTTCGGAAGCCCTCGCTCGGAGCGCGCGGTGCAGTTCCTGTCGAAGATCCTGCACCACTAGCGCGCCGCCAGGCGCCCCCGACGGCGCCGCGCCCCGGCAGTAGAATGGGCGAGCGCCAAGCCTCCCCTCGGCGCGCAGGCCATGGCCGAGACCGCAACCGCTCAGCAGGAGACCGCCGAACCGCGCGGGAGCTACAAGCTCCAGGCGCTGCGCGCGCTCTCCGAAGTCACCACCAGCCTCGCGGGCGAGCACGACATCGAGGCCCTGCTCGGCCGCTTCCTGGGCACGATGATGCGCCTCGCCGGCGCCGCGGCCGGGGCGGTGCGCGTGGCCACCGCCGCCGGCGCGCGCCGGCGCCTCCTCGCCGCGGTCGGCCTGCCGCCGGAAGTGGCAGAGCGCGAACGGCTCGTCGACCTCGACTGCGGCGCGTGCGGGATCGCGATGCGCGAGGGCGAGGCGCGCGAGATCCGCGGGCTGGAGCCGTGCTTCGCGCGCACCGGCCTGCCCTACTTCCGCGAGTGCCGCGGCATGGTCGTCGTGCCGCTGCGCTACCAGGGCCGCATCCTCGGCACCTACAACCTGTTCCTCGCCGCGGAAGGGTCGATCCCCGAGGAGGTGGCGCTCCTCTTCGGCTCGATCGGCGAGCACCTCGGCATGGCGCTCGAGAACGCACGCCTGGAGCGCGAGAACCTGCGCATGACCCTCACCCGCGAGCGCCAGCTCATGGCGAACGAGGTGCACGACTCGCTCGCCCAGACGCTCGCCTACATCAAGATGCGGCTCGCGGTGGCGCAGGAGTCGCTCGATGCGGGCGAGCGCGACCGGACCGGAAAGTACCTCGGCGACATCCGCCAGGCGCTCGACACCGCGTACGGCGACCTGCGCGAGCTGCTCGGTCAGTTCCGCAGCCGGATGGACCCGCTCGGCCTCGTGCCCGCGCTCGCGCGCCTGCCCGAGACCTTCCCCGAGCGCACCGGCATCGCGCTCGAGTTCGCGAACGAGGTGCCCGACCTCGCGCTCACCGCCGACCAGGAGGTGCAGGTCTACCACATCGTGCAGGAGGCGCTCGCCAACGTGACGCGCCATTCGGGCGCGCAGCGCGCGCGGCTCGCGCTGCTCGACCGCGACGGCGAGCTCGAGGTGACGGTCGAGGACGACGGGCTCGGCTTCTTCGCGCTCGGCAGCCCCGCCGGCCACTTCGACGAGCACCCGAACCTGCGCCACCACCTCGGCATCGGGATCATGCGCGAGCGCGCCCAGCGGCTCGGCGGGCGGATCGAGATCGCCAATCTCCCGCAGGGCGGCGCGCGGGTGCGCCTCGTCTTTCCCAGGCGCGCGGGGCACGCGACCCCATGAGCGCGTCGATCCGGGTCGTTCTCGTCGACGACCACACGCTTTTCCGCAAGGGACTTGCCGAGCTGATCCACGGCCGCGCGGGCATCGAGCTCGTCGGGGCCGCGGGCGGCGTGGACGAGGCGGCCGCGCTGGTGCGCGCGCGCGCGCCCGACGTCGTGATCGCCGACCTGAACATGCCGCCGCACGGCGGTTTGAGCCTGCTGCGCCGCCTCCAGGAAGAGGGCTGGCGAGGCGTCTCCCTCGTCCTCACGGTGAGCGACGCCGAGGAGGACCTCGCCGCCGCGCTCGCGGCGGGGGCGCGCGGCTATCTCCTCAAGGACATGGAGCCCGACGACGTCGTCGACGCGATCCGCCGCGCCGCGCGCGGCGAGACGGTGGTCGCGCCCGCGATGACGCTGAAGCTCGTGAACCTCCTGCAGCCGCGGCGCGAGTCCGCCGGGCGCGAGAACCTGCTCGGGCAGCTCACCGCGCGCGAGCGCGAGATCCTCGAGCACCTGGCGAGCGGCCTCTCCAACAAGGCGATCGCCCGCGCGCTCGACATCAGCCACGACACGGTGAAGCTGCACGTGCGCCACATCCTCGCCAAGCTCAACCTGACTTCGCGCGTCGAGGCCGCGGTGTTCGCCGTCAAGCACCGCGCCGCCCCGCCGCGCGCCGCGCCGAAGTGAGCGCGGCCGCCATGCGCTGCGGCGCGCGCGCCCCGGACGCGCTCGTGGACGCGGTGCAGCGCAACTGCGACATCGCCGACGCGCGCCACGGCCGCGACGCGACGCTCTGCTCGTATCTCCTCGAGATGCGCGAGTACTTCCGCTGGGCGCACGGGCTGCCGCTCGAGGCGGCGCCGAACGCGCGGTCGCTGGGGCGCTGGGTGGGCGAGCGGGAAGCGGCCTGGGCTGCGCTGGAGGAAAGCGAGTTCGCCCCGCTCCCGATCGGCACGGAGCGGGTCGACCCGTTCGACAGTGCGGCGGTGAACCGCGCGCTCGGCGACGCGGGACTGGTGTACGGCGGCGGCGTCGGGCGCTTCCACCGCCCGCACTTCTTCCTCGCCGAGCGCGCACGCGTCGAGCGGCGCGAGGGCCTCGAGGTGCTGGTGAGCGGGTGCGAATACGCGCGCGACCTCGCGGGCGGCCTGGGCGCGCTGCAGGGCGCCACGGTCACCGTGCGCGCGGACGCGGTGCGGCGCTGGCTATGGCAGCGCATCGAGCTGTGGACCGCGCGTCCGCTCGAGGGCCCGCTGCGCGCGGCGCTCGACGGCTTCGGGTATCGGCCGGGCGACACGGCCGCGTTCGAGCGAGCAGTCGATGCGCAGGTCGAGGCCGTGATCCTCCACGAACTCGGCGAGGCGCGCGCGGGCGCAGCGCTCGGCGAGGGCTGGGAAGCGATGCTCGTCGGGTTCGAGCGCGAGCCGGCAGAGCTCCTCGCGCGCGCGGTCCGCGACAACCTCGCGGACTGCCTCACCACCGTGCCCGCGCTGGTCGCGCGCGGCGACACCCCCGCCATCCACCTGTGGTTCGCGAGCTTCGAGGGGTTGCGGCGCGAGCTCTTTCCGCGCCTCGTCGCCGGTTACGAAGCGTGGCGGCGCGATGGCGAGCGCGCCGCGCTGCGCGACGCGGCGACTGCGGGTGCGGCGCATTGGGATGCGGTCGCGCGCCGGCTGCTCGCGCTTTCGGGCGACGAGCGCGCGATCGAGGCGCTCTACCGCGAGCGGCGCGCGGCGGCGCTCTGACGCTCGGACGCCGGTCAAGGCTTCCAGATCCTGACCGCGCGGCTGCGGCGGATGGCCGCGTCCCGGGTCGCCAGCGGCATTGCGTGCGTCCGCGCCGTGGCGACGATGATCCGATCGGCGGGATCCCCGTGGAAGGTTCGCGGAAGCTGCGTAAGCGCGACGATCACCGCATCGTCCAGGGGTAGAACCG
>CAZIXQ010000359.1:0-3429 GCA_964543155.1 uncultured Enterobacteriaceae bacterium
GCACGCCACGCATCGAGCGCAAGGACGGTGCTTCCGCCGTATCGATGCTGCAGTGCCTCGACGAAAATCACGGGACTCGCTGGGGCTACGGCGGTCGGGGCTGGATCCAACTTGGAGGTCGGCCCCGTCCGCGTTGAGCGTCACCGCTTTCGGGTGACGCTCCAACGCGGACAGTTATTGCGTCACGCCCTTCGTGACGCAATAACGGCTAATCGCCGTACATCTTCTGCTTGAGCTCCCGCCGCTGCTGCGCCTCGATCGAGAGCGTCGCCGTCGGGCGCGCGAGCAGGCGCGGCAGGCCGATCGGGTCGCCGGTCTCCTCGCACCAGCCGTAGCTGCCGTCCTCGATGCGCATGAGGGTCTCGTCGATCTTCTTCATGAGCTTGCGCTCCCGGTCACGGGTGCGGAGCTCGAGCGCATGCTCCTCCTCGATCGTCGCGCGGTCGGCCGGGTCGGGAACCATGTCGTTCTCGCGCAGGTGCTCCGAGGTGAGCCCCGCGTTGTCGAGCAGCTCCTGCTTCATCTTGAGCAGGCGGTCCTTGAAGAACGCGAGCTGCGCGGCGTTCATGTAGTCGGCTTCCGGCATCTTCAGCAGCTCCGCCTCGGTGAGGATCCGCGGTGCGGCTCCGCTGGCGGCCTGCTTCTTCACTGTGCTTTCACGAGGCATTGTTCCAACCCCTGCATGAATACGTCCTTCGGGAGCTTGCGGCCGATGAAGACCATCACGCTCTCGCGCTTCTCGCCGGCGCCCCACGGGCGCCCGACGTCCCCGCCCATCAGCATGTGCACCCCCTGGAAGACCACGCGGTGGGGGTTGTCCTGCAGGCTGAGGACGCCTTTGTACCGCAGCAGGTCCTGCCCGTAAACCTGGATCATCGAAGAAAGGAATTCTTCGAGCTTCAGGCCGTCGAACGGGGCGGCCGCGCGGAAGACGAACGAACCCACGTCGTCGGCGTGGTGGTGGTGGCTGTCGGCGAGAAAGTCCGGGTCGAGCTCGAGGATCGCGTTCAGGTTGAATCCGCGGATGTCCAGGATCTCCTCGATCGGAGCCTGCCCGAAGTGGACCGGCTTGATCGGCGCGCGCGGGTTCATCTGGGCCAGGCGCTCTTTCAGCGCCTCGACGTCGTCCTCCTCGACGAGGTCGGTCTTGGAGAGCAGGATGCGGTCGGCGAACCCGACCTGCTCCTGCGCCTCGCCGAACTCGTCGAGCTGCTTCGGCCCGTGCTTCGCGTCGACCAGCGTGATCACCGAGTCGAGCAGGTAGTACTCGCCGATGTCGTCGTCCATGAAGAAGGTCTGCGCCACCGGGCCGGGGTCGGCCATACCCGTGGTCTCGATGATCACGCGCTCGAATCCGATCTCGCCGGCTTCGCGCCGCGTCTTCAGGCTGCCCAGGATGCGGATCAGGTCGCCGCGCACCGTGCAGCACAGGCAGCCGTTGTTCATCTCGACGATCTGCTCGCCGGCGGCCTCGAGGAGGAGGTCGTTGTCCACACCCTCCTCGCCGAACTCGTTCTCGATGACCGCGATCCGGTGCCCGTGCTGCTCGCGCAGGATCCGGTTGAGGAGCGTCGTCTTCCCGCTCCCGAGGAATCCCGTCAGGATGGTGACGGGGACCATGGTTTCTTGCGCCACTGCTCTCACTCTCCTTGCCGCCCTACGCGCACTCGGCGCAGCGGCCCTTCACCGTCACGTCCACGCGCTCGGAGCGGAAGCCGCGCGGCAGCGCCACGCGCCGCGGGGCGAGCCCGGACAGGCAGACGACCTTGCCGCAACCGACGCACTGGAAATGCGCGTGGCGGTCGTGGGACTCGCGCGCAATGCTGAAGCGCCACACGCGATCGATACCCGCCACCTTGTGGGCGAGCCCCTGCTCCACCAGCCACTCGAGCACCCGGTATACGGTCACGCGGTCCAGGGGGTTCGCCCGCCCGAGACCGGACTCGACCTCCTGGTGCGACAGCGCGCGCGCCGAGTCGCGCAGCAGCGCGTACACGGCGGCTCGCGCGGGCGTGATCCGCTCGCCCGTCGCGCGCAGCCGCGCGCTCGCGCCCGGGATCGCTTTCGCTGGGGTCGCCGACACGGGCGCGCATTCTAGCCGCGGGCCGGGGACGGTGCAACACAGTTGCACGGCGCGCCCGTCAACGCTTGCACAGCAGCAGCCCTTTCAGGTACTCGCCCTCGGGGAAGGACATGAGCACCGGGTGATCCCGGTCGGCGTGGAAGCGCGCGACGAGCTCCGCGTCGGCGCCTGCGTCGGCCGCGGCGCCTGCCACGATCTTCTGAAAGAGGTCGGCCGATACGCCGCCCGAGCACGAGAAGGTGGCGAGCAGGCCGCCCGGGCGCAGCAGCTTCAGCGCGAGCAGGTTGACGTCCTTGTACGCGCGCGCGGCCCGATCCGCGTGCGCGGCGGTGGGCGCGAACTTCGGCGGGTCGAGCACGACGAGATCGAACGCCCGGCCCGCGTTGCGCAGCTCGCGCAGGCACTGGAACACGTCCGCCTCCCGCCACTCGGCGCGCGCGGCGTCCAGGCCGTTCAGCGCGAGGTTCTCGCGTGCCAGCTCGAGCGCCGCGGCGGAGCTGTCGATCGAGAGCACCGACGCGGCGCCGCCCGCAAGCGCGGCAAGCGAGAAGCCCCCGCTGTAGCAGAACGCGTTGAGGACGTCGCGACCGGCGGCGAGCGCGCCGATCGCGCGCCGGTTCGCGCGCTGGTCGAGGTAGAACCCGGTCTTCTGTCCGTGCGCCACGTCGACGCGGTAGTGCAGTCCGTGCTCGACGATCGTCACGACTGCGTCCGGCGCGCCGCGCAGCGGACCGGCGCGCGGCGCCAGACCCTCGAGCGAGCGCACTTCCAGATCGGAGCGCTCGTAGGCCGCAGGGCAGCCGCTCGCCGCGCACACTGCCTCGACGATCTCATCGTGCCAGCGCTCGGCGCCGGCCGACGAGAGTTGCACCGCCACCAGCCCGGCGTAGCGGTCGCAGACCACGCCCGGCAGTCCGTCCGCTTCGCCGTGGACGAGGCGCAGCGCATCGGTGTCGCGCTCGAGCCCCGCGCGTCGCGACACCGCGACGTCGACGCGCGCGCGGAAGAATCCCGCGCCGATCGACTCTGCCTCGTCGAAGCTCCAGGCACGCGCACGAATCTGCGACTGCGGGCTGAAGGCCGCCCACGCAAGGAAACCGCCCGTGGCCGCCCGCACCGCGACCGTCGCACCCGGCTCGGGCTGGCCTTCGACCCGCTCCACCGCACCCGAGAACACCCACGGGTGCCGCCGCGCGAGCGACTTCTCGCGTCCGGGCTTGAGAATCAGCGCCGGCGCGCCGTGAGTGGTCGCGGCTTGCCGCTTGGGGGTCAGCGCCGGCGCGCCGCGAGCGGCAGCGACTGACCCTGGTATTGCACGTTGCCCGTGAGCGAACGTCCATCCTCGC
>CAZIXQ010000360.1:0-3425 GCA_964543155.1 uncultured Enterobacteriaceae bacterium
AGCGAGTACTTCTTCGGCGGAGACCCTCACGACGGGCCGATGCCGCTCGTCTACTTCGTCTGGGCGATCTAGGGCGCGGACCGGACCTGGGTCGTCGACACAGGATTCGTCGCTGCGATGGGGCGGCAGCGGGACCGGCACCACATCCGCTGCCCGTCGGAGGGACTGCGGGCGATCGACATCGACCCCGACGAAGTCGAGGACGTGATCATCACGCACCTGCACTACGACCACTGCGGCAGCCATCATCTCTTCGAGCGCGCGCGCTACCACGTGCAGGACAAGGAGATGTTCTATGCCACCGGGCGCTGCATGGGCCACCCGCCGCTGCGGCATGCCTTCGACGTCGAGGACGTGGTGAAGATGGTGCGGCGGCTGTACGACGGGCGGGTCGCGTTCCACGACGGCGACGAGGCGCTTGCGCCGGGCTTGAGCGTGCACTTCGTCGGCGGCCACACGATGGGGCTGCAGATGGTGCGCGTGTGGACGCGGCGCGGCTGGGTGGTGCTCGCCTCCGACGCCGCCCACTATTACGCGAACATGGAGCAGGCGCGGCCGTACCCGATCGTCTACAACGTGGCCGACATGCTGGCCGGCCACCAGCGCGCCTATGCGCTCGCGAGCTCCCGTGCCCACGTCATTCCCGGGCACGACCCGCTCGTGCTCGAGCGCTACCCGGCGCCGAGCCGCGCGCTCGAGGGCATCGTCGCGCGACTGGACGTCGAGCCGCGGGAACGCTGAGCCGGCCGCGACGCGCCCTGCGGCGCCGACGGGGCACGACGACCGCGACGATCATTTGATTGCGGTCACGTGCGGCCGATCGACGGCCGCGGTAACCTGCGCGCGACGCCGGGCGCCGCCCGGCGCGGCGGTGGAGACCCGGACGCCATGAGCACGCAGGCCGACTACGAAGACATCCTCTACGACGAGCGCGACGGCGTCGCGACCATAACGATCAACCGCCCGGCCAAGTACAACGCGTTCCGCGGCAAGACCTGCGACGAGCTCATCCACGCCTTCGGGCGCGCGGGCTGGAACAAGGCGGTGGGCGTGATCGTCCTCACCGGGGCCGGGCCAAAGGCGTTCTGCACCGGCGGCGACCAGTCCGCCCACGAAGGGTCCTACGACGGGCGCGGGACGATCGGGCTGCCGATGGAGGAGCTCCACGCCATCATCCGCGGCGTCCCGAAGCCGGTGATCGCGAAGGTGCGCGGCTACGCCATCGGCGGCGGCAACGTGCTCGCGACGATCTGCGACCTGACGATCGCGTCCGAGACCGCGCAGTTCGGCCAGGTCGGCCCGAAGATGGGGTCGGTGGACCCCGGCTTCGGCACCGCCTACCTCGCGCGCATCGTCGGGGAGAAGAAGGCGCGCGAGATCTGGTACCTCTGCCGGCGCTACTCGGCGCAGGAAGCGCTCGAGATGGGGCTCGTCAACAAGGTGGTGCCGGACGGCGAGCTCGACGCCGAGGTCGACGCCTGGTGCCGCGAGCTGGTGGAGCGCAGCCCGACCGCGATCGCGATCGCCAAGCGCTCGTTCAACGCCGACTCGGACTCGATCGCGGGCATCGCCGGGCTCGGCCTGCAGGCGCTGCGGCTCTACTACGAGACCGAGGAGTCGAAGGAAGGCGTGCGCGCGCTCGCCGAGAAGCGCAAGCCCGACTTCCGCCGTTACGTGAAATAGCCGCGGGAGGGCGTGCGGCCTGCGCCGACGCGGCGTCGCCGAGTTCGAACGCACGAGGACGAACGGAGAAGCGCCATGAAAGTGAACAAGATCGACCACATCTGCGTTGCGGTGCGCAACCTCGAGGAGGCGCGCAAGGTGTGGGAGCCGGTGCTCGGCAAGAGCGCGCCCGACGACGCCTACGTCGACGAGCCGGAGAAGATCCGGGTCGCGCGCTACTGGCTGGGCGAGGTCGGCTTCGAGCTGATGGAGTCGACCACGCCCGACGGCGAGGTCGCGAAGTTCATCGCGAAGCGCGGCGAGGGCATCATGCTCGTCAGCTTCAACGTGGACAACACGCGCCAGGCGATGGAGGAGCTGAAGGGCAAGGGCTACCCGTTCATCGGCGGCGCGCGGCCGTTCCGCGACTGCGAGTTCGCGTTCCTCCCGCCGAAGACGATGAACGGGGTGCTGCTCGAGCTGATCGACTACAAGTGGCGCGAGATGGAAGGACGCAAGGCCTGACGCCGGCGAGGATCCTGCGGGCGAGATCCCGCTTGGAACTGCGCTGGACCGGCGGGCCCCGCGGGTCGTCCCCCGCGCCAGCGGTTTGCTTTGACGGCGGTCAAGCAGGATGCCGCCCCGAGCGCCTATCGTGGGACCGTAAGCCCACATTAGGGGAACACGTCATGTCGGACTACGACTACGAAGTGGCGCGCGCGCGCCTGGCGGACGACGTCAAAGCCGTCATCGCTGACACCGAGGAGCTCGTCGAAGCGGTTCGCGCCGATTCCAAGGAGCGCATCAGCGCCGCGCGGCCGCGCGTCGAGGCGGCCCTGACGCGCGCCCGCGCGCGCGTGGCCGAACTGGAAGCGAGCGTGGCCGCACGGGCGCGTCAGGTCGCGCGCGAGGCCGACCTCTACGCCCACGAGCACCCGTGGCAGACGGCCGGAGTGGCCGCCGCCGGCGGGGCGCTGATCGGCGCGCTGGTTGGCGTCCTGCTCGCCCGGCGGTGATACTGGCGCGTTCGGGCGCCGCGTCGACGCGCCCGCGGGGGCGGGCGATGGACGATACGGACGACACGGACGAGACGGCGCTCGGACCTGATACGGCGGAGTCCGCGGGCTGGCACCTCGCGCGCGCGGTGCCGGTGTTCGCGCCGCACACGACGGCGGGGGCGGCGCGGGCTGCGCTCGCGGGGCGGCGGTTCGACTGCGTCGACCTCATCCTCGTCGTCGATGCGTCGCGCCGCGTGCTGGGCGTGCTGACGATCGGGCAGCTGCTCGCGCTCGACCCGACCGCAACCCTGGACGGCGCGATGCTCCGCGAGTTCCCCAGCGTGCGCGGTCACATCGACCAGGAGCACGTCGCCTCGGCCGCCCTCGAGCATGGCCTCACCGCGATTCCGGTCGTCGATGACGCGGGCGGGCTGGTCGGGGTGGTGCCGGCGGCGGCCCTGCTCGAGATCCTGCGCCGCGAGCACGTCGAGGACCTGCACCGGCTGGCCGGCATCGCGCGCGAGAGCGAGTTCGCACGCGACGCCATCGAGGCGCCGCCGGTGCGGCGCATGCGCCACCGCCTGCCGTGGCTCCTCGTCGGGCTGGGCGGCAGCGTCCTCGCCTCGCTCGTGATGGCGCAGTTCGAGCAGGTGCTGGCCGCCAACCTCGCGGTGGCGTTCTTCGTGCCGGGCATCGTCTATCTGGCCGACGCGATCGGGACCCAGACCGAGACGATCGCGGTGCGCGGGCTCTCGCTCAGCCGCG
>CAZIXQ010000361.1:0-3421 GCA_964543155.1 uncultured Enterobacteriaceae bacterium
ACGAATCCTTGACGGTGAGCGACGGGCAGCCCGACAGCCGGATGCACGAGTGGTCCCCCGAGCACACGTCCTCGTCCACCCCGAAGCGCGTGCGCACCACCCGCTCACCCGCCTTCAGCGCGGCGGCGACCTGCGGGCGCAGCCGGCGCTGGCGTTCGAGCTGGCACTCGCTCTCGGCGATGATCACCTTCAGGCCCTTGAACGGGGAGGTCATCGCGTCCTCGAGCGCCCGCGCCACCTGCGCGACCTTGTAGGTGGTGACGCGCTTCACCTCCTGCACGCCCACCCCCTTCAGCGCCTGCTCGATCGACATCCCGGTCATCTTCTCGCCGGGCTGGTGCGGCGAGGACGGGATGTTCTGCGTCCCGGTCGCCGACGTGTAGCCGTTGTTCATGATGACGAGGATGCCGTCGTCCTTGTTGAACACCGCGTTCGCGACCCCGGAAGCGAGCCCGTTGTGCCAGAACCCGCCGTCGCCCATGATCGTGACGGTGCGGCGCGCGAACAGCGGATCGATCGCCGAGTTGCTCGCGAGCCCGAGGCCGTAGCCGAGCACGGTGTTGCCGATGTTGAACGGCGGCAGCGTCGAGAAGAGGTGGCAGCCGATGTCGGCCGACACGTGGAACGCGCCCGACTCGCGCTCGAGGAGCTTCATCGCCGAGAAGACGGGCCGCTCGGGGCAGCCGATGCAGAAGCCGGGCGGGCGCCCCGGCACCGGACCGCCGAGCAGCGCGGCGGCGCGCGCCTTGGGCGCGAGGAGGCGATCGCGCGCCGCGACCGCCTGCGCCACGTCGACCCCGGCCGGCGCCGCGCGCTCGACGAACTTCGCCATGCCGTCGAGCATCACCTCGCCGGTGTACTCCCCGGCCGTCGGAAGGCACCCCTTGCCGTGGATCTTCGTCCCGTTCAGCTCGGCGCGGCGCAAGCTCGCGAGCACCGCGTCCTCGATGAAGGCGGGCTGGCCTTCCTCGACGACGAGCACGTGCCGCTTCCCGGCGCAGAACGCCGCGATCTCCTCCGGAATCAGCGGGTAGGTGACGTTCAGGCAGTAGATCGGGACGGCGCTGGCGCCGAACGCGTCGGCGAGGCCGAGCTGCTGGAGCGACCGGATCACCATGTTGTACAGGCCGCCCTGGGTGATGACGCCCGCATCGTCCAGGACACCCGGGAAGACCTCGTTCAGGCGCCGCGCGCGCACGAACTCGACCGCCTTCGGCCAGCGCACCTCGATCTTCTGCTTCTCCTGCGCGTAGCTCGACGGCGGCAGGACGATCCTGCCGTAGTCGAACGTCGGGTTCTCGAGCGCGCGCTTGCGCGAGATCGGCGGCTCGCGGTTCGCGCGCGCGGTGAAGGTGCCGTGCACGTGGCAGGCGCGGATGCGCAGCTCGAGCATCACCGGCGTGCTCGAGGCCTCCGAGAGCTCGAAGCCCTGCTCGACCATCTCCACGATCTTCGGCAGGTCCGGCCGCGGGTCGAGGAGCCAGATCTGCGACTTCATCGCGAACGCGTGCGAGCGCTCCTGCATGATCGAGGAGCCCTCGCCGTAGTCCTCGCCGATCACGATCAGCGCGCCGCCGCGCACGCCGGCGGAGGCGAGGTTGGCGAGCGCGTCGGAGGCGACGTTGGTCCCGACCGTCGACTTCCACGCCACCGCGCCGCGGATCGGGTAGTTGATGGAGGCGCCGAGCATCGCCGCGGCGCCGGCCTCGGAGGCGTTGGTCTCGAGATGCACGCCGAGCTCGTCGAGGAGGTCGCGCGCGTCGTTCAGCACGTCGACGAGGTGCGAGATCGGCGCGCCCTGGTAGCCGCCCACGTACGAGACGCCCGACTGGAGGAGCGCCTTCGTGACCGCGAGGATGCCCTCGCCGTGGAACCGCTCGCCGTCGCCGAGACGCAGCAGCGCCACCTCTTCCTTGAACGAGCGCTCCATTACCGCCTCATCTTGCGAACAGCATCTTCGGCAGCCAGGTCGCGACCGGCGGGAAGGCGATCACGAGCGCGAGCATCAGCAGGCCGAACACGAGGTACGGCGTCACCGCCGCGAACACCTGCTGCATCGCGATCTCCTTCGGCGCCACGCTCTTCATCGTGAACAGCAGCATCCCGAACGGCGGCGTGAGCAGCCCGAGCTGCATGCAGATGAGGAACAGCACCCCGAACCACACCGGGTCGAAGCCGTAGTGCTGCGCGAGCGGCATGAAGAACGGGAGCGTGATCAGCATCATGCTTACCTGGTCGACGAAGCAGCCCAGGACGAGCAGGATCAGCATCATAGTCCCGAGCACGACGAGCGGGGCGAGGTCCGCCCCGCGGATCGCCTCCACCAGGCCGTTGGTCGCGCCGGAGAAGGTCAGGATCTGCGCGAAGGTCGTCGCGCCCACGATGATGAAGAGGATGACGCCCGAGATTCCCGCGGTGCCGAGAAGGGCTTTGAGCAGGCTCGACCAGGTGAGCGAGCGGTAGGCCCACGCGACCGCGACGGTCGCGACCGCGCCGACCGCGGCCGACTCGGTGGGCGTCGCCCAGCCCGCGGTCATCGCCAGCACCACGACGGCGAAGATGATCAGCAGCGGCATGACGTAGACCAGGAGCGGGCGCCAGCGGTCCCACGCGGGCAGGCGCTCGTGCTCGAACGCGGGGGCGAGCGCGGGGTCGAGCGCGGCGCGCACGACGATGTAGGCGACGAACGCCGCCGAGAGCAGCACCCCGGGCACGATGCCCGCAATCAGGAGCTCGGCGATCGAGATCCCCGCCAGGCTGCCGAGGAGCACCGTGAGCGCCGAGGGCGGGATGAGCATGTCGACGCCGCCGATCGCCATGATCGGGCCCATCGCCATGCTGGGGTGATACCCGCGCCGGAGCATCTCCGGCAGCATCAGGCTGCCGAGCAGGGCCGTGGTCGCGATGGTGGACCCGGAGATCGCCGAGAACACGGTGCCGGCGACCACCGCGACGACGGACAGGCGTCCCGGCACGCGCCAGATCAGGCGGTCGATCGCGTCGATCGCCTTCATCGCGACGCCGGTGTGGAACAGCACCTCGCCCATCAGCACGAAGAACGGGATCGGCGTGAGCGAGAAGCTCGAGATCGAGGCGACGCCGTTGCGGATCATCTGCACCAGGCCCGCGTCGCCGCCGAGCCAGGTCCAGGCGCCCACCGCGTTGATGCCGAAGAACGCGAACGCCGCCGGCACGCCGGCGGCGAAGAGCGCCGTCAGCAGGCCGAAGAGCACGCACGCGGCGAGCCACCAGGCCATCGCGCTCGGCGGTTATCCGTGCGCGGTCGCGCGACCCTGCGTGCCGGGCGCGAGGAGCCGGCGCACGAACTCGATCGCCAGCAGCGCGAAGCACGCCGGCACCGGCGCGTACAGCCACCATTCCGGGAAGACGACCGACTTGATGACGAGCGAGCCCTGCTGCG
>CAZIXQ010000362.1:0-3404 GCA_964543155.1 uncultured Enterobacteriaceae bacterium
ACCTGCGCGACCAGCTCGACGTCGACTCGATGGACTTCCTCAACTTCGTGATCGGGCTGCACAAGGCCTTCGGCGTCGAGGTGCCGGAGACCGACTACCGCAGGCTGCTCACGCTCGATGACTGCGTCGCCTACCTCGCCGGGAAGCTCCGATGATCGAGCCCCACGTGCACATCGCGTTCGCGCCGCGCGGCGCGGGCCTGCTCTGCGCGCTCTTCTACTTCGTCCGCGACGACCACGTCCTCGGCTGGTTCACCGGCGCGCGCGCCCACGAGTTCCCGGCGAGCTTCTTCATGCTCGAGCACTACTACGCGACGCGCGAGACGGTCACCTACCGCTCGGTGCAGAACGACGTGTACGGCGACTGGCTGGTCGCGACGCACACGACCGAGTCGCGCATCGACCCGCCGGTACCGGTCCCCGAGCGCGACTGCCACGAGCTCGAGCGCCTGCAGGACGCGTTCGCGCGCGAGTGGCTGTTCTACGCGGACGACCCCGCGCACGCGGCCGAGGCGGACGCGCTGCGCGAGCGCGAGCTCGCGGTCCTGCCGGTGAACGTCCGGCCGCGCAAGCTCGCGAAGCTCGCGACCGGGCAGCCGGTGTGGACCTACAGCTCGCCCGGCTGCGACGCGCACGTCGTGCGCTACCTCGCGAAGCGCTGGCGCATCGACTACGAGCCGGCGTAGCGGTTCGCCTGACCCGATCGCGCCAATCGGCATAGAATCGGGCTCCGACAATCCGCTTCCCGGCGCACGCGGGCCGCCTCCCGCTCCCGCGCCGGCATCAGGCCATGCGACTGTCGCTCCGCTTCGTCCTTCCGCTGCTCGTCGCCATCGGCCTCGTGGCCTACGCGGTGCGGCCGCTCGTCGACCAGCTCACGCTGCGCTGGTTCGTGCGCGACCTCGACATTCGCTCGGCGCTCATCGCCAACACCCTGCACGAGCCGCTGGTCGAGCTGGTGCGCGCGAACGCACAACCGAAGCTCGCGACGCTCTTCAACCGCATCGCCGAGGACGAGCGCATCTACGCACTCGGGTTCTGCGCCGCACAGCAGCGGAAGTTCGTCGGCACGCGCGCGTTCCCGGCCGACATCGGCTGCGACGGGCTCGACCGTTTCGCCGACGGCGACACCCGGGTGCTCGGGAGCGCCAAGGGCCCGCTGCACGTCGCGGTCGAGAGCGTCCGGGCCGACGGCGACGCCCTGGGCAGGCTCGTGATCGTCCACGACATGAGCTTCGTCGCGCGGCGGAGCGAGGAGACCAAGCGCTACGTGTTCTGGTTCCTCGTCGCCCTCGGGGCGCTCGTGTCGCTCATCACGGTCGTCGTCGCGCAGCTGAGCTGGCGCGGCTGGGTGCAGGGCATGAAGGCGGTGCTCCGGGGCGAGGGCCTGCTGCGCCCCGCCGCGCGCTTCACGATGCCCGAGCTTCAGCCGCTTGCGCGCGACCTGCGCACCCTGATGCGCGAGCTGGAGACCGGCTACCGCCCGCGCGACGAGAGCCAGATCACCTGGACCCCGGAGACCCTGCGTGCGATCCTGCGCGCCGACCTGCGTGGCGAGGAGATCCTGGTCGTCTCGAACCGCGAGCCCTACATCCACACCCGCCGCGATGGACGCATCGACGTGCAGCGTCCGGCGAGCGGCCTGGTGACCGCGCTCGAGCCGATCATGCGCGCCTGCTCGGGAACCTGGATCGCGCACGGCAGCGGCACCGGCGACCGCGAGGTCGTCGATCGCCACGACCGCGTCGGGGTGCCGCCCGAGAACCCGCGCTACCGGATCCGCCGCGTGTGGCTCACTCCGGAGGAGGAGACCGGCTACTACTACGGGTTCTCGAACGAGGGCCTGTGGCCGCTGTGCCACATCGCGCACGTGCGCCCGACGTTCCGCGCCGAGGACTGGAGCCGTTACCAGGAGGTGAACGGGCGCTTCGCGAAAGCGGTGGTGGCCGAGTCGCGCAGCGCGAACCCGATCGTGCTGGTCCAGGACTACCACCTCGCGCTGCTGCCGAAGCTGGTGCGCGACGCGCTGCCCGAGGCGACGATCATCACCTTCTGGCACATCCCGTGGCCGAACCCGGAGGCCTTCGGGATCCTGCCCTGGCGCGAGGAGGTGCTGGCGGGGCTGCTCGGGTCGAGCATCCTCGGCTTCCACACCCGCTTCCACGTCAACAACTTCGTCGACACGGTCGACCGCGTGCTCGAGGCACGCGTCGACCGCGAGACCTTCAGCGTCACCTACGGCGGGCGTACCACCGCGGTCAAGCGCTACCCGATCTCGATCGAGTGGCCGTCCGCGGAGAGCGCGCACTGGCCGCCGGTGGCCGACTGCCGCAGCGCGGTCCGCCGGCGGTACGCGATCGCCGAGCACGTGGCGATCGGCATCGGCGTGGACCGCATGGACTACACCAAGGGCATCCTCGAGCGCTTCCGCGCCGTCGAGCGCCTGCTCGAGCTCGAGCCGCAGTGGATCGGGCGGTTCACCTTCGTCCAGGTCTGCGCGCCGACGCGCTCGCGCATCGAGGAGTATCAGGAATTCGAGATGCGGGTGCGCGCGCTCGCCACCAGGATCAACGGGCGCTTCGCCCGCGGCGGCTGGTCGCCGATCGTGCTGCGCGTGGAGCACGCCGAGCCGCCGGAGGTGTATGAACACTTCCGCGGTGCGGACGTGTGCTTCGTCTCCAGCCTGCACGACGGCATGAACCTGGTGGCGAAGGAGTTCGTGGCCGCGCGCGACGACGAGCGCGGCGTGCTGATCCTCAGCCAGTTCACCGGCGCCGCGCGCGAGCTGCCCGAGGCGCTGATCGTCAATCCGTACGACGCGGACCAGTGCGCGGCGGCGTTCCACCTCGCGCTCACCATGCCGGCGGCCGAGCAGCGCGACCGCATGCACATCATGCGGGGCCTCGTGCGCGAGTTCAATGTGTACCGCTGGGCGGGGCGCATGCTTCTCGACGCGGCGACGATGCGCCGCCGCGGCAGGATCACCGAGCGCGCCGCCGGCGCCGTCATCCCGCTGCGCCGCGAGGCGGCGCCATGACCGCGCGCGTCCCGCGGCGCGGGGCTGCCGCGTTCGACCCGGCGCGCGCCCTGCCGCAGGCACGCGACATCGCGCTCTTTCTCGACGTCGACGGCACGCTGCTCGACATCGCCGACACGCCCGAGGCGGTCAGGATCGACCCGGCGACGGTGGCGCTGCTCGAGCGCGCATACCGCGCCACCGGCGGCGCGACCGCCCTCATCACCGGCCGGCGCATCGCCGATATCGACCGGCTGTTCGCGCCGCTCGCGCTCCCGGTCGCAGGCCAGCACGGCTTCGAACGGCGCGACGCGGCGGGCGCGCTGCACCGGCACGCCGAGCCGCGCCCCGAGCTCGCCGCGGCGCGTGCGTCGCTCGAGGCGTTCGCC
>CAZIXQ010000363.1:0-3390 GCA_964543155.1 uncultured Enterobacteriaceae bacterium
TGGGGCGCGGGCGGCGGCACCGACGCCACCGCGCGCATCCTCGCGAGCATCATGGAGAAGGACCTCAAGCAGCCGGTCAACGTGGTGAACCGCACCGGCGGCAGCGGCGTCGTCGGCCACTCCGCGATCGCGGAGGCACCGCCGGACGGCTACACGATCGGGCTCATCACCGTGGAGATCGGGATGATGCACTGGCAGGGGCTCACGAAGCTCACCGGCGCGTCCTACACGCCACTCGGCCTCGTGAACGCCGACCCGGCCGGCCTGCAGGTGCGCGCCGACTCGCCCTACAAGACGGCGAAGGAGCTGGTCGACGCGATCAAGGCGAATCCCGGCAAGCTGAAATCCTCCGGCACCGGGCAGGGCGGCATCTGGCACCTGTCGATCGCAGGCATGCTCAAGAGCCTCAACATCGATCCGGCGGCGACGCCGTGGGTGCCGTCGAACGGCGCGGCGCCCGGCCTCCAGGACCTCGTCGCGGGCGGCGTGGACGTCGTGCCCTGCTCGATCCCGGAAGCGCGCGCGCTCATCGACGCCGGCAAGGTCAAGAGCCTGGCGATCATGGACGCGAACCCGCCGGCGCTCTATCCCAGCGTGCCGCCGCTCAAGGCCGCGCTCGGCACCGACTGGACCATGGCCGCCTGGCGCGGCATGGCCGCGCCGAAGGGCATTCCGAAGGACGTCGAGGCGCGTCTCGTCGCGGCGGTGAAGAACGCCTACGACAGCGCCGACTACAAGAAATTCATGGCCGACCGCGGCTTCGGCGTCATCTACATGCCGCCGGCGGACTTCGCGAAGTTCATGGAGAAGTCGTCGAACGACCTCGGTGCGACGATGAAGGCGGTGGGCATCGTCAAGTAGACGTGCGAGTCAACGACGCGGTCGTCGGCGCGGCGCTGATCGCGCTGGCGATCGCGATCCTCGTCCACATCCAGGGCTATCCCCTCATCCCGGGCCAGAAGTACGGCCCGGCGCTCTTTCCCGGCCTGATCGCGGTCGGTTTCATCGCGACCGGCCTGCTCCTCGTCGTGCGCGGCGCAGGGGCGGGATTCCCGCTGCTCGCGCTCCGACCGTGGATGCGCGTGCCGGGCCTGGTCGCCAACTTCCTCGCCGTCTGCGCCGCCCTCGTCTTCTACGTCCTCGCGGTCGCCCCGCTCGGCTTCATCCCGACGGGCCTCGTCATACTCCTCGCGCTCTTCCTGAAGTTCGGCGTCCGCCCGGCGGCGGCGATCGCGACCGCGCTTGCGACGACCCTCGTCATGCACTGGCTCTTCTACAAGCTGCTCAGGGTGCCGCTGCCGTGGGGCGTCCTCGAGCGGTTCGCCTGGTAGGGCGCCGCACCGATGGAGCACGTGATCGCCGCGCTCGGGCTGGTGTTCGAGCCGTATACGCTCGGGGTCATCCTGCTCGCCGCGGTCTTCGGCCTCTTCGTGGGCGCAGTGCCCGGCCTGACCGCGACGATGGCGACCGCGCTGCTCGTGCCGGTCACCTTCTTCATGCCGCCGGTGCCGGCGATCGCCGTGCTGGTGACCGCCACCGCGATGGCGATCTTCTCGGGCGACATTCCGGGGGCGCTCGTGCGCATTCCCGGCACCCCCGCGTCGGCCGCCTACACCGACGAGTCGTACATGATGACGAAGAACGGGCAGGCGGAGACCGTGCTCGGCGCCGACCTCGTCTTCTCGGTGATCGGCGGGATCTTCGGCACCATCGTGCTCGTTGCCGCGGCGCCCTCGCTCGCCGAGGTCGCGCTCAAGTTCAGCTCGTTCGAGTACTTCTGGCTCGTGCTGCTCGGCCTGACGAGCGCGGTGATCATCACGCTCGGCGATCCGCTCAAGGGAATCGTCTCGCTTCTCGCCGGCCTGCTGATCTCGTCGATCGGCCTCGACAACCCCGCCGGCTTCCCGCGCTTCACCTTCGGCTCGATCGAGCTGCTGGGTTCGGTCGGCCTCATTCCGATGATGATCGGCATGTTCGCGGTGTCGGAGATCCTGCGTTATGCGGTGACCGCCGGAGATGCCGCGCAGGTCTTCCGCAAGCAGGTCGGCAACGTGTTCCGCGGCATGTGGCGGCTGTGCGTGCAGTACCCGTGGTCGATCCTGCGCGGCAGCGTCCTCGGCACCGCGATCGGCGCGCTGCCCGGGGCCGGCGCCGACATCGCCGCCTGGATGTCGTACGCGATGTCGAAGCGCTTCTCGAAGACCCCGGAGAGGTTCGGGACCGGCCACGTGGAGGGGATCGTGGAGGCCGGCGCGGCGAACAACAGCGCGCTCGCCGGAGCCTGGATCCCGGCGCTCGTGTTCGGCATCCCGGGAGACTCGATCACCGCGATCGTGATCGGCGTGCTCTACATCAAGGGCATGAACCCCGGGCCGACGATCTTCATCAACAACCCCGCAGCCATCTACGCGGTGTTCATCGTGTTCTTCCTCGCGAACCTGCTGATGATCCCGCTCGGCTGGGCGGCGATCAAGGCCGCGCGGCGCATCCTCGACGTGCCCCGCAACGTGCTGATGCCGATCATCCTGCTCTTCTGCATCGTGGGCGCGTTCGCGATCAACAACACCGTGTTCGCGGTGATCGTGATCCTGGTGTTCGGCGTCGCCGCCTATTTCATGGAAGAGAACGGGTACCCGGTCGCGCCGGCGATCCTGGGGGTGATCCTCGGCGCAATGCTCGAGGAGAACTTCGTGACGTCGATGATCAAGGCGGACGGGCGCTGGCTCGCGTTCGTCGAGCGCCCGATCGCCGCCGGCCTCGCAGTCCTTACGCTGCTCGTCTGGCTGCTGCCGCTCGCGCGGTGGCTGCGCGCGCGCCGCGCCGCCTAGCGTGAGGGCGCCGGCCGCCCGCCGCCCGCGCGCAGGTACTGGTAGGCGTACACCGCGCCGCCGAGCGCGATGCCGATCGCGTCGGTGATCGCGCCCGGATGCATGCAGAGCAGGGCCGCTACGATCATGGCGCCGCGCAAGGGCAGGGCGAGCTGCCCGCGCGCCCATCCTTCCGTACCGGACGCCAGGAACCACACCCCGATCGACGCGGTCAGGCCGGCGTGGAGGATCTCCGGCCAGGTCCCCTGCATCAGCAGCACCGGGCTGAAGAAGAACATGAGCGGCACGATGAACGTCGCCAGTCCCATCTTCAGCGCGACCCACGAGGTCCGCCAGGGGTCGGACTGCGCCATGCCCGCGGCCGCGGACGACGCGAGCGCGACCGGCGGGGTGATCGCCGAGATCACGGCGAAGTAGAAGATGAACATGTGTGCAACGAGCGGCGGCACGCCCATCTTGGTCACGCCCGGCGCGATCACGGCCGCTGCGATCGCGTAGGCGGCGGTAGTCGGCATTCCCATCCCCAGGATGAGCGCAACCAGGGCGGCGAACATCATCGCGA
>CAZIXQ010000364.1:0-3377 GCA_964543155.1 uncultured Enterobacteriaceae bacterium
GCCGCGGCCGGCGCGGTCGTGTTCGGCTGGTTCTGCGTGCGCCTCTCGGGCGTCTATCTCGCGATGCTCACGCTGGCGTTCGCCCAGATCGCGTGGTCGATCGTGTTCCAGTGGGACGCCTTCACCGGGGGGTCGAACGGCATCGTCGGCGTGTGGCCCGCGCCCTGGCTCGCGCCGAAGCCCGCGTACTACCTGCTCGCGCTTGCGCTTTGCGGCGGCGCGATCCTGCTCCTGCGGCGGATCCTGTTCGCGCCGTTCGGCTACGCGCTGCGCGCGGGGCGCGACTCGCCGCTGCGCGCCGACGCGATCGGCATCGACGTGCGGCGCATGCAGTGGGCCGGGTTCGTCGTCGCAGGCGCGTGCGCCGGCCTCGCGGGCGGGCTGTACGCCTTCTCGAAAGGCAGCATCTCGCCCGACTCGACCATGGCGGTGTCGCGCTCCATCGACGCCCTGGTCATGGTGCTGCTCGGGGGGGTGCAGACCCTGAGCGGGCCGGTCGTGGGAGCGGCGGTCTTCACCTGGCTGCAGGACACCATCGCGCGCGGCACGGACTACTGGCGGGCGGTGCTCGGCATCGCGATCCTCGTGCTCGTCCTCGCTTTCCCGCAGGGCATCGTGGGGGCGGCGCGCGGCTGGTTCGCGGGGAAGGAGGCCGAATGACGAGCGTCCTCGCGGTCGCGCACCTCGCCAAGTCCTTCGGCGGCGTGCGCGCCGTGCGCGACGTGAGCTTCGAGCTCGCCGCCGGCGAGCTGCTTGCGCTGATCGGCCCGAACGGGGCGGGCAAGACCACCTGCTTCAACATGCTGAACGGCCAGCTCGCAGCCGACGGCGGCAGCGTGCGCTTCGAGGGGCGCGAGCTGCTCGGGCTCGCGCCGCGCGCGGTCTGGCGCCTCGGCGTCGGGCGCACGTTCCAGATCACCGCCACCTTCGCGTCGATGACGGTACGCGAGAACGTGCAGATGGCGCTCGTCTCGCACCGACGCCAGCTGCGCGAGTGGTGGCGGCCGGCGGCGAGCCTGTACCGCGACGAGGCCGACCGCCTGCTCGCGCGCGTCGGCATGCTCGAGCAGGCCGAGCGGGCGTGCTCGGTGCTCGCCTACGGCGACCTGAAGCGCGTCGAGCTCGCGGTGGCGCTCGCCAACGAGCCGCGCCTGCTCCTGATGGACGAGCCGACCGCCGGCATGGCGCCGAAGGAGCGCATCGCGCTCATGGCCCTCACCGCCGAGATCGTGCGCGAGCGGCGCATCGCGGTGCTCTTCACCGAGCACGACATGGACGTCGTGTTCGCGCACGCCGACCGCATCATCGTGCTCAACCGCGGACGCCTGATCGCCGCGGGGAGGCCCGCCGAGGTGCGTGCGAGCGCGGAGGTGCAGCAGGTCTACCTCGGCTCGCGGGGGGCGCACTGATGCTCGCGGTCCGGCAGCTCGAGGCCTACTACGGCCGCGCCCACATCCTCGCCGACCTGTCGCTCGAGGTCGGCACGGGCGAGGTGGTGGTGCTGCTCGGCCGCAACGGCGCGGGCAAGTCGACCACCCTGAAGAGCATCATCGGCCTCGTGCGTCCGGCCGGGGGCGAGATCGAGTTCGACGGGCGGCGCATCGAACGGCTCGAGCCCTACGAGATCGCCGCGCTCGGGCTCGGGTACGTGCCGGAGGACCGGCGCATCTTCACCGAGCTCACGGTGATGGAGAACCTCGAGGTCGGCCGCCAGCCGCCGCGGCCGGGTGCGCCCACCTGGACGCCCGAGCGGCTCTTCCGGCTCTTCCCGAACCTCGCCGAGATGACCGACCGTCCGGGGGGGCGCACCTCCGGGGGCGAGCAGCAGATGCTGACGATCGCGCGCACCCTCATGGGCAATCCGTCGTGCATCCTGCTCGACGAGCCCTCCGAAGGGCTCGCGCCGGTGATCGTCGATCAGATGGCGAGCGCGATCCGCGAGCTGAAGGCCGAGGGACTGTCGGTGCTGCTCTCGGAGCAGAACCTGCACTTCGCGACCGAGGTGTCGGACCGCGCGTATATCATCGAGAAGGGCCGCATCCGATTCGCCGGCACGATGGCGGCGCTGGCGGCCAACGAAGAGGTCCGAGCGCAGTATCTCGCCGTATGACCCGCATCGCAGGCATCGACGTCGGCGGCACCTTCACCGACCTCGTCCTCGTGGACGAGGCGACCGGCGAGGTGCGCCTCGCGAAAGTCCCCACGAGCCCCGACAACCAGGCCTTCGGGGTGCTCGCCGCGCTCGGCGAGACCGGCGTGGGCCTCGCGCGCCTCGGCGCGATCGTCCACGGCACGACCACCACCACCAACGCGATGCTCGAGCGCAAGATCGCGCGCGTCGGGCTGATCACCACGCGCGGGTTCCGCGACGTGCTCGAGCTCGGCCGACGCACTCGCCCGCAGCCCTACGGCCTGCTCGGCGCGTTCCGCCCGCTCGTCGAGCGCGAGCTGCGCCTCGAGGTCGACGAGCGCATCGACGCCGACGGCGCGGTCGTCCGCCCGCTCGACGAGGCCGGCGTGGAGCGCGCGGCGCGGCGGCTCGCCGAGCTTGGTGCCGAGTCGGTCGTCATCCACTTCCTCCACAGCTACATCAACCCGGCGCATGAGGTCCGGGCGGGCGAGATCGTGCGCCGCCTGTGGCGCAACGGCCACGTGACCCTCGGGCACGCGATCCTCTCGGAGTACCGCGAGTACGAGCGGGGCGTCACCGCCGCGGTCAACGCTGCGATCCAGCCGGTGCTCCATCGCTACCTGGAGCGGCTGCAGGGCGAGCTCGCGAGGCGCGGGTTCGGCGCCGAGCTCCTGGTGATGCAGGGCAACGGCGGGACGGTTGCGGCGGGCATCGCCGCCGAGTCGGCGGTCAACACGGTGATGTCGGGGCCGGCGTCGGGCGTGATCGCCGCGGCGTACACCGCGACCCGCGCCGGCATCCCGAACATCGTCACCTACGACATGGGCGGAACGTCGACCGACGTCGCCCTCATCCAGGATGCGCGCCCGGCGGTCTCGACCGAGCTCGAGCTCGAATACGCGATGCCGATCCACGTGCCGATGGTGGACGTGCACACGATCGGGGCGGGCGGCGGCTCGATCGCGCGCATCACCGAGGCCGGCATGCTCCAGGTCGGCCCGGAGAGCGCGGGCGCGGCGCCGGGACCGATCTGCTACGGGCGCGGCGGGGAGCGCGTGACGATCACCGACGCGAACCTCGCGCTCGGCCGGCTGAACCCCACCGGGCTCCTCGCGGTCGAGCGGCCGGTCCCGCTCGAGCGGCTGCGCGGGATGATCGAGGCGCAGATCGGCCGGGCGCTGGGTCTCGCCGCCGACCAGGCTGCCGCCGCGGTGATCCGCATCGCGAACGACCGCATGGCCGGCGC
>CAZIXQ010000365.1:0-3374 GCA_964543155.1 uncultured Enterobacteriaceae bacterium
TCACGCGGCTGCTCACCGAAGCCGAGGCCCAGAAGCTGGCCCGTGCGGCGGGCGTGGCGCGCCTCGCCGACCTGCAGTCGGGCAAGGGGCCCGGCGCCGGGTGGGGTCAGCCCCGCACCGTGAGCCGGGAGACGCCCGGCGGGATCGACCCGCGCGCGATCGGGACGGTGTTTCGCGCCGACGCGACGAAGCTCCCGGCGTACGTCGGCGTGGATCTCGCGCCGACGGGCTACACCGTCTACCGGATCAGCCAGGTCGCGGGCGGCGGCACGCCCGATGCGGCGAAGCTGCGCGCCGCGGAGACGGGTCTCGCACGCCTGGAGTCGAGGATGGCCTACGAGGCGTTCCTGGGCGGGCTCAAGGCGCGCTCGGAGGTCACGATCAACGAAGCGAACCTCGCCAGGAAGGAGCGGTGACGCGCCCCCGCGGACGTCGGGTCAGTCGGCGTTGCCGGCCTCGAGGCCGCCGAAGATCACGTTGAACCCGCCGTCGACGTAGGTGATCTCGCCCGTCACCCCGGCGGCGAGGTCGGAGAGCAGGAACGCCGCCACATTGCCGACGTCGTCGATGGTCACGTTCCGGCGCAGCGGCGCGTGCGCCTCGACGAACTTCAGGATCTTGCCGAAGCTCGCGATCCCGCTCGCGGCGAGCGTCTTGATCGGGCCCGCCGAGATGCCGTTCACGCGGATCCCCTTCGGTCCGAGGTTCGCCGCGAGGTAGCGCACGGCCGCCTCCAGACTCGCCTTGGCCAGTCCCATCGTGTTGTAGTGGGGCACGACGCGCTCGGCGCCGAGGTAGGTGAGGGTCACCATGGCGCCGGCGCGACCCGCCATGAGCGGCAGCGCCGCCTTCGCGAGCGCGGGGAAGCTGTAGCTCGAGACGTCGTGGGCGACCCTGAACGCTTCGCGCGACAGGCCCTCGAGGAAGTCGCCGGCGATCGCCTCGCGCGGCGCGAACGCGATCGCGTGCACCAGGCCGTCCAGGGCGTCCCAGCGGCTGCGCAGCGCGGCAAAGGCGCGCGCGATCTCCTCGTCGCTCGAGACGTCGCAGGCGAGCGTGATGTCGCTGCCGAGCTCGGCGGCCATGTCGGTCACCCGCTCCTGGAAGCGCTCGTTCTGGTAGGTGAAGGCGAGCTCGGCGCCCTGTGCGCGGCACGCGCGCGCGATGCCGTACGCGATCGAGCGGTTGCTGAGCAGCCCGGTGACGAGAATGCGCTTGTTGTCGAGGATGCCCATGGCCGTCCCGGGATGAGAGCCGCGATTATAGGGGATCGCCCCGCGGTGACGCCCGCGGGGCGCTCGGCTACACTGGCGCGCCATGATCGCGCGCCGGCTCGCCGCACCTCTCGTCGTGGCGGCGCTCACCGCAGGGTGCGGCACCGAGTGGAACGATCCGTACCCTGCCGCCGATCGCGGCCAGAACTACCTCTACAGCTCGTTCATCGACCGGCCGAAGACCCTCGATCCGGCGCGCTCCTACACCTCCGACGAGTGGGGCTTCATCCAGCAGGTCTACGAGCCGCCGCTGCAGTATCACTACCTCAAGCGTCCCTACGAGCTCGCGCCCCAGGCCGCAACCGAGGTGCCGCGGCCGCGGCTCCTCGATGCGGCAGGACGCGAGCTCCCCGCGGACGCGCCGGCGTCCGAGGTCGCGTTCAGCGAGTACGAGATCCGCATCCGTCCGGGCATCCGGTACCAGCCGCACCCGGCGCTCGCGACCGACGCGGCCGGCAAGCCGCTCTATCTCGACCTCCCCGAGGACGAGATCAGAAGCAGGTTCACGCTCGCCGATTTCCCGCGAACCGGCACGCGCGAGCTCGTCGCCGCGGACTACGTCTACCAGATCAAGCGGCTCGCGCATCCGCGCGTCAACTCGCCGATCTTCGGGCACATGAGCGAGTACATCGTGGGCCTGAAGGACCTCGCCGAGCGGCTGAAAGCCGAGAACCAGCGCCTCATGCAGGACCACGAGGCGCGCTTCGGGAAGGCCGACAAGGGCGCGCCGTGGATCGACCTGCGCGAGCACGCGCTCGCCGGGGTCGAGGTGGTCGACCGCTACACCTACCGCGTTCGCGTCAGGGGGCTCTATCCGCAGTTCGTCTACTGGCTGGCGATGCCGTTCTTCGCGCCGCTGCCGGTGGAGGCCGACCGGTTCCACGCGCAGCGCGGGATGAACGACGGCCGCAACCTCACGCTCGACTGGTGGCCGATCGGGACCGGGCCCTACATGTTGAGCGAGAACAATCCCAACGCGCGGATGGTGCTCAGCCGCAACCCGAACTTTCGCGGCGAGCCGTATCCGTCAGAGGGTGAGCCGGGCGACCGCGAGGCGGGGCTCCTCGCCGACGCGGGCAAGCTCGCACCCTTCGTCGAGCGCGTCGTGTTCACGCGCGAGAAGGAGGGCATCCCCTACTGGAACAAGTTCCTGCAGGGCTACTACGACCAGTCGGGGATCAGCTCGGACAACTTCGACCAGGCGGTGCGCATCGATCTCGAGGGGGAGGCGAACCTCACCCCGGACATGGAGGCGCGCGGGATCCGGCTGCGCACCGCGGTCGGCACGAGCACGTTCTATCTCGCGTTCAATTTCCTCGATCCCGTGGTCGGCGGCCTGTCGGAGCGCGCGCGCAAGCTCCGCCAGGCGATCTCCATCGCGGTCGACTGGGAGGAGTTCATCTCGATCTTCCAGAACGGCCGGGGCATTCCCGGGATGGGCCCGATCCCGCCCGGAATCTTCGGCTACCGCGAGGGCGAGGCCGGAATCAACCCGGTGGTCTACGACTGGGTCGATGGCGCGCCGCGGCGCAAGGCGATCGAGACGGCGAAGAAGCTCCTCGCCGAGGCCGGCTTTCCCGACGGCCGGGACGCGGCGACCGGGCAGCCGCTCGTTCTCCACCTGGACACCGTGCAGCGCGGGCCCGGCGACAAGCCGCGCCTCGACTGGTACCGCCGGCAGTTCCAGAAGCTCGACATCGAGCTCGAGCTGCGCACGAGCGACTGGAACCGCTTCCAGGAGAAGGTGCGCACCGGCAACACGCAGCTCTTCTTCCTGGGCTGGAACGCGGACTACCCCGACCCCGAGAACTTCCTGTTCCTGCTGAACGGGCCACAGGCGCGCGCGAAGACCGGAGGCGAGAACGCCGCGAACTACTCTAACCCCGAGTACGACCGGCTGTTCGAGCGGATGAAGAACATGCCGAACGGCCCGCAACGGCAGGCGATCATCGACCAGATGGTGGGCATTGCGCGCGCGGACGCGCCCTGGGTGTGGGGTTTCCACCCGAAGGACTACGGGCTCGCGCATGCGTGGGTGAAGAACGTCAAGCCGAACCAGATGGCGCGCAACGGCCTGAAGTTCTACCGCGTCGACACGGT
>CAZIXQ010000366.1:0-3360 GCA_964543155.1 uncultured Enterobacteriaceae bacterium
CCGTTGATGATGAACGAGCCGGTCGTGGTCATGAGCGGAATCTCGCCCATGTACACCTCCTGCTCCTTCACCTCGCGCACCGTCGGCTTGGGCGCCTCCTTGTCCATGATCGTCAGGCGCACTTTCGCGCGCAGCGGGCTCGCGAACGTGAGGCCGCGCTGCTGGCACTCCTTTACGTCGAACGGCGGCTCGCCGAGCGCGTAGCTCACGAATTCCAGGCGCGCGTTGCCGCTGTGCGAGCTGATCGGGAAGATCGACGTGAACGCCGCCTGGAGGCCCTCGTTCTTGCGCTCGGTCGGGGGCACCGGTGCCTGCAGGAACGCGGTGTAGGACTCGAGCTGCGTCGCGAGCAGGAACGGCACGTTCAGCACCGATGCGCGCTTCGCGAAGCTCTTGCGAATGCGCTTCTTCTCGGTCGACGTGTACTGGAGAGCGGTCATGGGTGCTCCGTCTTCGGAAAGCTGTTGTCGGGGGACAGGAGCGAGGCGGCCGCACCGGCCGCCTCGCTGCTGCGCCCCGCGGGCGCGCAGCGCGCGATCGTCACGGCGGCAACCGGCCGGCGGCACGAGGCCGCCAGCCGGTTCGCAGTGATGGACGCGTGCTTCTGCACTCGCGCGTTACTTCAGCTCCGCCTTGCCGCCCGCCTCGGTGATCTGCTTGACGATGTCCTCGGCATCCTTCTTGGCGATGCCTTCCTTCACCGGCTTGGGCGCGCCGTCCACGAGGTCCTTCGCCTCCTTGAGGCCAAGCCCCGTCACCGCCCGCACCACCTTGATGACGTTCACCTTGTTGTCGCCGGCGGCGGTGAGCATCACGGTGAACTCGGTCTTCTCCTCCGCGGCGGCAGCGGCGCCGCCGCCTCCGGCCGCGGGAGCGGCAACAGCCACCGCGGCGGCGGCAGCCGAGACCCCGAACTTCTCCTCCATCTGCTTGATGAGCTGGGAGAGTTCGAGCACGGTCATGTTCGCGATTGCGTCGAGAATGTCAGCTTGTGCAACGGCCATTTTTCGCTTGCTCCTGAATCAGAACGTTTTCGATATCCGGTGGTCGGAAGGGATCAGGCCGAGGCCTTCTCTTTCGCGTCCCGCACGGCGGCGAGGGTGCGCACGAACTTCGACGGCACCTCGTTCAGCGTGCGGACGAACTGGGCGACCGGCGCCTGCATCGTCGCCATGAGCTTCGCGAGAAGCTCCTCGCGCGACGGCAGCAACGCGAGCGCGACGACCTCCTTGGCGGAGATCACCGCGTTCGGCATCGCGCCCGCCTTGATGACGAACTTGTCGTTGCCCCTGGCAAACTCGTTCATCACCTTGGCGGTCGCCACGGGGTCGGACGAGATGCCGTACACGAGCGGCCCGACCATCTGGTCGGCCAGCTTCGCGAACGGCGTGTCCTTCACCGCGCGGCGCGCAAGCGTGTTCTTGAGGACGCGCAGGTACACGCCCGAACCTCGCGCCTTGCGGCGCAGCTCGGTCATGTTGCCCACTTCCAGACCACGGTACTCGGCGAGGACGATCGCCTGGGCGGCCGCGACCTTCGCCGCGACTTCCTCGACGACTGCCTTCTTCTCTGCGAGATTGAGTCCCACGGTCATTTCTCCGGTTGCGTTACGCCGCGCGCGGCCTCGCGGCCCGGCGGCACCCACGGCGTCCTTCAGTCAGGAGACCGGCCGCGATCCGCCGAATGCGGCGCCTCGCGGCTGCAATCCTTCGTTCAGGGCACGCCATCTGCGCTGGGTCGCCTCGCGGCGGATTAAGCGATCGACCGGCTCGCCCGCCGCGCACGGATCGCTACTGCCCGATCCGCGCTGCGACGCGCTCACACTGCCTGCCGACCGCCCCAACGGTCTTAGACGGCCGCGGCCCGTGATGGCGCCGCGACAGCCCAAACTCTCTTGCGTCAACCGTTCAAGGTGGCGACGTCGACGCGGACCCCCGGGCCCATCGTGCTCGACACCGACAGCTTCTTGAGGTAAACGCCCTTCGCACCCGCCGGCCGCGACTTGTTGAGCGCGTCGACCAGTGCCACGAGGTTCTGCTTCAGCGCATCGGCGGTAAACGACGCGCGTCCGATCGGGCATTGCACGATCCCCGCCTTGTCGGTGCGGTACTGCACCTGACCCGCCTTCGCGTTGCGCACCGCCGTCGCTACGTCGGCCGACACGGTGCCGACCTTCGGGTTCGGCATCAGCCCGCGCGGGCCGAGGATCTGGCCGAGCTGGCCAACGACCCGCATCGCATCGGGGCTTGCAATCGCGACGTCGAAGTCGATCTGGCCCGCCTTCACCTTCTCTGCCAGGTCGTCGAGACCCACGAGGTCCGCGCCCGCGGCCTTGGCCTCCTCGGCCTTCGCACCGCTCGTGAACACGGCGACGCGCACCTTCTTGCCCGTACCGGCGGGCAGCACGACCGATCCGCGCACGAGCTGATCGGACTTCTTCGCGTCGATGCCGAGGTTCACCGCCACGTCGACCGACTCATCGAATTTCGCCTTGGCGGCCTTCTTCACGAGGTCGAGCGCCTCGCCCACTGGATAGCTCTTGTTCAGGACCACCAGGCCGGCGAGGGCCTTCTGCCGCTTGGTCTGCTTCATTTCACGCCCTCCACGGTCACGCCCATGCTCCGTGCGCTGCCGGCGATCGTGCGCACTGCGGCGTCAAGATCGGCCGCGGTGAGGTCGGCCATCTTCGCTTTCGCGATCTCCTCGGCTTGCGCGCGGGTGATCTTTCCGACTTTGTCCGTATGCGGGCGCTGGCTGCCCTTTTCGATCTTCGCCGCCTTCTTGATGAGGATGGACGCGGGCGGCGTCTTCATCACGAAGGTGAAGCTCTTGTCCTGGTAGGCGGTGATCACCACCGGCACCGGGAGGCCCGGCTCCATGCCCTGGGTCTGCGCGTTGAACGCCTTGCAGAACTCCATGATGTTCAGCCCGCGCTGACCGAGCGCGGGACCGATCGGCGGACTCGGGTTCGCCTTGCCCGCGGGCACCTGCAGCTTGATGTAGCCGACGACTTTCTTTGCCACGCTTCTCTCCTATCGGGTCCGGACGGCCGCGCTAGTGCGGCCTCCCCGTTCATCCCGGCGGCCTCAGGCCGCCTTCTTCAACAACGGCACGTCGGTCGCGCCGCTCCGCGCCTGATACCGCCGCGGCGCGGGCGTCCCGGGCCGCGGCGCGACCCAGCCCGCCACCGCGTCCTCAGGCCTTCTCGACCTGACCGAACTCCAGCTCCACCGGCGTCGCGCGGCCGAAAATCGTGACCGAGACGCGAAGCTTGCTCTTGTCATAGTTGACGTCCTCCACCGTCCCGTGAAAGTCAGTAAAGGGGCCTTCCTTGACGCGCACCGCCTCGCCCACCTCGAA
>CAZIXQ010000367.1:0-3327 GCA_964543155.1 uncultured Enterobacteriaceae bacterium
CCAGGAACGCCTCGTCGAGCTGCGCCGCCTCCGGCGTCGCACCGCGCGTCGCGCGCAGGGCCGCGGCGAAGCCCATCGGCGCCGCGCCGAAGAGGTGCTCGTCGAGCGGTGCGCCCGGCGCCTCGTCCGCCACCAGCGGATAGATCTCCTCCGCCGCGAGCCCGCGGTAGGCGGCGTCGAGCAGCACCCCGTCGGGCGCGCTCATGCCGTCGTCGACGAGCAACTGGTTCACCGCGTAGTCGCAGGCGCGATCCCAGCGCGCGCGCACCCGGTGCCGGCCGCGGTGGAAGTGACCGAGCGCGCAGTGCAGGGCCTCGTGGGCGAGAACGAACTGCGTCGCCTCGAACGACAGCCCGTCGACGAACCCCGGGTTGTAGTAGAGCGCGCGCGCGTCGGTGCCGATCGTGCGCAGGCGCGGCGCTGCCACGAGGTCGAGATGCAGGACGAGCGCACCGATGAATGGGCGCTCGAGCACGAGGCGCGCGCGCGCCGCCGCCAGCTTCCGCGCGGTCGCCTCCGCCATGCCTCAGGCGCGGTCGTAGGAGAGGAGGTCGGTGACGCTCTCCGCCCACCCGGCGAACGCCGGCGCGTCGTAGAGCGGCCGGCCGACCGCGCGCTGGAGGTCGGCGACCAGCATCACGCCGAGCTCGCGCTGCGGAAACCGGCGGGCGTACTCGAGCACGGCGGAAGCCGCGTCGCGCTGCGCCGCGCCCTCCATCCGCGCGACGTGCCGCACGACGGCCGCGGCCAGGGCGTACTGCAGCTCCACCCCGCGCGGGACTTCGGTCACCCGCCCCGCCACGACGTCGGCCGGGTCGGGCAGCGCGCCGAGGTGTTCGAGGAAGGCCGCCGCCGCAAGGCCGGCCGCCGCGCCCACGCACGACTGGAGCGCGGCGCGCAGCAGGTCGGGCCGGTCGCCGAACTTCGCGATCGCACGGCTCGCGAACTCCCACGAGCGCGGCGACGGAAACGCGACCGCGTGCCGTGACGGGTCGAAGTCGAAGAGCAGATCGGGACGAAAGCGCAGGAACGCGATCAGGCGTGCGTCGATGCCGGCGAGATGCGCCCAGGCGACCCAGTCGTCCAGGTCCGGCTCGAGCTCGTAGTGCGCGAAGCGGTTGGCGAGCGGCGCGGGCATCTGGAAGGTCACGCCGCGATCGCCCTGGCGGTTGCCCGCGGCGAGCACCGCCCAGCCCGGCGGCAGCGCGTACTCCCCGAGCCGACGGTCGAGGATGAGCTGGTAGGCTGCGGCGGTCACCGTCGGCACCGCGGAGGTGATCTCGTCCAGGAAGAGGATGCCGCGCGCGCCGTCCCGGGCCGCATCGGGCAGCAGCGCCGGGACCGACCACACGACCTGGCGACCGTCACGGAACGGGATGCCGCGGAGGTCGGTCGGCTCCATCTGCGCGAGGCGGACGTCGACGAGCCGCGCGCCGTGACGCGCGGCCACCTGCGCCACGAGCTGCGACTTGCCGACGCCCGGCGGGCCCCAGAGCATCACGGGCGTGTGCGTGCCGGACGCCGCGGCGCGGCACTCGCGGTCGATCACTGCGGCGAGGTCGGAAGGGCGCATGTCTCGGGCGCGGGATGCGGCGCGAGGGCAGGTTATCATAGGGCCGCAGTGCACCCGCCACCCCGATGAAGTTCTGCTCCAACTGCGGCGCTCCGGTCGAGCTCCGCGTCCCCGCCGGCGACAACCTCCCGCGCCACGTGTGCCCGGCGTGCGACACGATCCACTACCAGAACCCGAAGATGGTGATCGGGTGCATTGCCGAGTGGGAGGACCGGATCCTCCTCTGCCGGCGCGCGATCGAGCCGCGGCTCGGCCTCTGGACGCTGCCGGCCGGCTTCATGGAGAACGGCGAGACGGTGGCGCAGGCGGCGCTGCGCGAGACGCACGAAGAAGCCAATGCGCGCGTCGAGCTCACCGCGATGTACGCGGTGATCTCGGTCCCGCACGTGAATCAGGTGCACATCTTCTACCGCGGACGACTGCTCGACCTCGGCTTCGGGCCCGGGACCGAGAGCCTCGAGGTGGCCCTGTTCGCGGAGAATGCGATCCCGTGGAAGGAGATCGCCTTCCGCACGATCTCCACGACGCTCGGGCACTACTACGCGGACCGGAAGGCCGGCGCGTACGGCTTCCACACCGGCGAGATCCTGCCGCTCAAGTGATCATCCCGCCCGCTCAGCGCTCCGGCGTCGAGATGATCCGGTGCGTCGAGAGGTCGGCCCCCTCGAACTCGGCCTCCGGGTCGAGGCGCAAGCCCACCGTCGCCTTTATCGCGCCGTAGACGATCGCGCCGCCGACGAGCGCGACACCGATGCCGAGGCCCGTGCCCGCGAGCTGGGACAGGATGCTCACGCCGCCCATTCCGCCGAGCGCCTTCGCACCGAAGATCCCGCACGCGATGCCGCCCCAGGCGCCGCACAGGCCGTGCAGCGGCCATACCCCGAGCACGTCGTCGATGCGCCAGCGGTTCTGCGCGAGCGTGAAGAGGTACACGAAGATCGCGCCCGCCGCGGCGCCGGTCACGAGCGCGCCGAGCGGATGCATCACGTCCGAACCCGCGCACACCGCGACGAGCCCGGCGAGTGGGCCGTTGTGCACGAAGCCCGGGTCGTTGCGCCCGGCCGCCAGCGCGGCGAGCGTCCCCCCGACCATCGCCATCAGCGAGTTGAGCGCGACCAGGCCGCTGATCTTGTCGAGCGTCTGCGCGGACATGACGTTGAACCCGAACCACCCCACCGAGAGGATCCATGCGCCGAGCGCGAGGAACGGAATCGACGACGGCGGGTAAGCCGCGCTCACCCTTCCGTCCCTGCCGTAGCGGCCGGTGCGGGCCCCGAGCAGCAGCACGGCAACGAGCCCGAGCCAGCCGCCGACCGCGTGCACGACGATCGACCCGGCGAAATCGTGGAATTCCTCCCCGAACGCCCCCTTGAGCCACGCCTGAACGCCGAACTTCTGGTTCCAGGCGATGCCCTCGAACAGCGGGTACACCAGCGCGACGATCAGGATCGAGGCGGCGAGCTGGGGATAGAAGCGCGCGCGCTCGGCGATCCCGCCCGAGACGATCGCGGGCACGGCGGCGGCGAACGTGAGCAGGAAGAAGAACTTCACGAGCTCGTAGCCGTTCTTCTGCGCCAGCGTTTCCGCGCCGGAGAGGAAGCTCACCCCGTAGGCGATCCCGTAGCCGACGAAGAAGTACGCGAGCGTGGAGACCGAGAAGTCGCACAGGATCTTCACCAGCGCGTTGATCTGGTTCTTGGAGCGTACGGTGCCGAGCTCGAGGAACGCGAACCCCGAGTGCATCGCGAGCACCA
>CAZIXQ010000368.1:0-3292 GCA_964543155.1 uncultured Enterobacteriaceae bacterium
TGGGCCGTGCCCACTGACGTCGTGTAAGAGCAGCGGCGCCCCGGCCCGGCGCACCGCGACGCTGTGCGAGCTCCCAAACGAAAACCCCGCCACGCGGGCGGGGTCCGTATGCGCTCGAGCTGCTCAGCGCGACTTGGGGCGGCGAGCGAAACCGAGACCGGCGAGCGCGAGGCCGAGGAGCGCGAGCGTGGCAGGTTCGGGCACATCGATATGAACGCGAATCCCATTGGTGTTGTCGCGGAATTCCGTGTCCCAGTACATGAGGTACAGCCTGCCGGTCGCTGGCGCCGGGCCAGTGAACGATGTTCCAATGTTGAAGTAGGTGCTGCCGATCCGTCCGACCAGTGTCCCGAAGGGCGCGGTGAATCCGTCTTGAGTCAAGAGCCCGAAGATGTCCGCGCCAATCAGCGTTCCGGCGACTTGACCGCTCTCATCCGTTCCGGTCGCAAGCAAGCCGCCGACAGGTAACCCGCCAGTCGGGACGGTCGCCAGCCCGTCGGCGTTCGACCACCTTGGAAGCGCGCCCGCGTTCCACAGGTCACCCGGATCCACGGTGATGTCAAGAAACTGGCCCGCTGGAACGAACACCGTCGTCGGCAGGGGACTGTTCAGTGACGCGTTGGCGAGGGCATCGACATCGAAAATCAACCCCGCCTGCACATGCGGCGCCATGGTCAGGCCAGCACCAAATGCCAGTGTCGCGATGATCTTCCGCATCATTCTTCTCCCGGGCGAATCGGGAAACCCCAAGCCCCTACCAACAGTAAGCAGAACTCATGCCTCGAATGCAAACTTTGGTTGAATCAATGAGTTACTGCCGGAAGACCGGGCGCCCGGAGAGCAGACTGTAAGAAGCGCCGACACTCGCAGTTCCACGATCCGCGCGCTGGGCGATGGCGCCCGCAGGACCCGCCGTGCGCCGGCAAAGAGTGCTGGGTTACCCGGCGGCGCCGGGAAAGTCGCGCCGCCGGAGGTTGCCGACGAACTGCACGAGCTGCCGCCACGGCGCCTCCGCCCAAGGCGTGAAGCGCGGGAGCTGGTGGAGGTCGTCGCCCGGCCGCGCGGCGCCGTGCGCCGTCGAGAACGCCGCCTTGAAGCCGAGCTCGCGGACCATGCGAACGTGCGCCGGGCCATAGTCGCGCCCCGGCTTGCCGTTCGGATAAGCGAACAGCGACACCCGCTCGCCGAGGATCGCCTCCAGCCGCTCGCGGCCCGTCGCGATCTCGGCTCGCGCCTCCGCATCGGAAACCTGCGTCAGGATCGGGTGCGTCAGCGTGTGACCGCCAATCTCCATCCCCGCGGCGCGCAGCTCGCGCACCTGCTGGGCACTGAGCATGAGATCGTCGGGGAGCCGCGCACCCGCGGCATCCGCGACCGCCCTCGCCTTCTCCTCGCGCTCGCGCGGATCGAGGTGCTTCAGCGCCCCGATCAGCGTCTCGATCGCGCGCCGCCGCGCCGGGCTAGACGCGACGTCGTGCACCCCGAGCCCGATCGGCCCGAGATCCAGCGTCTGACCCGGGCAGCCCCGCACCGCCTCGATCACCGTGTCGTTGAACATCCGCCCGCCGTCGAGAAAACCCGCCGCGACGAAGAACGTCGCCTTCACCCCGAGGCGCTGCAGGATCGGCAGCGCGACGGTGCGGTTGTCCGCATAGCCGTCGTCGAATGTGATCGAGAGCGCGCGCGGCGGCAGGGATCCGGCAGCCAGCCGTTCGACCGCCTCCGACAGCGGCAGGATCGTGAACCACCGCTTTAGGCGCTCCACCGACGCCGCAAAGCGCTGCGCGTCGCCCTCCTCGGCAAACAGCGGATCGCTCACCGCGCGCACGCGGTGGAAGATCGTCACCGTGAGCCGGCCCCGGGAAAGCGCGCCGAGCGCCGGCCGCGCGAGCGCGCTCATGCGCGGCTGGGCGGGTTGACCGGCACGCCGCGCGGCGCCGGCGTGCGCGGCTTCGCCGCCTCGGCCGTCCGCTCCTGCGCGTGCTCCTCGACGATCCGCCGGGCGATGACCACCAGCACCAGCAGGTTGTAGGGCAGGTCGAAGTAGGCGAGGCTGTAGAAGTTCCCCCCGACGAGGTACGCGGCGAGGCTGACCTGCACCAGCCCGGCGAGCGCCGCGGCCCATTCCGTCGCCGGGTCGCGCCGCGCGTGCTTGATCACCCACGACGCGTTGCGCCAGGTCAGGAGCCACACGAGCAGGAAGATCGCGAGCCCGACGAACCCGTGCTCGCCCATCACCTGGAAGTAGATGCTGTGCGCCGCGTGCACCGCATTCGGATCCGGCGCGTACACCGCGAACACGTCGGGGCGGTAGATGTAGAAGCCTCCGCCGAAGACCCGGGCCTTCGCGATGTTGAACATCGCCGTCCAGGCGTTCAGACGCCCCATCGCGGAGGCGTCCTGCTGGTACTCGGTGATCGTCGTCATGCGCTCCCACCAGTGCTCGGGCATGAACGCGAGCATCGCGACGCCGACCGCGGCCAGGACCGGGGCCGAGGCGAGCTTGTGGCGCGACTTCAGCCACAGGAGGAACGCGACCGCGGCGAGCGCGACCAGCGCGCCGCGCGAATGGCTGCCGAGCGCGGAGAGCGCGCACAGCACCATCGCGGGGTAGAACGCGAGCTTCGCCCACCGGTTCTGCACCTGGAGCTGGAGGTAGCGCATCAGCGGGATCGTCATCAGCAGGGCGAGCGCGAGCTCGTTGTTGTCCTCGATGAACGTCCCGGGGGGACCCCAGACGCGGTACTCGGCGCCGCCCAGCAGCGTGAAGACGCCGCCCTTGACGCCGTAGAAGCCGAGGGAGACCACGATCACCCACACCAGGATCTCGAGATGCCGGCGCTCGCGCAGCACGAGCAGCGACACGAAGATCATGAGCTGGATCTTCAGCACCTTCGTGAGCTGCGGCCAGCTCTCCGCGACGTGGATCGAGAAGGGATAGGTGACGCACATCCACAGCGAGAAGAGCGCGAGGACCACCGTGACCGCGGTCACCGGGAGCCGGAGCCGGTCCTTCGTCACGACCAGCCCCAGGAAGATCGCCCCCGCCACCACCGCGGCCAGCGGCCAGGTGCTGACCGTCCAGAGGTAGCGGTGCGGATTCATGATGCTGATGACGTTCCACACCATGATCCCGATCCAGGGATGCAGGACGGAGAACGGCAGCGCGACCGCGAGCGCGGCGAGGAAGGCGATGTCCCTCATGCGGCGGTCATGCGAATTGCGCTACTGGACGGGCACATGGCTCAGCACGTAGCGGAACTTGCCGGAGCGCTCGGCGGGGATCTCCCGC
>CAZIXQ010000369.1:0-3288 GCA_964543155.1 uncultured Enterobacteriaceae bacterium
CTCGCGCTCGGCGCCGACGTCGTCATCCACTCGGCGACGAAGTACCTCGACGGCCAGGGGCGCGTGCTCGGCGGTGCGGTCGTCGGCCGACGCGACCTCGTCATGGACGGAGTGTTTCCGTTCCTGCGCACTGCCGGGCCGAGCCTGTCCGCGTTCAACGCCTGGGTGCTGCTGAAGGGGCTCGAGACCCTGCGCATCCGCATGGACGCGCAGTCGCAGCGCGCGCTCGAGCTGGCGCGCTGGGTCGAGTCGCATCCGCGCGTCGAGCGCGTCTACTATCCGGGCCTCGCCTCCCATCCGCAGCACGCGCTCGCGATGCGGCAGCAGTCCGCGGGCGGCGCAATCGTGTCCTTCGACGTGCGCGGCGGGCGCGCCGCGGCGTGGCGGGTCATCGACGCGACGCGCCTCCTCTCCATCACCGCCAATCTCGGCGACACGAAGAGCACGATCACGCATCCGGCGACCACGACGCACGGAAGGATCGGCGCCGAAGCGCGCGCGGCCGCAGGCATCGGCGAGGGGCTGGTTCGGGTCGCCGTCGGCCTCGAATCGGTCGAGGACCTCAAGCGCGATCTCGCGCGCGGCCTCGACGGCTAGGCGGCGTCAGTCGAGCTCGACGCTCGCGCATCCCCGGGCGTCGCAGCGCAGGTAGCTGCCGCGCCGGTACCAGTCGGCGAGCACCCAGCGCTCGCACCTCTGGCCGTCGATCTCGTGCAGGTGGCGCCCCGGGCGGTGCGTGTGCCCGTGAATGAGCCGCGGATAGCCGTGCGCACGCAGCGCCGCCTCGACGGTCGGAATGGCGACGTCCATGATTTCCGTCGGCTTGGCGTCCTTCTCGCTCTCGCTCACCGACCGCAGGCCGCGCGCGATTACCCGCCGCAGGGCGCGCGGCAGCGCGAGGAAGGTGCGCACGACCGCGGGGCGCCGGACGCGCGCGCGATAGCGCTGGTACCGCACGTCGTCGGTGCACAGCGTGTCGCCGTGCACGAGCAGCGTGCGGGTGCCGAACAGCTCCCGCACCGTCGGGTCGTGAATCAGCCGCAGGCCCGCGCGCGCGGCCGCGCGGCTGCTCAGCAGGAAGTCGCGATTGCCGTGGAGGAACGCGACCTCGACGCCGGAGGCGGCGAGCGTCCCCAGCGCGCCGAGCACGTCGCGGTTGAACGGCTCGTCGGCGTCGTCGTCTCCGAGCCAGTGATCGAAGAGGTCGCCGAGGATGAAGAGCGCGCCGGCACCGCGCGCCTCCTCGACGACGAAGCGCAGGAAGCGGGCGGCCATGGCCGGCCGCTCGGGCGCGAGATGGACGTCGGAGACGAAGAGCGCCGGACGGTCCACGGCGGCTCCGCGGTGCCGCGCGCCGCGGCTAGACGACCTCGGCCCGCTCGATCAGCACGTCCTGCTGCGGCACGTCCTGGTGCATGCCGCTGCGGCCGGTCTTCACCGCCTTGATCTTTTCCACGACGTCCTGGCCCTCGACGACCTTGCCGAACACGCAGTAGCCCCAGCCCTGCGGCGTCGGGGCGGTGTGGTTGAGGAAGTCGTTGTCCTTCACGTTGATGAAGAACTGGGCGGTGGCCGAGTGCGGGTCGTTGGTGCGCGCCATCGCTATCGTGTAGCGGTCGTTCTTCAGGCCGTTCGCCGCCTCGTTCTGGATCGGCGCGCGCGTCGGCTTCTGCTTCATGCCGGGCTCGAACCCGCCGCCCTGCACCATGAAGCCGTCGATGACGCGGTGAAAGATCGTGTTGGCGTAGTGACCGCTCTCGACGTAGCCGAGGAAGTTCTTCACCGTCTCGGGTGCCTTGGCGGCGTCGAGTTCGAGCGCGATGACGCCGTAGTTCGTGTGCAGTTTGACCATGATGTCCCTTCTATTTGGCAGGAAGAATGGCGGCGGACTCGATCACGACCGGCTCGCGCGGGACGTTCTGGTGCGGGCCCGCGTTGCCGGTCGGGACCTTCGCGATCTTGTCCACGATGTCCATGCCGGAGACGACCTTGCCGAAGACGGTGTAGCCGTAGCCCTGCGGTGTCGGCTCGCGGTAGTTGAGGAAGTCGTTGTTCTTCACGTTGATGAAGAACTGCGCGCTCGCCGAGTGCGGGTCGGGCGTGCGCGCCATCGCGATCGTGCCGTAGTCGTTCTTAAGCCCGTTGGCGGCCTCGCTCTCGACCGTCGCGCGGGTCGGCTTCTGCCGCATGTCCTTGTCGAAACCGCCGCCCTGGATCATGAAGCCGTCGATGACGCGGTGGAACACCGTGCCGTTGTAGTGGCCGTCCTTCACGTACTGAAGGAAGTTCGCCACCGTCTTCGGCGCCTTCGCCTGGTTCAGTTCGATGACGATCGAGCCCCGGTTGGTCTTCAGCTCGACGCGCGGGTCGGCGGCGAGCGCCGCCTCCGTGCCGAGAGCGGTGAGCGCGAGGAGGGCGAGCAGTCTGCGCAAGGCGATTCCTTTCGTCGGGGGAGGGGTCAATTGGGCGCCGCGGCGGACTTCGGTCGCGGCGCATAGCTAGTGAGCTGGCGCGCCAGCGTCAGCTTGGCGGCGGCGTTGCGGTTGCGCGCATCGAGCTGGGCCGCCTTCTCGTAGGCGCGCGCCGCAAGCTGCGCGTGGACGTCGCCCAGATTCTCGTACGCAGTGGCGAAGTCGGGCTTCGTGCGGATCGCCATCTCGAGGTTCTCGCGCGCGCGTTCGTACTCGCCGCGCGCGGCGTAGAGGACGGCGAGATTGTTGTACGGTTCGGGGAGCTCGGGATAGTCCTGCGTCAAGGCGCGGAAGACGGCGAACGCCTCGTCCGTACGAGCGAGCTCGGTCAGGATCACGCCGCGCAGGAAGCGACCGTCGGCGTCCTGCGGCCGCGCGGCGAGGTGCTTGTCCACGAGCGGGAGCGCAGCGCCCGGGTTGCCGGCGCGCAGCGCGGCGCGCGCCTCGCGCAGGTCGTCGACCTGCGCGCTCGCCGCAGCGGCGAGCAGCGCAAGCGCGAGCGCTGCGATGGGCGCGAAATGCATAGTGGGCTATACTTCGACGCACTCTTAAGACCTTGAATTCTAGCAAGAAGCCCTCGCGATAGACAGCGACGAGGCCATTCGTCCGGCGCTCTCCGCGACGCCGCTTCCGACATGCTCAGGCTCTACAACACGCTCGCCCGCAGCAAGCAGGATTTCGTGCCGATCGAGCCGGGGCGGGTGCGCATGTACGTCTGCGGCATGACGGTCTACGACTACTGCCACATCGGGCACGCGCGGGTGATGGTGGTGTTCGACGTCGTGCAGCGCTGGCTGCGCGCGAGCGGGTTCGACGT
>CAZIXQ010000370.1:0-3272 GCA_964543155.1 uncultured Enterobacteriaceae bacterium
GTGATGCCCCTCCTCGGCGCTGCCGGATACCGGCCGAAGGACGCGCTCGCGCTCGTCACCGGCGCCGGGCTGCCGGGCGTTATCCTGATGCCCGCACTGCCGCTGCTGCTCTACGCGATCGTCGCGCGGGTGAGCATCGAGGACATGTTTCTCGGCGGCCTCGCGCCGGCGGCGCTCATGCTCGGGATCGTCGCGGCGTGGGGTGTGTGGCGGCAGCCGCGCGTAGCCCGGCAAGGGGTCGAGTTCTCCTGGGGGCGCGTGCGCGCGGCGGCGCTCGCAGCCAAGTGGGAGCTCAGCCTGCCGGTCGTCCCGGTCCTCGCGCTCGCGAGCGGACTCGCGACGCCGGTGGAGGCGGCGGCGGCGACGGCGCTCTACGCGTTCGTGATCGTCGCAGTCGTGCACCGCGATCTGTCGCTCGCACACGACCTGCCGCGCGTGATGGCCGAGTGCGGGCTGCTCATCGGCGGGATCCTGCTCGTGCTCGGCGTCGCGCTCGGCCTCACCAACTACCTCGTCGACGCCGAGGTGCCCGACCGGTTGGTCGAGTGGGTGCGCGGGGCGATCTCGAGCCCGTGGGCGTTCCTGCTCGCGCTGAACGCGGTGCTCCTCGCGGCGGGCTGCGTGATGGACATCTACACCGCGATCGTGGTGCTCGCGCCGCTCGTGACGCCGCTCGGCGTCGCGTACGGCGTCCACCCCGTGCACCTCGGGATCGTCTTTCTCGCGAACCTCGAGCTCGGCTATCTGACGCCGCCGGTCGGCATGAATCTCTTCTTCGCCACCTACCGGTTCAACAAGACGATCGTGGAGGTGTTCCGGGCGGAGCTGCCGCTCTTTGTGGCGATCGGCGTCGCGCTCCTCGCGGTGACCTACCTGCCGTGGTTGAGCACGGGGCTGCCTGCCTTCGCCGGTTCCCGATGAGGACCGGTATGGGCGCGGTGCCGCGCGCCGATACCGGTCGGCTCGGGTTGAGCCACGACCGCGCCGCAGCGTCCGTCGGCGTGGTCCGGTCTGGTTGAGTTCCGGCCCGTGATGCAACTCGGCGCTATCTTTATGGCCGTCGCGGCCGCCCGCCGCATCGGGCAGACCGCGCACGCGGTGGCGCGGGCGGGCCGCCGTGCGGCCGAAGGCGAGGTCGTTTCCACAGGAGGAAAGGCATGAGCATCAGCGAAACCCCCGGCCGCGGCTACGCCGCGCTGCAGAAGGTGCGGGTCGTCACGGAGACGGCCACTTCGCGGGGTCCCGGCCGTCCGCCGCCGCTCCCCGCCCGGATGCCCGACGGCCCCCCGGGGCATTACCGGGCGTACAAACCGCGTCCGTTCACGCGCGCCGAGCGCGACCACGTCACCGTCCTGTTCGGCGGTCTGCATTGGCGTGCGGAGCGCCTGATCCAGGGCGCGATGGAGGGCCTCGGCTACCGGACGCGCGTGCTGCCGACCGCCACCCGGGCCGACCTCCTCACCGGCCGCGAGGTGGCGGACATCGGGCAGTGCTGCCCGACGAGCTTCACCACCGGCAACCTCGCCAACTTCCTGCGCGAGGAGGCGAAGCGGGTCGGAGCCGGGCGAGTCGCGAACGACTACGTCTACGTCACCGCCGGTTCGTGCGGCGCGTGCCGCTTCGGACAGTACCACCAGAGCTACGAGCTCGCGCTTCGCAACGTCGGCCTGGAGTCCTTCCGCATGTTCCTGCTCGGCCAGGACGGCCTCGACCAGGGCCCGGCGCAGGGCGGCGGGCTCGAGCTCAACCTTCCGTTCACGCTCGGCGCAGTCTGGGCGGTGGTGCTCGCCGACGTGATCCAGGACTTCGAGTACCAGACGCGCCCCTACGAGATCAACCCCGGCGAGACGGAGCGGGTCACGCGCGAGGCGGTCGAGTACCTGCACGAGGTGTTCCGCAAGCGCCCGCGCCGCGGCGCGAAGTGGGGCACCCTGGCGTGGCACCTCGCCACGGGCTATTTCGCCAATGCGATGCGCGAGGTGCGCAAGCGCTACGACGCGATCGAGGTCGACCGCCTGCGCGTGAAGCCCCTCGTCAAGATCACGGGCGAGTTCTACCTGCAGACGGTGGAGGGCGAGCCGAACCACAACATCCACCGTTGGCTCGAGACCGAGGGCGCCGAGGTCTATCCCGCCGCGATCACGATCTGGCTCGACTACCTCATGCGGCACGCCGGCCAGGAGTTCGAGGAGCGCATCGGCATCGACCGCTCCGCGCGCCTCAAGTACGCCGGCATTCGCGCCGGCCAGGGGCTGCTGCGCTGGACCTACGACCGCATGCGCCGCGCGCTCGCCGACGTGCCGCATGAGCTGCCCGACCAGTACGAGCTGCGGCAGCTCGCCGCGCCCTACTTCCACGCGCGCCTCAACGGCGGCGAGGGCGACATGCTGGTCGGCAAAGCACTGTGGGCCTACCACCGCAGGAAGGCGCACATGACCTGCGAGCTCTCGCCGTACTCGTGCATGCCGAACACGATGAGCGTCGGGGCGATGGCGGCGGTGCTCGGCAAGCACCCCGACCTCCTCTATGCGCCGCTCGAGATCAAGGGCGACGCGGAGGTGCACGCGCTCTCGCGCTGCCAGATGATCCTCACCGAGGCGAAGAAGCGCGCGGCGCGCGAGTACGAGGGCGTGCTCGAGCGGAACGGCATGTCAAACGAACAGGTCCGCGCGGCGGTCGAGGCGCGGCCCGAGCTCCGCCGCGCGACCTGGCGCGTGCCGCGCCGCGGCGTCGCCGGCACCGCGGCCAACCTCGCGCTTCACGTCGGCCTGGAGAGGTGCCAATGAAGATCGTCGGGCTGGACGTCGGTTCGACCACCGTCAAGGCGCTTGTCGACGAGGGCGGCGCGCCGCTCTGGCAGGACTACAAGCGACACAACACGAAGCAGGCCGAGATGGTGCTCGAGTTTCTCGGCCGCATGGAGGCCGAGTGCGGGCTCGAGCCGGGCCGCGACCGGGTCTTCCTCACCGGCTCGGGCGCCGGGCTGATCGCGCCGCTCGTCGGCGGCAAGTTCATCCAGGAGGTGGTGGCGGTGTCCGCCGCGGTGGAGAAGCTGCACCCCGAGGTGAACTTCGTCTCCGAGATCGGCGGCGAGGACATGAAGACGCTGTTCTTCACCCCGAGCGGCGAAGGCAAGTCGAAGCAGGTCTACATGCAGTCGGCGTGCAGTGGCGGTACGGGCACCTTCATCGAGAAGACCGCCCGCAAGCTGCAGATCGCGCCCGAGCGGCTCGCCGCCATGCGCTACGACGGTTTCGAACTGCACAAGATCA
>CAZIXQ010000371.1:0-3250 GCA_964543155.1 uncultured Enterobacteriaceae bacterium
GGTTTCCTGACCTCGACTTCTTTGCCGAACGGGCCCTCCTTGTATGCGTACACGTCGGCATCGGTCTGCGTGAGGTAGTAGACAAATCCATCCGAGTAGCACGGCTGCGAGATGCCTTCACCGTAATAGGTGATCTCCCCGGTACGGACGTTCCAGATGTGAATGCGCCCCTTGGGCCACCGGCCCGCGCGCCGCTCCTTCCGTCCGGTTTCGAGCGGATCCCCCGAGAAGATCACCCGATCGTTGTCGAGCCAATAGAGGCGGCTAGGGTGTGCGGCGGCTTCGGCGAAGAAGCCGGAGTCCAGGATCGGGAATGGCGGGCGGGTCCAGAAGCGCTCCCACCAGGTTTCCAGATGATCGACGACCGACACCGCGCCGGCGACGTCCGAAAGGAACGCAAACAGCAGACACGCGAGCACGCGTCGGGCGCGCGATGCAGGATTCATGAACCGACTCGTGCTCAGAGCCACGTCACTTAGCCATCGTGCGGGTGATGGAGCGGGGCCAGCCTACCGTGAACTATTTCACACTTCAATCAGCCATCCGCCGTTGAACTGTCAAAGACTGTGAACGGCGCGCGTGGCCGAATGCTTAAGCGTTTCCGCGCCTTAGCACTGAACTGGGCCATCATCGACCCTCGGATGGCAACTTGAGGGGGGCCGCTCCCGACTCCTTGAAGGGCATAGCGAGCTCGCGACGTCTCGGCCAAGCAGTGACGCGTACGCCCGCCTACCGGGAACCTCAGTCGTTACCGATCAAACGGATCTCCGCGTCGCCAAGCGCGCCACCGATGTCGGCACGGACTGTCGAGGCGTCTCGTCAGCTCGTCGGGCAAAGGCTTACGCGTACGCGTCGCCCGCACTACCAGCCGTGTCGATTGAGGTCAGGGACGACATCGAAGTGCCGGTCGCGGCTCAGGACAGGCAGCCGGTGCTCGAGCGCGAGCGCAGCGATCCAGGCGTCATTCGCCGGGATCGGCCGTCCCAGTTTCCTGAGCGCAACTCGAAGTCCCGCATAAGCGTCCGCGGTCCGGTCGGTCACCGGCAGGATCTCGAAGTGAAGAAGATGCGACTCCAGCCATTCCTCGTAATCGGCGCGATGGCGAGAGTCGGCTATTCCGTACCGAAACTCCCCCAGCACGATCACTGGAATCGCGGCACGCTCCCAGCCGCGCAAGGCTTCGCCGACCGCGGCGTCCCCATCGACGAATGCCGATAACGCGTTGGTGTCGAGGATCACGCCCGGTCCTCGGGCTCGATCACCTCGAACGCCTCGTCGATGCGCTTCTGGATCCGCAGCGTTTCCTTGCGCAACCGGCGCAGCTTCCCAAAACCGCTCATCCACTCCGGCTCGCGCGCACGGGCGCCTTTCGGGAGCGTGGCGAGCTTCTCTTGAAGCGCCGCGGTGACGAACTCCTTCAGCGTCTCGCCGCGTTCTGCCGCAGTGGACTTGGCCTTGCGAAACAGGGGGTCGGGGATCTCGATTGTCGTCTTCATTGGACCATATTACCGTATTTACGGGCAGCTGCGGCCGAAGCCGCAAGGAAGAGCGGAGGGCCGTCGGATCGCGCATCGCCGCGCTCGGTTCATCTCGCCGGGGCGCGCTAATGCGCGGCACACGACGGTCGCGTTTTCGTGCCTCGTGGACCAGTGCGAGCGTGACCCGAGTTGCTCCCGGGGGCAATGCGCGCCCGCCGACCTAGAACCCCATCCTCTGCGCCGCCCCGTCGCCCTTCAGCTCGACCTCCTCCCTCAAGGCCGCACCGAACGCGTCCGCCGCCGCCGCCTCGCGGAGCATCCGATACCGCCGCGCGACCGCGGCGAAATCGCCGGGCGTCAGCCGCTCGACTCGCAGCGACTCCGCCGCACGCACTGCATCCTCACGCGCGACACCCAGCCCGCCAAGCGTCGTAACGAGCAGCCGCCGCGCCTGCTCGACGCGCAGGAAATCGAAGCGCACCTTCAGCGCGAAGCGCCGCAGCGCCGCCGGATCGAGCCGATCGACGAGATTCGTCGTGCAGACGAAGAGCCCCGCGAACTGCTCCATCTGCGTCAGCAGCACGTTGGTCTCGGTCAGCGCCCAGCGCGCCCGCGCACCGCGCCGGTCGGCGAGGAACGACTCCGCTTCGTCGAGCACGAGCACCGCGCCCGCCTCCGCCGCGTCCGCGAACGCGCGCGCGAGGTTCTGCTCGCACACGCCCACCCACGGCGACAGGAGGTCCGACGCCCGCTTCACGACGAGGGGGAGGTCCGCCGCCCGCGCGATGTGCCGCGCGAGCGCGGTCTTGCCGCTGCCGGGCCGCCCGTAGAAGCGCACCGCCCCGCTCGGCCGCGCGGCGAGCTCCGTCTTGCCGGTCCCCGGCAGGCCGTAAAGGAGCACGTTCACGCCGGCCGCCCGCTCGCGCGTGGCGCCCGCCAACAATCCCGGCCTGCGTGAGGCGCGTCGTGTAAAGGGTCGCCGCCGGCTGGCCGGCGATCCACTGCGCCACGCCCTCGTCGGGCGCCGGCCTCATCAGCTCCGAAACCACGTCCGTGTCGAGCAGGATCATCGGCCGGGATTCGGCGGTTCGCGGATCGGCTCACGCGCCGGGAGCGGCAGGTCCACGCCGCCAAGGGGCCGGAAGCGCCGGCGAATCGCCTCGGCGAGCTTCGGCGGACGGGCCGGCTCCTCCGCCAGCGCCGCGCGCAGGCGCACCGCCTGATCGCGGGCAGTCACCGCCCCGAACCGCTCGACTCCCCGCCGACGCGCTCGATCACCTCCAGGAGCGGCGGCACCTTGTTCCGCACGATGTCCCACAAGATTTCGTGGTCTACACCGAAATAGGCGTGCGCGATGATGTCGCGCAGGCCCGCGACCTCGCGCCATTCGACGTCGGGGTGGTTGGAACGCACCTCCGGCGGAATCTGCTAGCAGGCCTCGCCCAACACCTCGAGGTTGCGCAGCACGGCGTCGTAGGTCTTCTCATCGGCGACAAACGCCGCCTTGTCCAGATCGCCGAGATACCGCACGATCCTCTCGCACGCCTCCCGCATGTCATCGAGATAGAGCCGCCAGTCACGCGACACGGATGGCCTCGCGCTCGACGATCGGGCGCATGCGCGGCTTCAAGGCGGCACGGGTGACGAGGTCGACCCGGCGCTGGAGCAATCCCTCCAGGAAAAACTTCAAGTCCATGTAGCGATCGAAGTCCGCGCGCCCCTGGAAGTCCACGAGGATGTCGATGTCGCTGGCCGGCCCCGCTTCGTCGCGC
>CAZIXQ010000372.1:0-3215 GCA_964543155.1 uncultured Enterobacteriaceae bacterium
GCCGGCGCCTACTGGCGCGGCGATTCGAGGAACGAGATGCTCCAGCGCATCTACGGGACGGCCTGGGCCAGCAAGGAGGAGCAGGACGCCTACCTGCACATGCTCGAGGAGGCGGAGAAGCGCGACCACCGCCGGCTCGGCACGCAGCTCGATCTCTTCCACACGCAGGACGAGGCCCCGGGCATGGTGTTCTGGCACCCGCGCGGCTGGGCGCTGTGGCAGCAGGTCGAGCAGTACATGCGCAAGGTGTACCGCGACAACGGCTACAGCGAGGTACGCGCGCCGCAGATCATCGACCGCAGCCTGTGGGAGCGCTCGGGCCACTGGGAGAACTACAAGGAGAACATGTTCACCACGGCTTCCGAGAACCGCGACTATGCGGTGAAGCCGATGAACTGCCCGGGGCACGTGCAGATCTACAAGGCGCGCCTGCACAGCTACCGCGACCTGCCGCTGCGCTACGGCGAGTTCGGCGCCTGCCACCGCAACGAGCCCTCGGGCAGCCTGCACGGCATCATGCGCGTGCGCGCGTTCACGCAGGACGACGGCCACATCTTCTGCACCGAGGACCAGATCCTGGACGAGTGCGTGGCGTTCACCGCGCTGCTGCAGAAGGTCTATCGCGACTTCGGGTTCGCCGACGTGATCTACAAGGTCTCGACGCGGCCGGCGAAGCGCGTCGGCGCCGACGAACTGTGGGACAAGGGCGAGGCGGCGCTGATCGAGTCCCTGAAGCGCTCGGGCTGCGCATTCGAGATCTCGCCGGGCGAGGGCGCGTTCTACGGGCCGAAGATCGAGTACTCGCTGAAGGACGCGCTCGGCCGGGTCTGGCAGTGCGGCACGATGCAGGTCGATTTCAACATGCCCGGGCGGCTCGGCGCCGAGTACGTGGCCGAGGACAACACGCGCAAGGTGCCGGTGATGCTGCACCGGGCGATCGTGGGCTCGATGGAGCGGTTCATCGGCATCCTGATCGAGCACTACGCCGGCGCGCTGCCGGCGTGGCTCGCGCCGGTGCAGGCGGTCGTCCTGAACATCTCCGAGCACCAGGCCGCGTACGCGGCCGAGGTCGCGGCGCGCCTGAAGGCGGCCGGCTTCCGGGTCGAGGCCGATTTGCGGAACGAGAAAATTACTTATAAAATCCGAGAACATAGCTTGCAGAAGCTGCCCTACCAGCTGGTCGTCGGCGAGAAGGAGAGGGCAGGAAACAAGGTGGCCGTGCGCACCCGCGGCGGCGTCGACCTCGGCGCGCTGGACTTTGAGGTCTTCGTCGAACGCCTCGCGAATGAGGCGGTCCCGGGCAGCGCGGCCTGATTTTTTCGTCACGAAGGGGAATCGAACATCGTCCAGGAAACGCGCGCGCAGCGGCTCAACGGCGAGATCACCGCACCGGAGGTCCGCCTGGTGGCCGAGGACGGCGAACAGCTCGGCATCGTCCCGATAAGGGACGCGCTCCGGATGGCGGAGGAGCGCGAAGTGGACCTGGTGGAGATCGCGCCGCTCGCGAAGCCCCCGGTCTGCAAGCTGATGGACTACGGGAAGTTCAAGTACCGCGAGGCCAAGAAGGCGCACGAAGCCAAGCTCAAGCAGAAGCAGATCCAGGTCAAGGAAGTGAAGTTCCGGCCCGGCACCGACGAGGGCGACTACAAGATCAAGCTGCGCAACCTGACCCGGTTCCTCGAGGAAGGCGACAAGACCAAGGTTACGCTGCGCTTCCGCGGCCGGGAGATGGCGCACCAGGAGTTCGGGATCCGGCTCCTCGAGCGGGTGAAAGCCGACCTGGAGCCCTACGGGATCGTCGAGCAGTTCCCCAAGATGGAGGGGCGACAGCTGATCATGGTGCTCGCGCCCAAGAAGACGGGAGTCCCGGCGAAGAAGAAGCCCGCGGCCAAGCCGGCGGGCGAAAAGGCGGCGGGCGGAAAGCCTCCGGGCGAAAAGCCGGCGGCCGAGAAACCGGCGGAGAAGCCGGCAGAGAAATCGGCGGCGTCGCAGTAGCGGCGCCGCAGCAGGATCCCCGCGCGAGCGGGAGTGAAGCGAACCCGCGCGACGCGCGGGAAAACAAGTGGTGCCGCGGTCGTTGAAGCGCTCCCCACCGGGAGCCACCCGGCGCCAGGCCAGATCGGAGTATCGCTATGCCCAAGCTCAAGACGAAGAAGAGCGCTTCCAAGCGCTTTCGCATGACCGGCAGCGGCGGCGTGAAGCGCTCGCGCGCGTTCCTGCGCCACATCCTCACCAAGAAATCCACGAAGCGGAAGCGCCATCTCCGCGGCACGACAGCGGTCCACGAGGCCGACAAGCGTTCCGTGAAGCAGATGCTGCCGTACGCCTGATCGAGGGGGGATAGGACATGCCACGAGTCAAACGCGGCGTCACCGCTCACGCCCGGCACAAGAAGGTCCTCGCGAAGGCGAAGGGGTTCCGCGGCCGCCGGAAGAACGTCTTCCGCGTCGCCAAGCAGGCAGTCATGAAGGCGGGGCAGTATGCCTACCGCGACCGCCGCGTGAAGAAGCGCGAGTTTCGCGCGCTCTGGATCGCAAGGATCAACGCCGGCGCGCGCCAGTTCGGCCTGAGCTACAGCGCGTTCATGAACGGCCTGAAGAAGGCCGCGATCGAGATCGACCGCAAGGTGCTCGCCGACCTCGCCGTGGCCGACAAGGCCGCGTTCGCGAAGCTCGCCGAGCAGGCAAAATCCCGCCTCGCGGCGTAGCGGCGCTGGCGCGAACGGGGGCCCGGCGCGCCGGGCCTCGCCCCGATGCACGATCCCGACGCAATCGTTGCCGAAGCGGTCGCGGTTTTCGCAGCGGCCGCCGACGCCGCCCAGCTCGAGCAGGCGAAGGCGCGGTTCGTCGGCAAGCAGGGCCGGATCACCGAGCTCCTGAAGGGGCTGGGGAAGCTCCCGCCCGAAGAGAAGCGCGCCGCCGGTGCGCGCATCAACGCTGCCAAGGACCGCATCGAGCACGCGCTCGACGAGCGGCGAGCGGCCCTCGCTCGCGCGCAGCTCCAGGCGCGACTGGCCGAGGAGGCGATCGACGTCACGCTCCCCGGGCGCGACCGCGGCCGCGGCGGCATTCACCCGATCATCCGCACCTGGCAGCGCATCGAGGGGATCTTCCGCTCGATCGGTTTCGACATCGCCGACGGTCCGGAGATCGAGACCGACTGGTACAACTTCACCGCGCTCAACAACCCGGAGAACCATCCGGCGCGCTCGATGC
>CAZIXQ010000373.1:0-1187 GCA_964543155.1 uncultured Enterobacteriaceae bacterium
TCTGGTCGAGCTGCTCGTTCGCGAACGGCTTGTCGGCCTGCGCCCAGGCGAACGACGCAAGGAAGAACGGCAGCGCGGCGATTAGGCGCGCCCACTGCGACCAGGTCGCGATGCAGATCATCGTGAGGTCCTTTCCAGGGTTAGGCCCGGACGCGGGTCCTGCGCAATCCACCCCGACCCTGCGTTCGGCTCGAAGTAGCGCCCATCGCGCCCGCACGCGCCGTACACCCAGGCCTCGAGCGCCGCGGAGGCGCGCTCGACCTGACACGGGAAGGGCATTCCCGCGATCCGGTGGCAGTAGAGCCCGTCGCGATCGGTCGAGCGCGCGTGGCGGCACGCTGCGCACGAGCGTTCCGGCGCCGAGGTCAGCAAGCGGTCGAGTGCGTTCATCCTCTCCCCCGTCGAAATGCCCGCCCGGCGAAGACTAGGCCGCCCCGTGCCGCGGACCTGTCCGGGCCCCGACAAATCAGGCGGCGCGCGGTCACGCGGCCTCCCTTGTCCGCGCCCCCGGCGCCTTCCCGCGCCATGCGGAGTGCCGCCTAGAAGCTCACGGCGAGGCTGATCGTCCAGCCGCGCACGCCGTCCCCGAACTGGTAGCGCCCGACCAGCCGGGTGCGTGTCACCACAATGTCGTACTTGCTCGAGTCGAGCTCCAGCCCGGCGCCGAGCGAGCTCAGGTAGTCAAAACCCAGCGCGCCGCGCAGGTCGCCGAGGAACTGGGTGTGCGCGAACTCCAGGACGTAGCGCAAGGGCCGGTCCAGGGCCGTGAGCCCGGTGGGCGCCCGCCAGCGCGACCACAGGGCGAGGCTCTGCGCGTCGGAGCTGCCCTTCACCGCGTCGTAGCCGGTGTCGAAGGTCTGCAGCCGGACGTGGGTGTACCGCACCTCCACGTCGATCTCGTTCTCGGGCCGGTAGCGCTCGTAGTCGAGCATCAGCGAGCCGCCCAGGCCGTACACGTTCATGCGCCCGTTCTGGAGGAAGTCGACGTCCGCGCCGGTCTGTCCGGCCACGAAACGCCCCGCAAGGGAGGCATCGCTCTCCAGGTGGCCGAGCGAGAAGTTGAAGATCGGCCGCAGCACCAGCTCGTCGGCGATGCGGAAATCCCAGCCGATGCCGCCGGTGCCCGACACGCTGTTCCACTTGGTCGGGATGGTTCGCACCTCGCCGCCGCCGGTCGCGACGAAGGT
>CAZIXQ010000373.1:1197-3208 GCA_964543155.1 uncultured Enterobacteriaceae bacterium
GTAGCGCGACCAGGCGGCCGTCCCTTCGAGGTACAGCGGCACCTCGCGGCTGACGGTGAAGCCGCCACCGAAGGAGACGAGACTCAGGTCGGGATTGCCGGTCGCCTCGTCGCTGAAGGCGAGCGACCCGGTGGTCACGTCGGGCGTGACCGTGAATCCCAGCAGGGTGACCGCCGCATTGGCGCGCCGCTGGAGCCGCGCGTCCAGGAGATCGAAGGACTGGGCGTGCGCAGCGCTAACCGCGTCGATGGCCGCGGCGCAGGCGAGCGCCGCGGTGGTGAGCACACGCCCCAACCTCCGCACCTCGTGCCCGGCCGGCGACTACTTCGGAAAGAGGAGCGTCGCGACGAGCCGGAATCCCCAGCCGTGGGGCCCGCCCTCGGGGCCGTCGGCCCAGTAGCGCACCCCCCCGCCGAAGCTCACGATCTGATCGCCGATCTTGGTGACCTTCGAGACGAGCGCGTTGAGCGGCACCGCCCACTGGCGGTTCTCCCAGTCGTAGGTGCTCTCCGTATTGAGCGTGAACGACCACGCCGTGGGTGTCGTATAGGTCACGAACGGCTGCAGGAAGGTCGCGTTCACGTCCGGGCGCCCGCTCGGGCCCGCGAACGACCAGATGTGGTTGGCGAGCGCTCCGTAGGTCCACGGTCCCTGCTGCCTGAGCGCGACGCCGGTCGGCCCCGCGCCCCACTTGTCGGTGGTGAGGAGACGGTCCGACCCGGTCGGCAGCAGGAACACCGGTCCGGCGCCCCAGATCCAGCCGCCCGCAGTCGGCGCCTTGGGCGAGAAGAACAGGCTCTGCACGACGTCGCCGATGCCGGTCTGGCTGCCCGCCCCCGGGTAGATGTCGTCCTGCGAGATCACCGGCAGGATGGTGCGCGAGATGACGTTCCAGTCGCGGTTCAGCTCGATCGGGACGACCGGCTGGATGTTGAGCAGCCAGCGATCGCCGCCGCGCGTGGGGCCGATGTCGCCGTCGTAGTTGAGCTGGAACGGCACGCTGATCAGCGCCGCTACCGGATTGGCGAGCTGCTTCGCGAGGTCCTCCTCGCTCGTCTTGCCCACGGCCACCGCCTTGGCGGCGGCGTCCTGCGCGAGCGCCGGCACGGCGAGGATCGCCGCGGCCGCGAAGGCAGCGGTTGTGAACGCAATCCGCTCAGGCATGGGCAGTGAGCCGCCCGCGCCAGCGTTCGACCGGAAGCGCGATGCCACGCTCGCGGAAGGCCGCGACGATCGCCTGCTGGATCTCGCCCGACGCGTCGTCGTGGTCGTCCACCGCGGTCCAGGGGTTCACGCTGATGGCGACCGCGTAGTCGCCGAGCGCGCCGACGCTGACCTGCGGCCGCGGATCCTCGAGGACGCGCGGGTTGGCCTCGAGCAGCGCCTGGATCGCCGCCTGGGCGCGCGGCAGGTCGGTGTCGTAAGGGACGCCGACGGTGATGTGAAGCTGCCGGATGGCGCCGTAGTTGTGCAGGATCTCGCCGACGATCTTGCGGTTGGGCACGACCACCTGGGAGCGGTCGGCGTGGCCGAGGATCGTGCTGAAGAGGCCGACCGACTCGACGCGCCCCTCGACCCCGACGATCGACACGTACTCGCCGACCCGAAACGGCCGGGTGAAGATGATCGTCAGCCCGGCCGCGAGGTTGCCGAGCACGCCCTGGAGGGCGAGCGCGACCCCGGCGCCGGCGATCCCGACGCCCGCGATCAGCGGCAGCAGTTCGACGCCGAGGTTCTGCAGCGCCATGACGGCGAAGAGCGCCATCACGGCGAGGCTCGCGACGCGCGTGAGCAGCGCCCGCACCGGCGGCTCGAGCTCGAGCTTGCCGAGCGCCGAAGCCGTGGCGCGCCCGACCCAGCGGCTCGCCATCACCCCGGCCGCCAGGATGAGCACGGCGGTGAGGAGCCTCGGTCCGAACTGGACCAGGAGGTCGATGGCCGAGCGTTGGAACTGGTCGATCGCCTTCAGCTGCTCGTCCATCGCGTGCTTCCGGGATTACCGCTTCTCGGG
>CAZIXQ010000374.1:0-3203 GCA_964543155.1 uncultured Enterobacteriaceae bacterium
GGATTTGCGTCTGCACCGCGTAGTTGGCGTCCATCGAATGGACCTTGGTCGCCGACTGGGTGGTGACGTGCGCCCGCGCGCCCGGCGCGAGGGACACGTCCAGCGCCAGCCGGTCGCCCTGCAGGACGCAGCCGGAGGTCGTGATCACGAAGACCCAGGCGAGATCGGGCAGCGCCGGCTCGGGGTACAGCGCGCGCTGCGCCATGTACGGCGCGCGGCGCTCGAGGTCGGCCAGGATCGTGCGGTCGCCGCGGCGCTCGAAGCCGAGGCGCAGAAAACCGGTCTTGCCGACCGCGCCGCTCGCCATCTGGGGCGGCTCGTCCTGGAAGGGCGCGAGCTCCGGCGCCGTCGGACCGAGGGCCTCGGCCGCGGCCCACGGGGGAAGCGTCGATGCCCCCTCGGCGGCGCGCATCGGCCTACCCCGGCTGCTTCGCCGGCAGCTTCAGGTCGAAGAGCAGATCCTGGCGGATCAGGTCGACCAGCGCCGGGATGCCTTCGCCCGTCTTGCAGTTGGTGAAGAGGAACGGTTTTTCGCCGCGCATCATCCGCGAGTCGCGCTCCATGACCTCGAGGCTCGCGCCCACGTGCGGCGCGAGGTCGGTCTTGTTGATGACGAGGATGTCCGACTGCGTGATGCCGGGGCCGTTCTTGCGCGGGATCTTGTCGCCGGCGGCGACGTCGATCACGTAGATGAAGAAGTCGACCAGCGCCGGCGAGAAGGTCAGCGTCAGGTTGTCGCCGCCGCTCTCGATCAGCACCACGTCGCCGTCGGGGAAGCGCGCCTCCATGTCCTCGACCGCCGCGAGGTTCATGCTCGGGTCCTCGCGCACCGCGGTGTGCGGGCAGGCGCCGGTCTCGACGCCGAGGATGCGCTCCTCCAGGAGGATCCCCTTGAGCGTCCGCTGCACGTGTCTTGCGTCCTCGGTCGTCACCACGTCGTTGGTGATGATCAGGACCTTGATGCCCAGGTCGAGCAGGCGCGGCGTGATCGCCTCCACGATCGCCGTCTTCCCCGACCCGACGGGTCCGCCGACCCCGATGCGCGTGATCTTCTTCGCCAAGCTGCCGGCCCCTTCAGTTCATGAACAGGCGCACGTGCGCCTTGACGTGCACCGCCGCGAGAATCTCGGCGAGCGGCGCGAAGCCGGCCATGTCCTCCAGGCGCGCGGCGGCCGCGCCCTCGTAGGCGGCGTCCGCGCCCGCGTCGAGCTGGTAGAGGATCCGCTGCGTGTCCACGTGGCTCACCTTCATCAGCCGCAGCGCGGCGCTCAGGATCATCGCCGCGACCCCGTACTGGTGGACGACGAACGCGTCGCGCGCGGTCAGCCCCTGTGCGGCGAAGTTCACCGCGAGCGCCACCGGATAGCAGCCCGGCGTCGCGCCGGAGCCGATCTTCTCCCGCCACGCATTCAGCAGCGGCGCGCCGACCACCTCCGCCCCCATCTCGGCGAACTTCTTGCCCATGCGCACCGTCATCGTCCGCGTCTCGCTCGAGAGCTTGCGCGCGTACACCCGCTCGTCGATGCGCAAGAGCTCGGCGAGGTCGCCCGCGGCCGCGGCGCGATGCGCCCAGACGAGCGCGATGCCGTCGCCCATCGCCGCCTGCTCGACCGCCGTGCGGGCGTACGCGGCGAGCGTCTCCGCGTCGGTCACCACCCGCTTCTGGATCGCCGACTCGAGGCCGCCCGAGAACGCGAAAGCGCCGACCGGGAACATCGAGTCGCCGAACTGCAGCACTCGGGCGAGGTTCGCTATCCTGCCCGGCGCCGCGGCGGCGTCGTCGCGGGCGGTCATTCGTGCGGATCGGCGTGCGGGTGGGGATGCGGGTGCGGATGCGAATGCGCGCGCACCGGCGGGCGGGCGTACGTCGCGCCCGTCGCATCGTCGACTTCGACGTAGCGCTCGTGCGTGTGGGTGTGCACGGGGCCCTCGGCGCCGCCGAAGAGCCGCCGCGACTCGTGCGGGGCGAGGTAGGGCACGACCTCGCCGCCGGGCACGAACTCGTACCGGATGCCCTCGAACCGGTGCGTGTTCATCACCGAGCTCATCACCTTGCGGTCGACGGTGAGCGGCACGAACACGCGGCTGCCCTTGACGAGCGCCGGCCAGTGCTGGTTGCCGAGCGCGTGGCCGAGCTCGACGCAGGTGCGCAGCGCGATCTCGGGCGCCGCGCCGGACATGCCGTCCAGGTGGATGACCATCACGTCGCGCAGGGCGATCCGCGCGACGACGGCGCGGCGCGCCGGCTCGTCCCAGACGAGCACGTCGCCGTCGCGCATGAAGGTGCCGCGATCGAGCGAGACCGCGAGCTCGACGCCGCCCGCGGTCTTCTTGCGGAAGCGGTTCTTCTGCGCCTCCCAGTGGTCGAGCGCGAGTGCGTCGACGGCGGCGGCGGCGAGGCGCGCCGCCCACTGCGGGTCGGCGGCGTTGCCGAGCACGGCTTCGACCAGGATCACGCGCGACCGCTCAGCTGAAGAAGTACTTCTGGTTGAGCGACACCGTCTTCAGCGGCTTCACCGTGGCGTGCTTGCCGTCGACGGTCACCGCGAAGGTCTCCGGGTTCACCTCGATCTTCGGCGTGCCGGAATTGCGGACCATGCTCTTCTTGCCGATCTTGCGCGTGTTCTTGACCGCGATGACCTGGCGGTCGAGGCCGAGCTTGCGCTTGACGCCCGCCGCGAACGCGGCGCCCGAGACGAAGGTGATGCAGGTGTCGGGCAGCGCCTTGCCGTAGGCCCCGAACATCGGCCGGTAGTAGACCGGCTGCGGGGTCGGAAGCGAGGCGTTCGGGTCGCCCATCAGCCCCCAGCTGATGACGCCCCCCTTCAGCACGAGCTTGGGCTTGGCGCCGAAGAACCCGGGCTCCCACAGCACGAGATCGGCGATCTTGCCGACCTCGACCGAGCCGATGACGTGCGCGAGGCCATGCGTGATCGCCGGGTTGATCGTGATCTTCGCGACGTAGCGCAGGACGCGGAAGTTGTCGTTGCCCTTCGCGTCCTCGGGCAGCTTGCCGCGCCCGGTCTTCATCGCGTCGGCGGTCTGGATCGTGCGCAGCCAGCACTCGCCGATCCGCCCCATCGCCTGCGAGTCGCTCGACATCATCGAGATCACCCCGATGTCGTGCAGCACGTTCTCCGCGGCGATCGTCTCGGCGCGGATGCGGCTCTCGGTGAACGCCACGTCCGACGGGATGTCGGGGC
>CAZIXQ010000375.1:0-3172 GCA_964543155.1 uncultured Enterobacteriaceae bacterium
ATGCGCCGGCGAGTTCCGGGTCAAGCGCGCCGAGCTCTTCCTCGGCAATGCCGGGACCGCGTTCCGCCCGCTGACGGCGGTGCTCGCCCTGTCCGGCGGGACCTACCGCCTCGCCGGCGTGCCACGCATGCACGAGCGGCCGATCGGCGACCTGGTGGACGCGCTGCGCCATCTCGGCGCGGACGTTCGCTACCTCGGGACGGAAGGCTTCCCGCCGCTCGAGATCCGGCCGTCGCTTCCTGGCGCCGCCGCCGCGCTCGCGGTGCGAGGCGACGTCTCGAGCCAGTTCCTGACCGCGCTGCTGATGGCGCTGCCACTCACCCGGCGCGCGATCGCGGTGGAGGTGGCGGGGGAGCTGGTCTCAAAGCCCTACGTCGAGCTCACGCTGAATTCGATGCAGCGCTTCGGGGTCACGGTCGAGCGCGAAGGCTGGCGGCGGTTCGTCGTGCCGGACGGTGCGCGTTACCGCAGCCCCGGGACGATCCACGTCGAGGGGGATGCGTCGTCGGCGTCGTATTTCCTCGCCGCGGGCGCGGTCGGCGGCGGGCCGGTGCGCGTGCAAGGGGTCGGGCGCGCGAGCGTGCAGGGCGACGTGCGGTTCGTCGAGGTGCTCCAGGCGATGGGCGCGGCCGTCGCGCTCGGCGAGGACTGGATCGAGGTCCGCGGCAACCGGCCGCTCCGCCCGATCGATCTCGACCTCAACCACATCCCGGATGCCGCGATGACGGCGGCGATCCTGGCGCTGTTTGCGGACGGCCCGTCCGTCATCCGCAACGTCGGCAACTGGCGGGTCAAGGAGACCGACCGCCTCGCCGCGATGGCGACCGAGCTGCGGAAGGTGGGCGCCGGGGTGGAGGAGGGCGCGGACGGATTGCGCATCACGCCCCCTCAGGCCGGCCGCTTCACCCCGAACGCGGTCATCGACACGTACGACGATCACCGGATCGCCATGTGCTTCGCGCTCGTCGCGCTCGGCGGCGTCCCGGTGCGGATCAACGACCCCGCGTGCGTGAACAAGACCTTCCCGGACTACTTCCGGACGCTTGCGCGCCTGACCGCCGCGGCCTGAGCGACAGGACCCGTGTCCCCGGCCCCGGTGATCGCAATCGACGGACCCTCCGCCTCGGGGAAGGGGACGGTGGCGCAGCGGGTCGCGCAGGCGCTCGGTTACCACTACCTCGACAGCGGCGCCCTCTACCGTCTCGTCGCGCTCGCGGCCGCCCGGCGCCGGGTCGACCTCGACGATGCGGCCGGCCTCGCGGCGCTCGCCGCCGGGCTGAACGTTCGGTTCGACGCGGGCGAGGTGTGGCTGGACGGAGAGCGGGTGACCGAGGCGATTCGCACCGAGGCGATAAGCGTCGCGTCCTCCCGCGTGGCTGCCGTCCCGGACGTGCGCGCGGCCCTGCTCGAGCGGCAGCGGGCGTTCCGGCAACCCCCCGGCCTGGTTGCCGACGGCCGCGACATGGGGTCCGTGGTATTCCCCGACGCGCGCCTGAAGGTCTTCCTGACGGCGACGCCCGAGGCGCGCGCCGAGCGCCGGTATAAGCAGTTGAATGACAAAGGAATCCCTGCTAACATCCAGACTCTTTTGCTCGACCTTCGCGAGCGTGATGCGCGCGATGCGGCGCGGGCGGTGGCGCCGCTTCGCGCGGCCCCCGACGCGAGATGCCTCGACACCACGGGGATGACCGCGATGGAGGCGGCGCAGACCGTGCTGTCGTGGGTGCGCGAGGCGAGCGGATGAACGGGTGGCAAGGAGGGCGACGAGCCCGCTTGCCGAATCGCAACCAGCCCCGTCGCGGCGCAATGCCCGCGTTCGGGTGAAGGATCAGGTCACTCATGGCTACAGTTTCCCCGGCGGTCGCCCCGCAGGAAAGTTTCGCTGCGCTCTTCGAGGAGAGCCTCAACCGCAAGGAGATGCGCATCGGCGAGGTGATCACCGCGGAAGTGGTGCGCGTCGACCAGAACTTCGTCGTGGTCAACGCGGGCCTCAAGTCCGAGAGCTACATCCCGATCGACGAGTTCCGCTCCGACCGCGGCGAGGTCGACGTCCAGCCGGGCGCGTTCGTGTCGGTCGCGATCGAGGCGCTCGAGGACGGCTACGGGGAGACGCGCCTCTCGCGCGACAAGGCGAAGCGGCTCGCCGCGTGGCTCGATCTCGAGAAGGCGCTCGAGTCCGGCGAGGTCGTGCAGGGCGTGATCACCGGCAAGGTGAAGGGCGGCCTGACCGTGATGATCAACGGCATCCGCGCCTTCCTCCCCGGCTCGCTCGTGGACATGCGGCCGGTGAAGGACACGACGGCCTACGAAGGCAAGGCGATGGACTTCAAGGTCATCAAGCTCGACCGCAAGCGCAACAACGTGGTGGTCTCGCGCCGCGCGGTGCTCGAGCAGACCGCGGGGGCCGAGCGCGAGGCGCTGCTCGCGAGCCTGCAGGAAGGCACCACCGTCAAGGGCATCGTCAAGAACATCACCGACTACGGCGCGTTCGTCGACCTCGGCGGCATCGACGGCCTGCTGCACATCACCGACCTCGCGTGGCGCCGGGTCAAGCATCCGTCCGAGGTGCTCTCCGTCGGCGACGAGGTGCAGGCGAAGGTGCTGCGCTTCGACCAGGAGAAGAACCGCGTCTCGCTCGGCCTCAAGCAGCTCGGCGAGGATCCGTGGGTCGGCATCTCGCGCCGCTACCCGCCCGGCACGCGCCTGTTCGGCAAGGTCACCAACCTCACCGACTACGGCGCGTTCGTGGAGATCGAGGCCGGCATCGAGGGCCTGGTGCACGTCTCCGAGATGGACTGGACCAACAAGAACGTCCACCCGTCGAAGGTGGTGCAGCTCGGCGACGAGGTGGAGGTGATGATCCTCGAGATCGACGAGGACCGCCGCCGCATCTCGCTCGGCATGAAGCAGTGCATGCCCAACCCGTGGGAGGAGTTCGCGCAGAACCACCGCAAGGGCGAGAAGGTCCGCGGCGTCATCAAGTCGATCACCGACTTCGGCATCTTCATCGGCCTGCCGGGCGGCATCGACGGCCTGGTGCATCTCTCGGACCTGTCGTGGAACAAGCCCGGCGAGGAGGCGGTGCGCGACTACAAGAAGGGCGACGAGCTCGACGCGGTGGTGCTGTCGATCGACGTCGAGCGCGAGCGCATCTCGCTCGGCATCAAGCAGC
>CAZIXQ010000376.1:0-3161 GCA_964543155.1 uncultured Enterobacteriaceae bacterium
GCTGCGCGTCGGCGGGCGCGCGTACGTGCGGTTCGACCACGGCTGGGAGCCGCTCGGCGTGCAGTGGTACCGGCGCGCGCGACAGCTGTTCCTCGCGCGATTCAATGTCTGAGCTCGCGCTTCCCGCGCTCGCGCCGACCGCCGCGTACCCCGAGCAGGAGGTCGCCCGCCCCGGGCTGCTCGACCGGCTCGCGGACGGGATCGCCGCACCGGTCGTGCGGCGGCTCACGGCGCGCAAGGCCGCCCGGGTCGACATCGCCGCCGCGGTGCGGCGCTTCGCCGCGGAGGCGGAGAAGCTTCCCGACCGCGAGATCATTCCGACGGCGCAGACCCTCGGCATCGCGCTGCGGCGCGAGGGCTTCAGCCCGGCGCTCGTCGCCCAGACCTTCGCGCTCGTGCGCGAGGTTGCCGGGCGAACGCTGGGCATGCGCCACTTCGACTCGCAGCTGCGCGGCGGCTGGATCATGCTGAACGGCATGATCGCGGAGATGGACACGGGGGAGGGGAAGACGCTCACCGCCACGCTGCCCGCGTGCGCCGCGGCGCTCGCGGGCCTGCCGGTGCACATCATCTCCGTCAACGACTACCTCACCGCGCGGGACGCGGAGACGATGGCGCCGGTCTACAAGGCGCTCGGCCTGACGGTCGGCGCCGTGGTGAACGGCATGGAGCCGGCGGCGCGCCGCGCCGCCTACGGCGCCGACGTCACGTTCTGCACCAACAAGGAGCTCACCTTCGACTACCTGCGCGACCGGATCGCGCTCGGCTCGCAGGTGAACCGCATCCAGCTCTCGATCGAGCGGGTCGCCGGCGCGCGCGGTCGCGCGAGCCAGCTCGTGCTGCGCGGGCTCTTCTTCGCGATCGTGGACGAGGCCGACAGCGTCCTCGTCGACGAGGCGCGCACGCCGCTCATCATCTCGGCGCGTGCCAGCCAGGGCCCCGAGCGCGACATGTACGAGGCGGCGCTCGCGCTCGCCGGCCGGATGGTTCTCGGGACGCACTACGTGATCGAAGGTGGCGAGCGCCACGTGCGGATCACGCCCACGGGACGCGAGGCGCTCGCAGAGGTGGCCGACACGCTGCCCCCGGCATTCCGCGGGGCGCGGCGTCGCGAGGAGCTCGTCACCCAGGCGCTGGTCGCCACGCACGTCTTCAAGCGCGACGCGCAGTACATCGTGCGCGACGAGAAGGTACAGATCATCGACGAGTCCACCGGGCGCATCCTGCCGGACCGGTCCTGGGAGCAGGGCCTGCACCAGATGGTCGAGGCGAAGGAGGGCGTGCCGCTGACCAGCCAGCAGTCGTCGGTCGCCCGCATGACCTACCAGCGCTTCTTCCGGCGCTACCTGCGGCTCGCCGGCATGACCGGGACCGCCCGCGAGATCGCCGGGGAGCTGTGGTCCGTCTACCGCCTGCCGGTCGCACGCGTGGCGCCCAACCGCCCGGTCCTGCGGCGGGGGCTGGGCGTGCGCGTCTACGACACGGCGGACGAGAAGTGGGCGTCGGTGGTCGCGCGCGCGCGTGAAATGACCGCGTCGGGGCGGCCGATCCTGATCGGCACCCGATCGGTCGGCGCCTCCGAGGCGCTGAGCGCGCGGCTCGCGGCCGAGGGACTGGCGCACCAGCTGCTGAATGCCCGACAGGACAAGCAGGAGGCGGAGATCGTGGCCCAGGCGGGGCAGCGCGGACGCATCACGGTCGCCACGAACATGGCGGGGCGCGGGACCGACATCCGACTCGGTAAGGGCATCGACCAGCTCGGGGGATTGCACGTCATCGCCACCGAGATCCACGAGTCGCGCCGCATCGACCGGCAGCTCTACGGGCGGTCCGGCCGGCAGGGCGATCCCGGCAGCTTCGAGGCGCTCGTTTCGCTCGAGGACGAGCTGTGCCGCCTCTATCTGGAGGGCCCCCTGGCCGCGTTGGCGCGTCGCGCGCTGGCCGCCGGACCGCGTTCGGGGCTGGCGCGCCGGCTGGTCCGGTATGCGCAGTGGCGGGCCGAGCGCAGCAATGCCGCGATCCGCAGGGAACTGCTGTCGATGGACGAGCAGCTCGGCGACCTGCTCGCGTTCTCCGGGAAGGGCGAGTAGTCGGGGGCTAGCCGCCGGGGCGAGCCGGGATCGCGGCCGGTTCCGGGCCGAGCTTCTGGAACGTCACCTTGCATTTCGCGCCGGCCGGGATGAGCTGCTTCTCGTTCGGGAGCTCGAGTCGCACGCCGAAGGTCCCGCTCGCGGCGTTGATCACGCGATCGACCACGGCCACGCGCGCGAGGAACTTCTGCTTGGGCGTTTCCGGGACGACTTCCGCCCGGTCGCCGCGCTGGACGTGCCCATAGAGCTTGGCGGGCAGGATCACTTCCACGTTGAGCGGGTCGATCTCCGCAATCTTCAGGATCGGGTCCTTCACGCTGGTCGTCGCGAACTCGCCGGGCTTCAGGTAGCGATCGACGACCACCCCGTTCACCGGGCTCCTGATGGTCCGCATGCTCAGCACCTCGGAGGCGCGCGCCACTTCGAGCTCGGCCATCTTCTGGTTCTCGCGCGCCACCTTGAGCTCGGACTCGGCAAGCGAGCGCTCGGTGCGTGCCTCCTCGAGGGCGTTCGAGGAGATGAAGTTCTGGCGCGCGAGCTCCTCCGCGCGCTTCTCCTTCTTGACCGCGAGGTCGAGGCGCGCCTCCGCGGCCTTCAGGGGCCCGACCGACTCGGCACGCTGCTTCGCCACCGCCAGCGCCGCGCGCTCGGGGCCGGAGTCGAGGGTGACGACGACCTGCCCGCGCTTGACCGCTTCGCCTCGCTCGACGCTGAGGGAGGCGATCAGCCCCTCGACCGGGCTCCGGATATCCACCATCTGCCGGGCCTCGATGATGCAGTCGAACTCGTTGGCCAGGCCCGCCGAGGCGAACAGTGCGGCAGTGGCAGCGAGGGCGGAAAGGAGGGTGGTTCGCATCGAGGCGTCGAGAGGGGGGCTCGCGTATTTCAAGTGGCGGCCGAATTTTCCGGGCGAAATTGCTGACTGTAAAGGACTAATGCCCCCGGCGCGCCACGCATCGTGGCGCCAGCAGCCCTGCCTGGCGTACCACGGAGCGTAGAATTGACCCGTGATCGTGTTCGAATTGGCATGCACTGCGGATCATCGGTTCGAGGGCTGGTTCGGATCGGTGG
>CAZIXQ010000377.1:0-3137 GCA_964543155.1 uncultured Enterobacteriaceae bacterium
CCGCGCAGCTCGATCGCCGCACTCGCGGGCAGGACCCGCGCGACCTGTCGCTCGTCGCGCTGGCCGGGGGCGCCGAGGGCGGGCCGATCGTCGCGATGGCGCAGTACGCCCTCGACGATCCGGCCTCTGCCGAGTTCGCGCTGGTGGTCGCCGACGCGTGGCAGGGGCAGGGGCTGGGCATGCGCCTGCTCGAGCGCCTGCTCGAGCGCGCCGCCGAGGCGGGCGTGCGGAAGTTGAACGGCTTCGTGCTCGCCGACAACGCGCCGATGCGCGCTCTGGCGGCGCGTTTCGGATTCGATTGCACGCCGGACCGCGATCCGGAGCTGGTGCGCGTGGAAAGGCGACTGACGCCCCCGGCGCCCGCAACCCGCTTTGCGGAGCGGGTGCGGCGGCTCGTCGCGCCGCTCGGCGCGCTGCTGCCCGCACTCGCCTTCGGCACACGGGAGTGAGCGCGATGCACGTGTCGCCGTTCCCGCCGCCCTCGCGCCGCGCGCTCGTTCTGCTTTGCGCCGGTGCCACGATCCTTTCTGTCGCCCTCGGCATTCGGCACGGCTTCGGGCTGTTCCTGCAACCGATGAGCGTCGACAACGGGTGGGGTCGCGAGACGTTCGCCTTCGCGATCGCGGCGCAGAACTTGGTGTGGGGCATTGCGCAGCCCTTTACCGGCATGCTCGCCGACCGGTTCGGCGCCCAGCGGACGATCGTCGCCGGGGCAGTGCTGTACGCCGCCGGGCTCGTGGCGATGTCGCTCGCCCAATCGCCGGGCGAGCTCGTATTCGGCGCCGGGCTCCTCGTCGGGCTTGGCCTCAGCGGCACGACCTTCGCAGTCGTGCTCGGGGCGATCAGCCGCACGGCACCTCCGGAGCGGCGCAGCCATGCGCTTGGCGTCGCGACGGCCATCGGGTCGTTCGGCCAGTTCGCGATGCTGCCCGGCAGCCTCTCGCTGATCGGGTGGCTCGGCTGGTCGGCCGCGCTGGTCGCGCTGGCGGGCGTGGCGGTGGCGATGGCGCCGCTCGCGGGCGCGGTACGCGAGCACGGCGGCGGCCCGGCGCAGCCGCCCTTCGCCGCATTGCGCGAGGCGCTCGCGCACCGCGGTTTCTGGCTGCTGTCCTTCGGCTTCTTCGTGTGCGGATTTCACGTGGTCTTCATCATCACGCACCTGCCGGCGTTCCTCGTCGACCGCGGGCTGCCGCTCGCGACCGGCACCACCGTGCTCGCGCTCGTCGGGCTCGCCAACGTTGCCGGCGCGTACCTCGCCGGGAAGTGGGGCGAGCGCTACCGCAAGCCGGCTGGACTCGCGGCGATCTACCTCGGCCGCGCCGCCGTGATCGCCGCGTTCGTCTGGCTGCCGATCACCGAATGGTCCGCGTACGCCTTCGGAATCCTGATCGGGGTGCTCTGGATGAGCACGGTGCCGCTCACGAACGGCACGATCGCGAGCCTCTTCGGCGTGCGCAACATGTCGATGCTGGGCGGCGTCGCGTTCCTGTGCCACCAGGTCGGCGCGTTTCTCGGCGGCTGGCTGGGCGGCCGGGCATACGACCAGACCGGCAGCTACGACGCGGTCTGGGCGATTGCGATCGGATTGAGCCTCGTCGCGGCGCTCCTCAACTGGCCGATCCGCGAGACGGCGGTGGCGCGGCTGCGGGTCTCGGGAGAGCGCGCATGAGCGCCCGCATGCTCGCCCTCTGGCTCGCGGTCGCATTGATTGCGGCGCTCGCGGCGACAGCGTATCGCCGCGCCGCGGTCGGGCTGCTGCTCGGCGACGCGTCGCTCCTGTGCAGCTGATCGAGCGCCGCCATGCGAGATCGTTCACTCAGCTGGTGGTACTGGCTCGCGACCGCGGCATTGCTCGCCGGCGCCCTGCTCGCCTGGCCGGCCGGACTCGCCGTGACCATGGCCTTCGTGGCGCTGCAGGGCGGCCACTTCGCCGCGCGGGCGCATTCGCTGCGCACGTTCCCGGCGCAGACGCGCGCCGCGTACCTCGCCATCCTCGTCGCGGGCACCTGGCCGCCGCTCGCCTTCCTCCACTGGCTGCAGCTCGCCGGCACCTGCGGGATGCTGGCGTTCGACTACTGCGTCCTGGCGCGGGTCATGTCGCTTCTGCCCTGGAACCGGGCGCGGCCGCTCAGCGTGCGGCTCGTGTGGCGGACCTTCGCCTCGCGGCCGATGCGCGGCAGCGTGCTCGGCATGCTGGGCTGAGGGCAAGGCGGATGCTCGCACTCCCGACGACGACGTCGCTGGCGCGCGCCGACGCGCGCGAGGCGTGCGCGGAGGCTATCGGCCTCTTCCTGCGCGGCGCGGGTGACCCTCACCGCGCGCTCGACCACGCCCTCGACCTGGACCCCGACTGCATCCCGGCCCTGCTCCTGCGCGCCGGAATGGCGGTCGCCGCCAAGGAGCGCGCGGCGCTGCCGGTGATCGACGCCGCGCTCGCGCGGCTCGCCCGTCTCGCGCCACGGCTCGACGGGCGCGAACGCGGGCACGTTGCCGCAGCATACGCCTGGCGCGCGGGCGCGCCGGCGCGCGCCGGCGCGCACGGCGCGGACCACGTGCGCCGCGGGCCGCACGACCACCACGCGCTGCGGCTTGCGCCGTCGTGCTTGTTCATGCACGGCGACGTCCAGGCGCTGCACGACGTCGCGGCGGGCGCGGTGCGCCACTGGCGCGCCGGCCTGCCCGGCTACGACTGCGCGCTCGCACTCCACGCCTTCGGGCTCGAGGAGGCCGGCGACCCCGCGCGCGCGGAGCTCGTCGGCCGGCGCGCCCTCGAGATCGAGCCGCGCAATGCGGTCGCGGTGCACGCGGTGGCGCACGCGCTCTACAGCGCGGGCGACGCTCAGGCCGGCGCGCTCTGGATGGCGCGGCACCGCGCCTGCTGGGCGAACGAGGGCACGATGACGAGCCACAACGGCTGGCACCTCGCGCTCTTCCGCCTCGCGGCCGGTGCGGCCGACAGGGCGCGCGCGCTCTACGACGCGCTCGTCGCCCCGATGGTCGGCGGAAGCGCGACCGACGCGGCGGACGCGGCGGCGCTGCTCTGGCGGCTCGCGCTGCAGGACATCGTCGTCGGCAACCGCTGGATTCCGGTCGCCGACGCGTTCTCGCTGCGCGGGATGCCGGCGCTGTGGGCGCTC
>CAZIXQ010000378.1:0-3131 GCA_964543155.1 uncultured Enterobacteriaceae bacterium
GCGGCATGTTCCGCGAGGACCTGTCGCGCAACTTCGGCTTCCTGCTGAACGACGTAGCGCGCCTGATGCGTACCGTCTACGACCGGCGCGTGCGCTCGCTCGGCCTGACGCGCTCGCAGTGGTGGGTCCTCAACCACCTCTTCCGCGGCGACGGGGTGACCCAGACCGAGCTCGCCGAGACCCTGGAGATCGAAAAGCCCACCCTGGGGCGCCTGCTCGACCGGCTCGAGGCGAAGGGCTGGGTGCGGCGCGAGGACGACGCCACCGACCGCCGCGCCTGGCGGGTGTACCTCACCGAGGAGGTCGGGCCGGCGATGCGCGAGCTGCGCGCGGTGGCCGCGGAGCTGCGCCGCGACGCGCTCGCGGGCCTGAGCGCCGCGGAGCGCGAGCGCTTCGTCGACACGCTGCTCGCGATCAAGGCCAACCTCGCGAAGCTGCCGTCCGGCGCCGGCGCTGTCGATGGCACGCCGCGCCGCGGCCGCCGACCATGACCCGGCGCCGGCTCCTGCGGGCAGTGCTGCTCGTCGGCGTGCCGCTCGCCGCGGGGGCGGTGGCGCTGCATCTCTACGCCCGCGGCGGACGCCACGTCGAGACCGACAACGCCTACGTGAAGGCGCACATCATCGCGGTGGCCTCGGAAGTCGCCGGGCGCGTCGTCGAGGTGGCGGTGCGCGACAACCAGCCGGTCACGGCGGGCGAGCTCCTCTTCCGCATCGACGCGGCGCCGTTCGAGGTGGCGATCGCGCGCGCCGACGCGCAGATGGCGGTCGTGCGGAGCGACCTCGACGCGCTGCGCGCCGAGTACCGCGTCACGCTCGCCGAGACCGTCGAGGCCGAGGAGCGCATCGGCTTCCTCACGCGCCAGCTCGAGCGCCAGCAGCGGCTCAAGGAGCGCGGCATGACCCGCGACGACGCGGTCGACGAGGCGCGCCACAACCTCGATGCGGCGCGGGCACGGCTGGACGCGGTGCGCCAGCGCACCTCGCGCGTCCTCGCCAGCCTCGGGGGCGATCCGGCCCTGCCCGCCAACCGGCATCCGCGCTTCCTCGAGGCGCAGGCCGCGCGCAGCGCCGCGCTGCTCGACGTGGCGAACACGCGCGTGACCGCGCCCGCCGCGGGCGTCGTGAGCAACATGAAGCTGCAGGCAGGCGAGTTCGTCGCGCGCGGCGTGCCGGTATTCAGCGTGATCGAGACCGGCGACACGTGGATCGAGGCGAACTTCAAGGAGACGCAGCTCGCCGGCGTGCGCGCGGCGCAGGCCGCGCGCATCGTCGCCGACGCCTACCCCGGCGTGGCGTGGCAGGCGAGGGTGAGCGCGATCGCGCCGGCGACCGGCGCCGAGTTCGCGGTGCTGCCGCCGCAGAACGCCACCGGCAACTGGGTGAAGATCGTCCAGCGTGTGCCGGTACACCTCGCGATCGAGCCGGCCGAAGGGCAGCCGCCGCTCCGCGCCGGCATGACCGTCAACGTCAGCGTCGACACCGGCCGCGCGCGCGGCCTGCCCGACTTTCTCGGCTGGCTCGCCTACTGACGGCGACGCGCGTGAACGCGCAGGCCATCCCGCTCGCCGAGGACTCGAGTCCCGGCGCGCCGCTGCGCCGCGCGGCAGTGCTCGGCACCTGCACCGCGGTGACCTTCCTGTACGCGATGACGGTCACGATCGCCAACGTGTCGCTGCCGCAGATGCAGGGCGCGTTCTCGGCGACCCAGGACCAGATCGCCTGGGTCGTGACGGCGAATCTCGTCGCGACCGCGGTCGCGACGCCGCTCGCCGGCTGGCTCCTCTCGCGGTTCGGGCGGCGCAAGGTCTGCAACGCGTGCGTCCTCGGGTTCGGCGCGGCATCGCTCGCCTGCGGCTTCGCCGAATCGCTCGAGCAGCTCGTGCTCTTCCGCGCGCTGCAGGGGGCGATCGGCGCTCCGCTCGTGCCTGCGTCGCAGGCGATCGTGCTCGACACCTATCCGCGCCGCAGCCACGGCGCGGTGATCGCGATCTTCGGCATGGGCTCGGTGCTCGGCCCGATCGTGGGGCCGGTGGTCGGCGGGTACCTCAGCGAGGCCTACGACTGGCGCTGGGTGTTCCACATGATCACGCCGTTCAGCATCCTCGCGCTCGCCGGCACCTGGCTCTTCATCCGCGACCGCGAGTCGCCCACGCCGGTGCGGCTCGACTGGCTGGGGTTCCTGCTGCTCGCGGCGACGCTCGCGAGCCTCCAGCTCATGCTCGACCGCGGCGAGCGCGCCGACTGGTTCGACTCCTGGGAGATCGTGCTCTATGCGGGCCTGACGGTGGCCGCGCTGTACGCCTTCATCGTGCACAGCCTCACCGCGGAGCACCCGTTCCTGAAGCCCGCGCTGCTGCGGGACCGGAACTTCACGATCGGGATCGTGCTCATCTTCGTCTTCGGGATGCTCAACTTCACGCCGATGACCCTGCTGCCGCCGATGCTGCAGGGCGTGAGCGGCTATCCCGACTCGGTGATCGGGTTCGTGCTCGGCGCGCGCGGCATCGGCACCGCGGTGGCGTTCTTCCTCATGATCTTCGCAAGCCGGCTCGACCCGCGCGCGATGATCGCGCTCGGCCTCGCGCTCCAGGCGCTCGCCGGCTGGCAGCTCGCGCACCTCGACATGAACCCGACCACCGAGGGCGTGTTCTGGCCGATGGCGCTGCAGGGATTCGGGGTGGGCGTGCTGTGGGTGCCGATCACCATGGTGAGCTTCTCGACGCTCAAGCCCGCCGCGGTCGCCGAGGGCTCGGCCGTGTACCACATGGTGCGCAACGCCGGGTCGAGCATCCACATCTCGCTCAGCATCACGCTGGCGGTGCGCATGGCGCGGACGAGCTACGGCGAGATCGCCCCGGCGGTGTCGCCGTACAACGAGGCGCTCTCGACGCCGTCGCTCGCGGGCGGCTGGAGCGCGGCCGACCCGCAGGGCCTCGCCGCGCTCGCGCGCGAGGTCGCGCGCCAGGCCGCGATGATCGGCTACCTCGACGCGTTCGTGTTCTTCGTCGCCACGGCGCTCGTCGTGCTGCCGCTCGTGGCGCTGGTGCGCTGGAAACGCTGATCAGTCGATACATTCGGCCGACTCGATCTGCACCGTCGAGTGAGCGATCCCGAACCGCTCCCTGAGGC
>CAZIXQ010000379.1:0-3075 GCA_964543155.1 uncultured Enterobacteriaceae bacterium
TTGCGGTATCACGGGTGAAACCGGCAGCGCGCGCCGCGCAGCCGCGGGCGCGATTGGCGTAGTTGTCACTTCGCCAGACTATAATCCCCGGCCGTTCATCCTCTTGTCTACAAGGACATACAAGTGAGCAACTTCTGGGACTTCGTCTGGCTGATCTTCTCGGCCTTCCTGTTCGTCGCCTACATCATGGTCATGTTCCACATCGTGGTCGATCTCTTCCGCGACGCGAGCGTCGGCGGGTTCGCCAAGGCGCTGTGGATGGTCGGGCTCATCTTCCTGCCGTTCCTGACCGCGCTCGTCTACATCATCGCCCGGGGCGGCGGGATGGCGGAGCGGCAGCGGAACGCGCTGCAGCGCGCCAAGGCCGACGCCGACGCCTACATCCGCGACGTGGCGGGAAAGTCCCCCGCCGACCAGATCGCGGATGCGAAGAAGCTGCTCGATGCGGGCACCATCAACCAGGACGAGTTCGCCCGGCTGAAGGCGAAGGCGCTCGCCTGACTGCGGGTCATCGCAGGTGATCCAGCGCGGCTTCCGGTCGATCGCCGCGACCTGGCTCGCAGGGCTGGTCGCGCTGCTGCCGCTCGCGGTGACCGTGGCGGTGCTCGCCTGGGCGGCGAACCTGGTGAACCAGTTCGTCGGACCGGCGAGCTTCGTCGGCCGCCTCTTCGCGAAGCTCGGCTATCCGTTCTCGAGCAACCCCGGGCTGCAATACCTCTTCGGGACGCTGACGCTCCTCGCGCTGATCTACCTGCTCGGGCTCGCGGTCCAGGCCGGGCTGAAGGGGCCGCTGAAAGGCGTGGCCGAGCGCACCTTCCGGCGCATCCCGATCGTCGGACGGGTGTACGGGCTCGCCGACCGCTTCGTCGGCCTGCTCGACCAGAAGGACGGCGCGGACATCGGCGCGATGAGCCCGGTGTGGTGCTTCTTCGGCGGCGAGGGGGTGGCGGTGCTCGCGCTCGCGCCGAGCGCGCAGCCGATCGCGATCGACGGGCGGCGCTACCTCGGCGTGCTCGTCCCCACCGCGCCGGTGCCCTTCGGCGGCGCGCTCCTCTACGTCCCGGCAGAATGGGTGCGGCCGGCCGACATCGGCGTGGACCGGCTGACCGCGATCTACGTCTCGATGGGAATCACGCCGCCGCCGGCGCCGCGCGCCCGCACCGCGTGATCCCGGTTGCGCCCCGGAATCCCTCCAAGGAGAAAACCGAAATGACGATGAGCAGATGGATCAAACCGCTCGCCGCGGTCGCGCTCGGCGCGATCGCCGGCGTCGCCTCGGCCCAGACGAACGTCAGTTACGGCCGCATCACCAACGTGACGCTCGTCACCGAGCAGAACCGGGCCGCGCAGACGGGCGGCGCGGTCCTCGGCGGCGCGCTCGGGGCCGCGTCGGCCTCGAACCGGTCGAGCGGCACCGCGGCGCTGCGCGCCGGCGCGGGCGTTCTCGGCGGCCAGGCGATCGGCCGCATCGCCACCCAGCGCCAGGCGTTCGAGTACACGATCCTGATCGGTGGAACGTCCACGATCACGATGGTCACCGACGAGGCGGGGTTGCGCGTGGGCGACTGCGTCGCGGTCGAGCGCGGCAGGTTCAACAACCTGCGGCTCGTCGACGACTCGCGCTGCGCGCCGCGGCAGGCGCAGGCGACGGCCGCGCCGAAGGCGCCCCCGCCGGCGGTGACGCCCGCCGCCCAGCGCGAGGCCGATGCGTGCGTGCAGGCGAAGGACCTGCTGCTCCAGGCGGAAACGGACGAGGCGTTCGACCGCGCGTACCGGCGCGTGCGCCTGCTCTGCCAGGACTACTGACGCGCGAGCGGTGCGCGCGCGCCTGTTCTTCACCGGCGGCGTGTTCGACGCGTCGATCATCGGCAAGCGCGGCGGCCGCGGGCCGGGCCGCGAGCGCATCTACGTGATCCACAACGGCCAGCTTCCGCCGGTGGTCGAAACGACGCCGCGCTCGCTGCGCGGCATCGCGGCGCGCACGCTCCAGGCCGCGGGCAGGGCGGGGGTCGTCGGGGACCTCTTCCGGCTCCACGCGGTCGCCGTCGCCACCGAGGCCAAGCTGAGCTGGATCACCATTCCCGACGACGTCGAGATCGAAGGCAGCGAGGTGTTCGACCCGGTCGTGATGGGACGGCTCTACGCGCTCGGCTACCGCAAGGGGACCGAGGGCCCGCCCTGGTTGAGCGGCCCGCCGGGGCTCCAGTACCGGCCGCCGCCGTGAGGCGCCGGCCCCCATCGTCGTGCGCCGGACCCTCCATCGAGCCCGCGTGCGGAGCGCTCAGAAATTCAACGGGACGATCCGGGTGCCGTCCATGCTCAGGTTCGCCATCAGCCCGGCGTTCGTGAGGACGAACGCGACGACCGGCTGCTGCGCGCTGCGCGTGTCGACCGCCGCGTTCGCGCCGACGTTCACGACCGCCACGGAGGCGTCCACGCCCGCCTGCCAGCCCGAGCTCGACTCGAACCGCCGCAGCGCGTCCTCGGTCATGAAGAGATAGAACACCGCCTTCGAGCGCGCGCCCGCGAGCAGGCCGACCGACGCCGCGGTCATGCTGTAGCGCCGGACCGTCTTTCCGCCCTTGCGCAGCACGCCGTGGCCGTGCGTGCCGCCGACCACGAACCCCGCCGAGACCACCGACGGGAAGACGAGCACCCCGCGCGCCGACTCCACGAGCTCGCGCGAGCCGCGGATCTCGTTGAAGAGCTGCGACAGCGCCCGGTCGGCTTCGGCGTCGAGCGCGGCGCGGCGCGCCTCGGGATCCCCCGCGCCGCCGCTCGAGGTCGTGCAGCCGGCGGCGGCAAGCGTGAGCGCAGCCAGCGAGGCGCCGGCGATCAGGAACGAGCGTTTGTGCATGAGTGTGCCTTTCGGATGGAGAAACGAAGAGGGTGGGGCCGGAAGCCTCAGCCGCGGGTGAGCATCGTCGCGCCGAAGGCGACCGTGGCCGCGAGGAGCGCGAGCCCCGCGACCGGCCAGCGGCGCAGCATGCCGTCGGCGCAGGCGAACGCGCCGCCGATGGCAACCGTCGCGCTGCGCACCGGGCGCGCAACCGCGAGCCCGGAGGTCCCGGGCAG
>CAZIXQ010000380.1:0-3039 GCA_964543155.1 uncultured Enterobacteriaceae bacterium
CCCGGCGAGCCCTGCGCCGCGCGGTTCGCCGCGTGCTTCGCGAGGAAGCCGCTGCGCCCGGCCGCGGTCGTGAGGCACTCCCTGAATCCGCAGCTCTTGAACACCATCCCCTGCCCGGTCACCTCGCCCGGCGCCTGCGCGTTCTTCAGGCGGAAGGCGAGCGGATCCATCCCGACCGCCTCGGCAAGCTGGTCCATGTGGCTCTCGACGGCGAAGGTCGCCTGCAGGTTGCCGTAGCCGCGGAACGAGCCCGCGTACGGGTTGTTCGTGTAGGCGACCGTCGTGTGGTACTTGCAGTGCGGCACGCGATAGAGGGAGGAGAACGTCTGCATCATCACGAACGGGGTGGTGGCGCCCCAGGAGGTGTACGCGCCGTTGTCGTGCAGCGTCTCGACCGAGCGGAAGGTGAGCGTCCCGTCCTTCCTGCAGCCCGAGCGCAGCTTCAGGATCACCGGCTGGCGGGTCGGCGAGGCGAGGAACTCCTCCTCGCGCGTGTAGACGAGCTTCACCGGCCGCCGCGCCGCGCGCGCGAGGTAGACTGCGATGATCTCGAACGGGTAGATGTCGAGCTTGGACCCGAAGCCGCCGCCGATCGGCGGCTGCACGATGCGGATCCGCCCCGGGTCGATCCCGAGGATCTCCGCGAACTCGCGCTTGTGCAGGAACGGCACCTGGGTGTTCGAGTGCAGCAGCAGGTTGCCCGAAGCGTCGAACTCGGCGATCACGCCCGACACGCCCATGCAGCAGTGGGTGACGTAGTGGAGCTTGAAGCTGTCCTCCACCACCACGTCGGACTCGGCTTCCCCCTGCGCGATGTCGCCGTGCGCGTAGTCGAAGCGCATCGCGACGTTGTCGGCGTGCTTCTCGTTGATCACCGGCGCGCCGGGCGCGAGCGCGGCCTCCGGGTCGACGATCACCGGGAGGTCCTCGTACTCGACCTCGATCAGCTCCAGCGCGGCCGCGGCGATCGCCTCGGTGTCGGCGGCCACCGCCGCGACCTCGTCGCGGATGCAGCGCACCTTGTCGCCCTTGAGCGCCGGGTGGTCCTTGTTGACGCCGATCGGACGCTGGTCGGGCACGTCGGCGGCGGTCAGGACGACGTGGACGCCGGGGAGCGCCCGCGCCTTCGACGCGTCGATCCGCCTGATGCGCGCGTGGACGCGCGATGCGCGCAGGATCTTGCCCCACAGCTGCCCGGGCACGTCGATGTCGTGGATGTAGCGGGTCTTGCCGCTCGCCTTCTCCGGCGCGTCCATCTTCGGGACGCGCTTGCCGATCAGCGATTCGCGCTCGATGACCTTCATGCCGCCTGCTCCTTCGCGGCGGCTTCCACCGCGTCGATGATCTTCTTGTAGCCGGTGCACCGGCAGAGGTTCCCCTCCAGAGCGCGCTGGATCGTCGCGCGGTCCGGACGCGGGTGCGCGGCGAGGATGCGGCTCGCCTGGATCACCATGCCCGGCGTGCAGAACCCGCACTGCACCGCGCCGTGCTCGGCGAACGCCCGCTGCAGGCGCTCGGCGCGGCCGTCGCCGGCCAGGCCCTCGATGGTCGTGACCTCGCGCCCGTCGCAGTCGACCGCGAAGAGCAGGCACGCGTTCAGGCTCGCGCCGTCGACCAGGATGGTGCACGCGCCGCACTCGCCTTCGCCGCAGCCGTACTTGGTACCGGTGAGGCCGAGCACGTCGCGCAGCATTGCGAGCGCGCTCATGCCGGGAGGCACGCTCGCGCGCCGCACCACGCCGTTCAGCCGGAACTCGATGTCAACCGAACGCGACATGGGCCAGCACCCTCCGCGTCATGTTGCGCACGAGCTCCCGCCGGTACCAGTCCGAGGCGCGCACGTCCGAGATCGGACGCACCTCGTCGTGCGCCGCCTCTGCCGCCGCTTCGATCGCCGCCGCGTCGAGGCGTTGCCCCTCCAGCAGCGCTTCGGTTGCGCGGGCGCGGATCGGCGTGGGCGCGACCGCCCCGAACGCGACGCGCACGTGTTCGAGCCGGTCGCCGCGCTTCACCCCGCCGACGCCGATCGAGATCGTCGAGATGTCGAGCGCCGGGCGCGTGCCGTGCTTGTAGAACCGCGCGACGAACCCCGCCGGCGGCAGCGGGACGCGGACCGCGGTCAGCAGCTCGTGCGCGCGGCGCTGCGTCCGGCCGGGACCGGTGAGGAAGTCCTGGAGCGGCAGCGTACGCGTCTCGATCCCGCCGTTCGGCTTGGCCGCCAGCTCGACCGCCGCGTCGAGCACGATGAGCGGCACGAGCGTGTCGCCTGCCGGCGAGGCGTTGCAGATGTTCCCGCCCAGGGTCGCCCCGTTGCGCACCTGCTCGGAGGCGAAGTGATCGGCCGCCTCGGCGAGAACCGGGAGCCGCGCGCGCACGAGCGGGCTCTCGAACAGTGCCGTGATCGACGTGAGGGCGCCGATCCGGATCGATTCGCCCTCGAGCGCGATGCCCTCGAGCTCCGGGACGCGGCGGATGTTCAGGAGCAGCGCGCCGAAGCGGACCTTGCCGCTGTGCGACTGCGGCATGAGGTCGGTGCCGCCGGCGACGACCGTGGCGTCGCCCGCGCGCAGGAGCTCGAGCGCCTCGGCGAGCGCGCGCGGCGCGGCGTAGCGCTCGAGCGCGCTCACCTAGGCATCCCCCACCTCCAGCACCACGGCCATCGCGGTGTCGCCGGCGGCGCAGCCGGAGAAGAGCCCCCAGCCGCCGCCGCGCAGGGCGAGCTCCTCGATGAGCTCGATGACCGCGCGCATCCCCATCGGCGCCTGCGGGTGCCCCCACACGAGCGAGCAGCCGAAGTTGTTCATCTTCGCGAGGTCCGCACCCGTCTCCTTCGCGAACAGGAGGTCGTTCACCGCGAACGGATTGTGGGTCTTGATCGCGTCCATCTGCTTCACGGCGCGGCCCGCCTGCGCGAGCGCGCGCGCCGCCGCGGGCGCCACCGCCTCCGGCATGTAGGCGAGCGCCGCGCGGGACTGGCCGAACCCGTGCAGGCGCACCGCGATCCTCGGGTTCGACGCGAGCTCGCGCGCCCGCTAGGGC
>CAZIXQ010000381.1:0-3037 GCA_964543155.1 uncultured Enterobacteriaceae bacterium
GTCCGCCGACCGGTGCATGGTCGAGCTCGCCCGCGCGGGCCTGCTGTGCAACGACGCGGAGCTGCGGAACCGCGACGGCGAATGGCGCCTCGCGGGCGATCCGACCGAGGGCGCGCTCGTCACGCTCGCCGTCAAGGCCGGGCTCGACGCCGACAGCGAGCGCCGCGCGTGGCCTCGCAAGGACGAGATCCCGTTCGAATCCGAGCACCGCTTCATGGCCACGCTCCATCACGATCACCACGGCCACGCCGTCGCGTACCTCAAGGGCGCACCCGAGCGCGTGCTCGAGCTCTGCCGCGAGGAGGGAGGCACCGGCAATGCCGTCGACCCCGCGCGCTGGGAGGCGCGTCTCGAGGCCGCGGCGGCGCGCGGAGAGCGCTTGCTCGGGCTCGCCGCGCGGCGCATGGAGGACGGCCGCGACAGCCTGTCCTTCGAAGAGATCGAGCCGGACTTCGTGCTGCTCGGCTTCGTCGGCATGATCGATCCGCCGCGCGACGAGGCGATTGCGGCGGTGAAGCGCTGCCAGGCGGCGGGCGTGCGCGTAAAGATGATCACCGGCGACCACGCGGTCACCGCGCACGCGATTGGGCGCACGCTCGGCCTGTCGGAGGCGCCGCCGGTCACCGGCCAGGCGCTGGAGGGCATGGAGCCCGAGGCGCTCGCGCAGGTCGCGGCGCAATCGGACGTCTTCGCGCGCGCGAGCCCCGAGCACAAGCTGAAGCTCGTCGAGGCGCTGCAGGCCCGCCGGCAGGTGGTCGCCATGACCGGGGACGGGGTGAACGACGCGCCGGCGCTCAAGCGCGCCGACATCGGCGTGGCGATGGGGATCAAGGGCACCGACGTGACCAAGGAAGCGGCGGACATGGTGCTCACCGACGACAATTTCGCCTCGATCGCGAACGCGGTCGAGGAGGGACGCACGATCTACGACAACATCAAGAAGGCGCTGCTCTTCATTCTGCCGACGAACGGCGGCGAGGCCGGCATCATCCTCGTCGCCACCTTCCTCGGGCTCACGCTCCCGCTTACCGCGGTGCAGATCCTGTGGGTGAACATGGTGACGGCGGTGACGCTCGCGCTCGCGCTGTCCTTCGAGCCCGCCGAACGCGACGTCATGGCCCGGCCGCCGCGACCGCCGGACGAGCCGCTGCTCACTCGCTTCCTCGTCGCGCGGATCCTCTTCGTGTCCGCATTGCTCGTCGCAGCATGCATGCTGCTGTTCGAGTGGTCGCTTGCGCGGGGGGAGAGCGTGGAGGCGGCGCGCACCGTGGCGGTGAACATGCTGGTCGCAGGCGAGATCGTCTATCTGTTCAATTCGCGCCACTTCACGGCGTCCTCGCTGAACGCCGAAGGCTTCACCGGCAACCGCATCGTGCTCTACGCCGTGGCGGCCCTGGCAGTGCTGCAGGCCGCGTTCACCTATCTGCCACAGGCCAACGGGCTGTTCCACACCGCGCCCATCCAGCCCGACGAATGGCTCGCGATCGCCGCCGCGTCGGTCGCGCTCTTCCTCACGGTCGAGGCCGAGAAGGCATGGCGGCGCCGCACCGCCGCGCCGCCGGCTCGCTGAGCGCGGTACAGTCGCGCCGGTGGCCGGCGTCGCGCGCCGCCGGACCTCATGACCGACCAGCCGCTCGCCCAGCTCCTCCTGCTCCTCGGCAGCGCCGTGGCGGTGATCGTCGCCGTGCAGCGGCTGCGCATCCCGTCGAGCCTCGGATACCTGTTCGTCGGCGTGCTGCTCGGCCCGCACACCCCCGGCCCGGTCATCCCGCAGGACGAGCTGCGTGCGCTGGCCGAATTCGGCATCGTCTTTCTGCTCTTCACGATCGGGCTGAACTTCTCGCTGCCGCAGATCCACGCGCTGCGCCACACGGTCTTCGGTCTGGGCACCGGTCAGGTCGTGTTCACCACGCTCGCAGTCGGCGTCACCGCCTGGCTCGCGGGGCTTCCGCCCGCGGCGGCGTTCGTCGTCGGCGCGGTCTTCGCCCAGTCCTCCACGACAATCATCGTCAAGCAGCTCGCCGAGCAGGGCGAGGACCAGACGCGGCACGGGCGGCTCGCCACTGCGATGTCGGTCTTCCAGGACGTGACCGCGGTCCCGTTCCTCGTCGTCATCCCGGTGCTCGGGGCGGCGTCCGGCCTCGAGGCGCTGCCGGCCGCGCTCGCCTGGGCGCTCGGCAAGGCGGTGCTCGCGTTGGGGGCGGTGCTGCTCGCCGGGCGCTGGCTGCTGCGGCCGCTCTTCCACGCGGTCGCCGAGCGGCGGTCGGCGGAGCTGTTCACCCTGACCGTGCTGTTCGTCTCGCTCGCCGCGGCCTGGGGCACCTCCGCGCTCGGGCTGTCCATGGCCTTTGGCGCATTCCTCGCGGGGATGGTGCTCGGCGACACCGAGTTTCGCCATCAGGTCGAGGCCGCGATCCGCCCGTTCCGGGACGTGCTGCTCGGGCTGTTCTTCGTCGGAATCGGCATGCTCTTCGACCTGGGCGCGATCCCGCACATCTGGCCCTGGGCGAGCGCCGGTGCCCTCGCGCTGCTCGCCATCAAGACGGTCCTGGTCGCCAGACTCGTGCGCTGGGCCGGCGTCGACCTGCTCGGGAGCTGGCGCACCGGCCTCCTGCTCGCGGTCGGCGGCGAGTTCGGCTTCGCCCTGATCGCGATCGCGCTCGCGAGCGGCGCCATCGCGCCGCAGGTCGGCCAGATCGCGCTGACCGCGGTGCTGTTCTCGATGATCGTCGCGCCCTTCCTCATCCGGTACAACCATGCCCTCGCGGTCCGCGTCGCGGGGGCACGCGCGTCGCGCGAGGTGGAGCAGCCGATGCGCGCCGGCGCGGATGCGACCGGACGCTTGAGCGGGCACGCGATCGTGTGCGGCTATGGCCGCATCGGACAGAGCATCGGCCACCTCCTGGAGGCGGAGAAGGTCCCCTACCTCGCGCTGGATCTCGACCCGGTCCGGGTCAGGGAGGCGCGCACCGCCGGCGAGCCCGTCTACTACGGCGACGCCGCTGAGCCGGCGACGCTCGAAGCGGTCGGCGTCGCC
>CAZIXQ010000382.1:0-3033 GCA_964543155.1 uncultured Enterobacteriaceae bacterium
GCCACCACTGGCCCGTCACCGCGCCCGCCGACTTCACCGCGACGCTGCTAGCATTCCTGAAGCAGAACTGAAGCGGGAGTTGCCATGCGCATCGCGATGTACGGCACCGGCGGCGTGGGCGGGTACTTCGGGGCGCAGCTCGCGCGCGCAGGCGAGGACGTCGTCTTCATCGCGCGCGGCGCGCACCTCGACGCGATCCGCGCGCAGGGGCTGCGCGTCGAGACGCCCAAGGGCGAGATCGCGATCCGGCCCGCGCAGGCGACCGACGACCCGGCGCAAGTGGGGCCCGTCGATGCGGTCTTCGTCTGCGTGAAGACCTGGCAGGTGCTGGAAGCCGCGCGCGCAATGCGGCCGATGATCGGCGCGCAAACCGTCGTCGTGCCGCTGCAGAACGGCGTCGAGGCGGCGGCCCAGCTCGGCGCGGTGCTCGGGGCCGAGCGCGTGCTCGGCGGGCTCTGCGGCACGCTGAGCCAGGTGGCCGGCCCCGGCCGCATCCGCAGCATGGGCGAAGTGCACTTCGTCAAGCTCGGCGAGCTGGACAACCGCCCCAGCGAGCGCGCGGAACGCCTGCGGGCGGCGTTCGAGCGCGCCGGCGTGAAGGTGGAGATCCCGGCCGATATCCAGCAGGCCCTGTGGGCGAAGTTCGTGCTCGTCGTGTCGTTCGGCGGCGTGGGCGCGGTGACGCGCGCGCCGCTCGGCGTCCTGCGCAGCGTGCCCGAGACGCGGGCGCTGCTCGAGCAAAGTCTGAACGAGGCCGTCACCGTCGGGCGCGCGCGCGGCGTCGGCCTGCCCGACGCGACCGTCGCGAACACGCTGGCGTTTCTGGACTCGATGCCCGCCGGCGCGACCACGTCGCTGCAGCGGGACGTCGCCGACGGCAAACCCTCGGAACTCGAAGCGTGGACCGGCGCGGCGGTGCGCCTGGGCCGCGCGGCCGGCATCGCGACGCCGACCCACGACTTCATCTATGCCAGCCTGCTGCCGGCCGAGCGGCGCTCGCGCGGCGAGATCGAGTTTCCGACGTAGTCCAGACGGCGCGCGCCGCCGGGTGACCGGCACGAGAACGCTACCGGGCGCGGCGCGGCTTCCTTCGCGCGCCCGAGGGCGACGGCGGTCGCCGCTTTTGCCTCGGCGCGCCGGCCTCCGTCGCCACTTCGCGCCAGACGGCCGCGAACCGGGCGCCGCGGAGGTCTTTCACCGCGGTAAGCAGCGCGACGAGTTCGTCGAACAGCGGCCGCGCCGTCGCGAAGTGGCGCGCGACGTCCGCCGCGTCGTAGGAGAGCTCCACCTGGTAGTCGGCGCGCTCGCGGATCGCCTGCAGCTCCGACAGGAGCTTGGCGCTCGCGCTCGACACGGTGCCCGGCTTCACCAGGTTGAGCGCGAACATCACGTGGACGCCCTTGTGCGTCGTCGCCTCGATTCCCTTGGCGGCGAGCAGGCTCCGGACGGCATGGAACGCCGCGAAGTAGAGGCTGTGCAACGCCTTTCGATAGAGCCGGGCGCGCCGGTTGACGACGAAGCTGCGCAGCTCCTCGTCGGCTGCGTCGAGCTCCCACTGCGCGAGGCTCAGGTGGGCCGGGTCCATAGCGTGATGCCCTCCCGGGCGATCGTCCGGCGCAGCGCGCCCGCCGGCTCGGCGGCAAACAGGACGAGCGGACTGAGCTTCAACAGGCCGTCGAAAGGCGGCTGCCACTGCAGCTCGGCCGCGAGCTCGACCACCCTGTCCTCGAGTCGCCGGTCCCGCTTCCCCGCGACCAGCACCGCGAGATCGATGTCGGACTCCGGCGTCGAGCGGGCGCGCGCCCGGCTGCCGAACAGCACGATGGCGCTGATGCGCGCCGACTCGGCTGCAAGGCGAGCCACGAACGCGGCGAGGAGCCGGCGTTCGAGTTCGGTCAGGTGGTCGGGGAACGTGACCGGCTCGCGCGCGGCGGCGAACACCAGGCTGACCCGACGCCCGCCGGCAACCGTCGGCTCGATCCGCACCGCGCCTTCCTGCTCGAGCCGGCGCACGTTCTCGAACACGCGCCGGTACGGGCGCGCCAGCTTGCGCGCGAGCGCGTAGATCGAGATGCCGCGCGGCTCGGCGCGCAGCGCGTCGAGCGTCGTGCGCGGGCTGGCATGCGAAGTGCGACTTGGCGTCATATATGACACTCTAGCCGGACGGGTGCCAGCGGGCAAGCCGCGGCGCACTTTGCCGCCTCCGGCAATGCCTGCGAGCTCGTCCATCACGAGGCGCGGCCGGATCGCAGCTCTGGGCACGGCCGAAAGGACGGACCGCAACTGCGTCATGCCGGTCTTCGACTAGCGCGGGGTCCCGATCCGCGCGCAGGCGATCGTGCGTGCACGCGAGGCCGGGTACGCCGCCTCGCCGCTTCACGCGTCCCGCTGACTTGCGTCCGCTGAATCGGGACCCCGGTCCCGGGTTTCGCCGGCGCCTGCGGCGCATGCGGGACTACCGCCTCTAGCCAAGTCTCTTCGCCGGTCCTCAAATGAAGCGCGAGCAGGGTTATCCCGTGCTCGCGACACCAGGAGGACGCCATGACCCGTTCTCTCAAAGCGCTCGCCGCGTGCGGGGGTGCGACGCTCGTCGTTGTGATGGCCGGCGTCGTGGTCCAGGCGACGGTGGCGGGAGTGCAACCCCCCCTCGCCTCGCCCCATGCGCTCGCCACGCTCCAGCACGACCCGCAGTTCATCCTCGAGGCGGTGGCCAAGCGCATGGGCGTCACCCTCCGCCCGGACGTCCCGCCCCCGACGATCCGGCTCGAGAGCAAGACGCCGCTCGAGCGCCTGCAAACCGCGGCCGAGCGCCAGTGGGGATTCCGGCCGGAGGTCTTCACGACCACCTACGCCACCGCCTCCAACGAGGTCTACCTGATCGACGAGGCGCGCCTCTACGAGACCTACGGCGGCACGCTCGACGACTCGCTCGCCCACGAGCTCGTGCACTACATCCAGGCGCATTATCTCGGGGACCGGTTCACCACCGACTGGTCGGAGGCCGAGGCGGTCGACGTCCAGACCTGGTTCCGG
>CAZIXQ010000383.1:0-2963 GCA_964543155.1 uncultured Enterobacteriaceae bacterium
CCGATCATGGTGAAGCCGGCGAACGAGGGCTCCTCGATCGGCATGAGCAAAGTGCGCCGCGCGGAGGCGCTCGAGGAAGCGTACGCGCTCGCCGCCAACTACGACCCGCTGGTGATCGCCGAGCAGTTCATCGACGGGCCGGAGCTCACCGCGGGAGTCCTCGGGCGCGACGCGCTGCCGCTGATCCGACTCGAGACGCCGCGCGACTTCTACGACTACGAGGCGAAGTACGTCGCCGACGACACGCGCTACATCTGCCCCTGCGGGCTGCCGGCCGATGCCGAGCGCGCGATCCAGCGCGCCGTCGTGCGCGCCTTCGACGTCCTCGGATGCCGGGGCTGGGGGCGAGTGGACCTGATGCTCGACCGCGCGGGCAGCCCGTACTTCCTCGAGGTCAACACGTCGCCGGGAATGACCGACCACTCGCTCGTGCCGATGGCGGCGCGGGCCGCCGGACTGTCGTTCGACGACCTGTGCGTGCGCATCCTCGAGCTGGCGACGGTCGGGCAGGAAGGAGGCGCGGACCGTGTGGGATAACCCCCGCCTCCTGAACCTCGCCGCCGACGTGCTCTACGCGGCGGCCGCGGTGCTGCTCGTGATGCTCGTCTGGCACGCCGCGTTGCGCGCGCCGCAGGCCCCGTTGCGCGCCGTGACCCTGACCGGCGAGCTGGCACGGGTGGAGGCGCAGGCGGTGCAGGAGCGGCTCGCCGGCCGCGTGACGGGGAACTTCTTCGGCGTGAACCTCGACGAGGTGCGGCGGCTCGTGGGCGAAGCCGCGTGGGTGCGCCACGTCGAGGTGCGGCGCGAATGGCCCGACCGCCTGGTCGTGCGAATCGAGGAGCACCGGCCGCTCGCACGCTGGACCGGGGGGCGCCTCGTGAGCGAGCAGGGCGAGCTCTTCGAGGGTTCCTCCGACGCGGCGCTGCCGCAGCTCGCCGGACCGCCCGGATCGGAGCGCGAAGTGACGCGCCGCTACCTCGCGATGCGCGAGCGGCTCGCGCCGATCGGGCTCGAGCCGGTGGAGTTGACCCTCTCGCCGCGCCAGGCCTGGCAGGCGCGGCTCTCGAACGGGCTCGTCCTCGCGCTCGGGCGCGACCAGGCGCGCTCGAGCGTCGAGGACCGGCTCGCACGCTTCGCCGCCGCGTATCCCCGCGTCGTCGCGAGCCTGAACCAGCGGCTCGACTACGTCGACCTGCGCTATCCGAACGGGTTCGCGATCCGCGTGCCCGACCTGCCGCAGGCCGCGGACGCCGAACCCCCCGCGCGCAGGCGCAGCTAGATGAGAAGAGGAACGCCATGAAGAAGACACTCGGTTTCGCCGCCGCCGGTCCCGAGGCGATCGCACGGAGCTACGACCCCGAAGCGCTCGCCGACGTGCTCGCCGAGCCGGCGCAGTCGCGCGCGCCGATCGTCGCGCGGCCGCGGCGCGACACCCGCAACCTGATCGTCGGGCTGGACATCGGCACCTCGAAGGTGGTGGCGGTGGTGGCCGAGCTCACCTCGGACGGCCGCCTCGACGTGATCGGCATGGGCAGCCACGACTCGAAGGGTCTCAAGAAGGGCGTGGTGGTCAACATCGAGGCGACGGTGAACGCGATCCAGCGCGCGCTCGAGGAGGCCGAGCTGATGGCCGACTGCAAGATCCAGCGCGTCTACACCGGGATCGCCGGCAGCCACATCCGCAGCTTCAACTCGACCGGGATGGTGGCGGTCAAGGACAAGGAGGTCACCCCGGTCGACATCGACCGCGCGATCGAGACCGCGCGCGCGATGCCGATCCCGACCGACCAGCAGGTGCTGCACATCCTGACGCAGGAATTCCTGGTCGACGGGCAGGACGGCATCCGCGAGCCGCTCGGCATGTCCGGAGTGCGCCTGGAGGTGAAGGTGCACATCGTCACCGGCGCGGTGAGCGCGGCGCAGAACATCGTGAAGTGCGTGCGCCGCTGCGGCCTGGACGTGTCGGACCTCATCCTGCAGCCTCTTGCCTCCTCGATCGCGGTGCTCTCCGACGACGAGAAGGAGCTCGGGGTCGCGCTCGTCGACATCGGCGGCGGGACGACCGACGTCGCGATCTTCCGCGAAGGCGCGATCCGCCACACCGCGGTGATCCCGATCGCCGGGGACCAGGTGACCAACGACATCGCGATGGCGCTGCGCACCCCGACCCCGGAGGCCGAGCTGATCAAGCTGCGGCACGGCTGCGCGCTGCGCCAGCTCGCCGATCCCGAGGAGATGATCGACGTCCCGGGACTCGGCGACCGCGCCCCGCGGCAGCTCTCGCGCCAGACGCTCGCGGAGGTGATCGAGCCGCGGGTCGAGGAGCTCTTCACGCTCGTGCAGCAGGTTCTGCGGCAGTCCGGGTTCGAGGAGCTGCTGTCCTCCGGGATCGTCCTGACCGGCGGCTCCTCGCTGATGCAGGGCATGGTCGAGCTCGGCGAGGAGGTCTTCCACATGCCGGTGCGGCTCGGCGTGCCGCGCTACGCCGGCGGACTGCAGGACGTGGTGCAGAGCCCGCGGTACGCCACCGCGGTGGGCCTGCTCCTCGAGGGGAGGAGCCAGTTCGAGCGCGGCATCCTGGCGCGGCAGACGGGCGGGTTCCGCACGACGCTGCGGCGCATGCGCGACTGGTTTCAACGCAACTTCTAGTGACAGGCAGTCGGACGTGAGGAGTGAGGAGTGAGGCGTCAGACGAGGGGTTGGCGGCAGCCTGACCCTTCACCCTTCACCCTTCGCGAGTTCAGCAACGGGCGCAACAAGGAGGCAGATGGAATGTTCGAGATCCTCGACAGCAATCAAATGACCGGAACGGTGATCAGGGTCATCGGCGTCGGCGGTGCCGGCGGCAACGCGGTTGACCACATGATCCGCAACGGCGTCGGCGGCGTGGAGTTCGTCGCCGCGAACACCGACGCGCAGGCGCTCGCGCGCTGCATGGCGAAGCACCAGCTCCAGCTCGGCTC
>CAZIXQ010000384.1:0-2918 GCA_964543155.1 uncultured Enterobacteriaceae bacterium
GACATCCGGCCTCCCCCGCCCTCAGCGGTGCGAGGTGATTCCTCCATGCCTGAAGGTCGGTCTGCGTGACGCCGGTGTCGATCGAGAGCAGGAAGAGCAGCGCCTGGGCGCTTGGCAGGAGGTTGAGGGTGAGCTCCGGCTCCGTCCCGATGACGTTGAGGCCGGGTGTGTCGAAGATCACGAGCCCCTGCGCCAGCAGGGGATGCGGAAAGTTGACTATGGCGTGGCGCCAGCACGGTATCTCCAGCTGCTCGTCGTGCGCGCCGGCGATCGACTCCGCGCCGTCCGCGCGCACCAGCCCGTAGCTCACGGCCTCGTCACGGCTCGCGCGACGGGTATGGGTGAGGTGGTGCAACCCTTCCGCCAGCCCGTCGGGATCGTTCGGGTCGAGCGGTACGACCCGCCACGCCTCGGGTCGCTGCTTCAGCTCCGACAGCGTCGCATCCTCGCCGCGCGTCTCGATCGGAAGCAGGCGCATGCAGGGCGGCTCGGCGTCGTCCCACTTCAGCTCGGTCGGGCACATCGTGCTGCGGCCGGGAAAGGACGGCAGTAGCCGCTTGAAGTACCCGCCCGACGCGAACAGCGCGTTGATCAGCTCGGACTTCCCGCGCGAGAACTCCCCGACGACCGCCACGGTCAGCTTCTCGTCCGCGGTCCACGCGAGCAGTCGGTCGATCCTTGCATGGGTTTCCGCGTCGTGCAGGTCCGCCGACTCGAGCCAGCGCGCGTATTCCACGACCTGGCGTCGGACGATGAAACGCCACGCACTGTACCGCTGGGTACCTCGAACGAGCACGCCGCCCACGGGCCGGACCTCTTTGATGGAACTGAGTTTCGCTCCATGAAAGCTACGTCCAACGCGAGTCCATCCCAAGCCGTGAATCGTAAATTCTTGTCTCCCACCCTAGAAAGTTCGGCATTTCCGGACATTACGGGCCGGTCTGGCGCGCCCGTGGGCGGTTTCCCGATCCAGGCCCAGGCCGACCTGCCCGGCGTCCCGGTCGTCTCCGCCCCCCCCCAGGAAGACCGCCGCCGGCGGCGCCGTCGACCCGCGATGCGGTCGATCAACCCGCGAACTGGTAGAGATAGACCGGTGCCGCCGAGGTGTCGACGTCTCGCAGCGGCACCGGCACGCCGTCGAGCCGGCGGGAGCCGACGCGGGTCACCATCCGAAAGCGCACGCCCGCGCGCGGATCGAGCGGCCGCAGCGTCACGAGCGTCCGCGGCGCGGCGTTGCTCTCCGGCACCGAGACGAACCCGACGTGCGGGCCAGGGGGGTGAGCGGCAGCATCGTGGTAGAGCACGGGTGCCCAGTGCACCGCGGCAATCCGATCCCCGATGCGCCGGCCGCGCAGGCGCTGCGCGAGCCAGGCGAGCGGCGTGGGGCGGCTCTCGTCGAGTTCGTTCAGCTCCACCTGCAGATCGGACCCGTACAGGTGCGCGTCCAGGAGGTCGCGCCCCGCGTCGTCGGTCCAGGCGAAGCTGCAGCGGATGCACTTCGCCCGGCCGCCGGGGCGGTCGCGCACCTCGCTGCGCACGTGCGCGCGGAACGCGAGCGGCCCGCTCGGCAGGAAGAGATCGCCCGCCACCGCGCGCCCCGCCGCGAGGTGGGCCGGGATCGCGCCGTAGAAGCGAAAGCCCGAGGAGGACACGTCGTCGAAGATGCCGAGCACCGGATCCTCGCCCTCGAAGCGCATGCGCGCGGGAATCGGGATCGGGAAGCGGTACTCGCGGCGCCGGTAGGCCCCGTGCCGGCGGGCGTGGGCGATCACGGCCGCCGCCAGACCCGCGGTGGCGAGCGCCCAGACGACGCCCAGCGCCAGCCTGCCGACCGGCGGCAGCGCGGTGGTGGCGTGCAGCGCGAGCCCTGCGGGGATCGAGGCGAGGTTGAGGCCGAGCACGAACCACTGCGGGGCGAGATACCGGTTCACGTGCTGCGGCGACTCGTCCTCCGCCGCGGCGACGTGCACGCTCGCGCGCGGGCGCGCGAGACCCGACGTCGCCCACATGTACGCCCCGAACCGCGCCATGCCGTACTGCGCGACCGCGACGGTGCGCGCGTAGCCGCGCCCCAGCTCCTCGAGCATCCAGCAGCCGAGCAGATAGCACGGCACGAAGCGCAGCAGGAAATCCTCCACCGGCGCGGCGAACGGCGCTGCACCCGTGAGCAGCACGACCGCCGGTGCGACGTAGAGCACCGCTTTCGCCCAGCCGTCGAAGTACGCGGCGAGCTGCGCGAAGTAGCAGAGCTTCTGCGCCACGGTCAGCCGGCGCGAGGTCAGGATGCGCTCGCGGCGCCACACCTGCATTGCCCCGAGCCCGCGGCGCATGTGGCCGCGCACGAACGCCGCCACGCCGGTCGGGGCGAGGCCGAACGCGAGCGAGCGCGCGTGGTAGACCGAGCGGTAGCCGCGCTTGTGGAGCTTGAGCGAGGTGTGCAGCGCCTCGGTCGAGGTGCTCGCGGCAAAGCCGCCGACCTGGTCGAGCGCGGCGCGGCGGACCACCGCGCAGCTGCCGCAGAGGAGTGCCGCGCCGCGCCAGTCGCGCCCGCGCTGGATCACGCGGAAGAAGAGCGACCGGTCGGTCCACACCAGGCGCCGCGCGGGCTCGCGCCGGTGGGCGAAGGAGTCGAGGTTGTAGAAGTCGAGGGGCGTCTGCACGAACCCCACGCCCGCGTCGCGGAAGTAGCCGAGCGTCTCGACGAGGAAGCGCCGCGCCGGCGCGTGGTCGGCCTCGAACAGCGCGACGAGCTCGGCGTTGGAGAACTTCAGCGCGTTGTTGAGGCAGCCCGCGCGTCCGCGCACCGGGTCGTTGCGGGAAATGTAGCGGCAGCGCAGCGATTGCGCGAGCCGGCGCATCTCCGGCCGGTTGCCGTCGTCGAGCAGCCAGGTCTGGTGCGCGTACTCCATGTTGCGCGC
>CAZIXQ010000385.1:0-2899 GCA_964543155.1 uncultured Enterobacteriaceae bacterium
AGCAGCGGGTGCAGCACCTTGATCGGCGCCTTGAACATCTCGACGAACTCGAGCAGGCCCTGGTTCGCGCGGCACAGGCCGCCGGAATAGCTGTAGGCGTCCGGGTCGTCCTGCGCGTACTGCTCGAGCTTGCGGATGTCGAGCTTGCCGGTGAGCGAGCTGATGTCCTGGTTGTTCTCGTCCCCGGGCTCGGTCTTGCAGATCGCGACCTGCTGGAGGATCGAGGGGCGCAGCTTGACGACGCGGAACTTGCCGAGGTCGCCGCCGTACTCCTTGAGGCGCTTTACCGCCCAGGGCGAGGGGATCGGATTCAGGTAGCGCCGCGGGATGCCGTACTCCTCCTCCAGCGTCGCGCCGTCCTCATCGGGGTTGAACAGCCCGAGCGGCGTCTCGTTCACCGGCGAGCCCTTGAGCGTGTAGAAGGGCATCTCCTCCATGAGCTGCTTCAGCTTCTCGGCGAGCGAGCTCTTGCCGCCTCCCGGCGGGCCGAGCAGGTAGAGGATCTGCTTGCGCTCCTCGAGCGCCTGTCCCGCGTGCTTGAAGTAGGCCACGATCTGCTCGATCGTGTCCTCCATGCCGTAGAACTCGCGGAACGCCGGATAGACGCGAATGATCTTGTTGGAGAAGATGCGCGACAGGCGCGGGTCGTTGCGCGTGTCGATCGACTCGGGTTCGCCGATCGCCATGAGCATGCGCTCGGCGGCGGTGGCGTACGCGGCGGGGTTGGACTTGCAGAGCTCGAGATACTCGGCGAGGGAGTACTCCTCCTCGAGGCGGCTCTCGTAGCGGGCGCGGAACCGCGCCAGGACCTCCCCGCGCTGATCGTGCCCCCGTTCGGTGCCGGCGCGCGGGGCGACCGCCGCCCCCGCCTCGCCGAATGCCGAGAAGACCTGCGTCGGATTGCCTTCCATGCGAGCCTCCGCTGCGAGGAAAGTGCGCTCAGTATCTGCTTCGCGTTCGCTGCTCATGTAGGAATTTGTGGCGATTTTCGGGTCTGACCGGCGCTATGACAAGCTCCCCGTTGCAAAGTTGCGACGCCGCTCGGACCCGGCGCACGTTCGTACAACGCATTGTGCGCCCGTGGCGATGACGGTGCACGCGATCGCGGCGACTGCCGCGCGGCCATTCCCCAGCATAATGCGGGCATGAGCGCCGAGTTCGACCCGCGACTGGTGCGCGCCCTGCGCGGCGCGCGCAGGATCGGGGTGCTCACCGGCGCCGGCATCTCGGCCGAGAGCGGCATTCCCACGTTCCGTGACGCACAAACCGGATTGTGGGCCCGTTTCCGTCCGGAGGAGCTCGCGACGGCCGAGGCCTTTCGACTTAATCCGCAGCTCGTCTGGGACTGGTACGCATGGCGGCGCGGCCTCGTGGCCGGCGCCGTGCCCAATGCCGCGCATCTCGCCCTCGCGCGGCTCGAGGGGCTCGTGCCCGTGCTGACGCTCGTGACCCAGAACGTCGACGGCCTGCATCAGCGGGCCGGGTCGGTGGATGTGGTCGAGCTCCACGGCAACCTTCATCGCAGCAAGTGCTTTGTCGAGGACGTCGTGATCGCGGAGGTTCAAGAAACGGACGAGCGGCCGCCGCGCTGCCCGCGCTGCGGGGCGCATCTGCGGCCCGACGTGGTGTGGTTCGGCGAGGCGCTCCCGCCGCGGGCGCTCGAGCGCGCGGAAACCGTGGCGCGCGAGTGCGATCTCTTCCTCTCGATCGGGACCTCGGGGGCGGTGTTCCCGGCGGCGCAGCTCCCGCTCACCGCCCGCCAGGCGGGGGCGACGGTCGTGGAGGTCAACCGGGATCCAACCCCGCTGACGCGCGTCGCGTCGTTCAGCCTGCGGGGTCCGGCGGGCGGGATCCTGCCGGCGCTGGTGGACGCCGCATGGCCCGCGACCTAGCACTCGGCCTGGCACAGTGCTAATTTCCGCCGCGGAGGACGGATGCAGGACCGTTACGACGAGCTCTACCGGGCCTTTCGCTGGCGGGTGCCGGAGCGCTTCAACATCGCGGAGGCGTGCTGCGGCCGGCACGCGCGCGATCGCCACCGCTTCTGCCTCTACTGGGAGGACGAGTCGGGCGCAACCTCGGCCTGGACGTACTGGGACATCCAGCAGCAGGCGAACCGGCTGTCGAACGCGCTCGCGGCCCTCGGGGTGACGCGCGGCGACCGCGTCGCCATCATCCTGCCGCAGCGCCCCGAGACGGTGATCGCGCACGTCGCCTGCTACCAGATGGGGGCGGTGGCGATGCCGCTCTCGATCCTGTTCGGGCCCGATGCGCTCGAGTACCGGCTGCTGAACAGCGAGACCTCGGTCGCGTTCGTCGACCCCGCGTCGCTCCCCAACCTGCAGCCGATCCGCGACCGGCTGCCCGATCTGAAGCACGTGGTCGGCGTTGCGGGGGCGCGCGAAGCCGGCGTCACCGCATGGGAGCCGCTGCTCGAGCGGGCCGCGTCGCGCTACGCGCCGCTGGACACCGCCGCCGAGGATCCCGCCCTCCTTATCTATACGAGCGGGACGACCGGCCCGCCCAAGGGGGCGCTCAAGCCCCAGCGGGTCCTGCTCGGCAACCTGCCGGGATTCCTCTACTCGCACGACGAGTTCCCGCAGCCGGGCGACATGTTCTGGTCGCCCGCGGACTGGGCCTGGACCGGCGGGCTGATGGACGCGCTGCTGCCCACGCTGTACTACGGCTACCCGATCCTCGGCTACCGCGGGCGCTTCGATCCCGAGCGCGCCTTCCATCTGCTCGAGAAGTACCAGGTCCGGAACAGCTTCCTCTTCCCCACCGCGCTGAAGATGATGATGAAGGCGGTGCCGTCGCCGCGCGAGCGGTACGACCTGGCGCTGCGGTCGATCATGAGCGCGGGCGAGGCGGTCGGCGAGACGGTGTTCAGCTGGAGCCG
>CAZIXQ010000386.1:0-2883 GCA_964543155.1 uncultured Enterobacteriaceae bacterium
CGCGGGGCCGATGCTCGAGGTGCATCGCCGCGAGGATCGCTGGTTCGGCGCGCGGTTGGCCGATTGGTGGCGGGAGAAGCTCCGCCAGCTCTTCGGCCCGCGCCATCCCGGCCTGAAGTTCGCCGCGATCGCGGTGGCGGCCGCCTTGGCGTTTCTGATCGTCGCGCGCGGGGATTTCCGCGTGTCCGCGGCGTCGGTGCTCGAGCCCCAGGTGCAGCTCGCGGCGACCGCCCCGTTCAACGGCTACATCCGCGAGGCCCCGGCACGCGCCGGCGACCTGGTGAAGAAGGGGGCGCTCCTCGCGCGGCTCGACGACCGCGAGCTCAAGCTCGAGCGCCTGAAGTATCTCTCGCAGGAGGAGGAGTTCACCAAGCAGATGCGCTCGGCGTTCGCCGACCGCAACCATGCCCAGGTCCAGATCCTGACCGCGCAGCTCGAGCAGGCGAAGGCGCAGGTCGCACGCGTCGAGGAGCAGCTCCAGCGTACCGCGCTCTCCGCGCCCTTCGACGGGGTGGTCGTGTCGGGGGACCTCAGCCAGAAGCTCGGCGCGCCGGTGGAGCGGGGCACGGTGCTCTTCGAGATCGCGCCGCTCAGCGAATTCCGGCTGGTGCTCAAGGCGGACGAGCGCGACATCGCCTTCCTCCAGGTCGGACAGCGCGGCGCCCTGCTGCTCGCCGCGTTCCCCGACGAACGAATCGGGTTCGAGGTCACCGGTATCACGCCGGTCTCGACGCCGCGCGACGGCCGGAACTACTTCCGCATCGAGGCGAAGCTCGACCGCACCGATCCGCGCATGCGCCCGAACATGGAGGGCGTGGGCAAGGTCGAGATCGACCGCCGGCGCTACATCTGGATCTGGACCCGCCAGGCGGTGGACGCCCTGCGGCTCGTCGCGTGGTCGTGGCTGCCGTGAGTCGCGGCGCGCGCTAGGACGCCATGGCGCAGCCGCTGTTCAGCCCGTCGTGGTATCGCGTCGCCAGCCTGACGCCGAAGCTCCGCGCGCATGCCCACATCCACCGGCACCAGTACCGGGGCGAGACCTGGTACGTGCTGCAGGACCTCTCCTCGGAGCGATTCCATCGCTTCTCGCCCGCGGCGTACTTCATCATCGGGCTGATGGACGGCCGCACCGCCGTCCAGACGATCTGGGAGCGCGCCCTCGCGCAGCTCGGCGACGACGCGGTGACGCAGGACGAGGTCATCCAGCTCCTCGGCCAGCTCCACGCCGCCGACGTCATGCAGTGCGACGTCCCGCCCGATACGGCCGAGCTCTTCCGGCGGCGCGAGAAGCAGGAGCAGGCGAAGACCGTGAAGCGCGCGCTCAGCGTCTTCGCCTGGCAGATCCCGCTCTTCGACCCCGAGCGGCTGCTCGACCGGTTGGTGCCGCTCGCGCGCCCCTTTGCGGGGTGGTTCGGGCTCGTCCTCTGGTGCGCGGTCGTCGGCGCAGGCCTCGCCACCGCCGCGACGCACTGGCGCGAGCTGAGCGAGAACGTGCTCGATCGCGTGCTCGTGCCCGAGAACCTGCTCGTGATGTGGCTCGTCTTCCCGGTGCTGAAGCTCGCGCACGAGTTCGGCCACGCGCTCGCGGTCAAAACGCGCGGGGGCGAGGTGCACGAGATGGGCGTGATGATCATGGTCCTCACCCCGGTTCCGTACGTCGACGCGTCCTCGGCCTGGGCCTTCCGCAGCAAGTGGCAGCGCATCATCGTCGGCGCGGCCGGCATGATGGTCGAGCTCTTCATTGCCTCGATTGCGCTGTTCCTCTGGCTCTCCGCGGAGCCCGGGATGTTCCGCGGGGTGCTCTACAACATCATCCTGATCGCGGGAATCTCCACGGTGCTGTTCAACGCGAACCCGCTCCTGCGGTTCGACGGCTACTACATGCTGATGGACTGGCTCGAGATCCCGAATCTGCGCAGCCGCAGCACCCAGTACTGGGCCTATCTCGCGGAGCGCTACCTGTTCGGCCGGCGCGAGTCGGAGCGCCCGCCCGCCACGCGCGGGGAGCGCGCCTGGTTCGTCGGCTGGTCGGTCGCCTCGTTCGCCTACCGGATCTTCGTCGTCATCGCGATCCTGGTGTTCCTCGGCGAGCAGTCGCTCCTCCTGGGCGTCGTGTTTGCCGTGCTCACCGCGGCGACGTGGTTCGTGGTGCCGGGGGTCAAGATCGTGAACTATCTGCTCAACAGCCCGCGCCTGCGGCGCGTGCGGCGGCGCGCGCTGTCGGCGAGCCTCGTCGTCGCCCTGGGGGTGCTCGCGGCGCTCTTCATCGTGCCGATCCCGATGCGCACCACGGCGCAGGGAGTCGTGTGGCTTCCCGACGAGGGTTTCGTGCGGGTCGGCGCCGACGGCTTCGTCGATCGGGTGGTCGCCAAGCACGGCGCTCGCGTGACGCCGGGCGAGGTGCTGATCGAGATGAGCGACGTCGAGCTCGCAACCGAGCTGAAGGTGCTCGAGGCACGGGTGCGCGAGCTCGACGCGAAGCACCGCGAGCAGGTCGTGGTCGACCGGGTGCGCGCGGAGATCCTCGACGAGGAGCGCCGCTTCGCCGCGCAGAGCCTGGAGCGCGCACAGGAGCGCGCGCGCGAGCTGGTGATCAAGGCGAAAGCCGAAGGCGAGTTCGTCTATCCCGGCGCGCCGGACGCCCCGGGCCGCTTCCTCAAGAAGGGCGACCTGCTCGCGCACGTCGTCAATGCGGATGCGATCATCGTGCGCGCGGTCGTGTCCCAGCAGGACATCGACCTGGTGCGCAACGCGACGCGCGCCGTCGAGCTGCGGCTGGCCGAGGATCTCCCGGACACGATCCGCGGCGCGGTGAGGCGCGTCGTGCCGTCGGCGATCGACCAGCTGCCCAGCGCGGCGCTCGGCACCCAGGGCGGCGGCACG
>CAZIXQ010000387.1:0-1734 GCA_964543155.1 uncultured Enterobacteriaceae bacterium
CGTAGCCCCAGACGAGGTCCATCGCGAGCGCCACGATCGCGTAGCACATGATCTTGCCGATCAGGGTCACCCAATAGGCCGAGACGTGGAACGCGCTCGACTCCGGCACCGCGAGCGCCAGGATCGGGAACACCACGAAGATCACCGCTGCGCAGGCGGTGAGCGCGGCCCAACCCTGCGGGCCGTAGAGCCTGGTGATTCCCGAGGAGAGCGGGCCCATCGTCACGCTTCGCCGCCTCCGACCCGCCGTACCGCGCACACGCCCAGGCGTCGGCGGCCGGAAGCATTCGCCTTACTGTCGATCCCCATCGTCCCGATGGGGCCCCTCGCCCCCTTCGCGCCTGCATGCGCTTCGGGCGCGCCTCGGCGCGCTGCATGCAGCGCGAATTCCCGATGCGCGCTCATGCTTCCACAGCCCGTCCCTTCATCGCGAAGAGCCCCTGCGGGCGCTTCTGGATGAAGACGATGATGAACACGAGCACCGCGATCTTGGCGAGCACCGCGCCCGACCACGATTCGAGGAGCTTGTTCACCAAGCCGAGACCGAGCGCCGCGTACACGGTGCCGGCGAGCTGGCCGACGCCACCGAGCACGACGACCAGGAACGAGTCGACGATGTAGGCCTGCCCCAAGTCGGGTCCGACGTTGCCGATCTGCGAGAGCGCACATCCCGCGAGCCCCGCCAGCCCCGAGCCCACGCCGAATGCCCAGGCGTCGACGCGCGCGGTCGGGACTCCCACGCAGGAGGCCATTGCGCGGTTCTGCGTCACGCCGCGCACGAAGAGTCCGAGCCGCGTGCGCGCGAGCAGGAGCCAGATTCCGGCCAGCACCGCCGCGGCGAAGGCGATGATCGCGATGCGGCTCCACGGCAGCACGACGTTGGACAGGATCTGGACGCCGCCGGACATCCACACCGGGTTCTCGACCTGGACGTTCTGCGCGCCGAAGATCGTGCGCACGGCCTGGATGAGGATCAGGCTGATGCCCCAGGTCGCGAGCAGCGTCTCGAGCGGCCGGCCGTACAGGAACCGGATCACCGTGCGCTCGAGGAGCACGCCGACGGCCGCCGAAACCGCGAAAGCGGCCGGCACCGCGCACAGGAGATACCAGTCGAACGCCCCCGGCGCATGCGATCGGAACAGGTTCTGCACGACGTAGGTCGTGTACGCGCCGATCATGATCAGCTCGCCGTGCGCCATGTTGATGACGCCCATCAGGCCGTAGGTGATGGCGAGCCCGAGCGCGGCGAGCAGCAGGATCGAGCCGAGGCTGACGCCCGCGAACGCGAGCCCCGCGCGCTCGCCCCACGCGAGCCGGTCCTCGACCGCGCGCAGGCTCTTCTGCGCCTCGATGCGGAGGTCCTCGTCGGGCTCCGCGAAGCTGCCGTCCTTGCGCCGCTCGACGAGCCCGAGGAGCAGCGTCTTGGCGTTCGGATTGCCGGCGAGCCCCAGCGTCCGGATCGCCGCGAGGCGCGCGTCGCGGTCGCCGCTGCCGAGCTCGAGCGTCGCGGCCACCATCTCGAGCAGCGGCTTGATGACCGGGTCCGACTCCTGCGCGAGCGCTTTCCTGACGAGCGGCAGCATCGAGGCGTCGGCCCCGCCCGCCAGCGCCTTCGCGGCGGCGAGCCGCGTCGCGCGGTCGGGCGCGACCAGCTTCAGCGCCGCGAGGGCGGACGCGATCGCGCCGCGCAGCCGGTTGTTGGCGACCACGTCCTCGCGATCGTCGGGGAGCGGT
>CAZIXQ010000387.1:1744-2861 GCA_964543155.1 uncultured Enterobacteriaceae bacterium
TGTGTAACGGCTTCGCCAGTGGCCGCGTCGGTGGCCCGGTCGCCCTTCACGACGAGCACGCGCCTGCCCGCGACCTGCACCTCGCCCTCCGCGAGCGCGGCAAGGAGCTCGGCGGCTCTCGGATCGCCGGTCGCCGCGAGCGCATTGATCGCCGCGACCTTCTCGTCGCTGTCGCCCAGGCCGAGCTGCTCGACCAGGGCCGCGTCGAGCGCGACGGCGGGCCGCGCGAGCAGCGCGGCGGCGGCGAGCAGAACGGCGAGCAGGGTGCGCATGTGTGAGCGCGCCGGGCTGCGGGCCCGGCGCGCATCGGGTTGGTGCATCGGCCGGGCGGTGGTGTTCGCCGCCCGCACCGTGCCGGACACTATTGCTTGGCGGCCATCTTCGCCGGCTCGTCCTTCTTGCTCTCGTTGCCGGCGATGAACGGGCTCCACGGCTGCGCCTTGATCGGGCCCTTGGTCTTCCAGACGACGTTGAACTGGCCGTCGGCCTTGACCTCGCCGATGAACACCGCCTTGTGCAGGTGGTGGTTCTTCTCGTCCATCTTCGACACGATGCCCGAGGGCGCCTTGAAGGTCTGGCCGGCCATCGCCGCGATCACCTTGTCGGTGTCGAACGACTTCGCCTTCTCGACCGCCTGCTTCCACATGTAGATGCCGATGTACGTGGCCTCCATCGGATCGTTGGTGAGCGGCTTGTCGGCGCCCGGCAGCTTCTTCGCCTTCGTGTAGGCCGCCCACTTGGCCTTGAACGCGTCGTTCTCGGGGTTCTTGATCGACATGAAGTAGTTCCACGCCGCGAGGTGGCCGACGAGCGGCTTGGTGTCGACGCCGCGCAGCTCCTCCTCGCCGACCGAGAACGCCACCACCGGCACGTCGGTGGCCTTCAGGCCCTGGTTGCCGAGCTCCTTGTAGAAGGGCACGTTCGAGTCGCCGTTGATCGTCGAGACCACCGCGGTCTTGCCGCCCGCGGCGAACTTCTTGATGTCGGCCACGATCGTCTGGTAGTCGCTGTGCCCGAACGGCGTGTACTTCTCGTCGATGTCCTTGTCGGCGACGCCCTTGGACTTGAGGAAGGCGCGCAGGATCTTGTTGGTCGTGCGCGGATAGACGTAGTCGGT
>CAZIXQ010000388.1:0-1090 GCA_964543155.1 uncultured Enterobacteriaceae bacterium
TCCATGCTCAGGTGCCGCGCCGGGTACGCGACCGCCCCGATGATCTCCGAGAGGAACTGCTCGGAGCCCGGGTCGCCGTGCAGCACGCTGTTCTCGCCGCCCTCCTCGTAGTTGAGGACGAACTGGACCGCGATGCGCGCGCCGCCGGGCCACTGCGCGTGCGGCGGGTTGCGGCCGTAGCCCCGGAGGTCGCGCGGGTACGGGGCGCTCATTTCGCCTCCAGCAGGTCGAGGAAGGTGAGCGCCATCACTTCGGTCGCCTTGTAGAGATCGTCGAGCACGAGGTTCTCGTCGGCGCGGTGGCCGTTCGCCTCCTCGAGCGTCCGCGGCCCGGCGCCGTAGAGCACGGTCGGGATGCCGGCTTCGCTGTAGTGGCGCGCATCGGTGTAGAGCGGCACGCCGTGCGGCTGCACGTCGACGCCGAACACCGCGCGCGCGTTCTTCTGGATCGCGTGCACCATGTGCTCCTGGCCGGGGCGGCGCACGAACGGATGGGCGAGCAGGATGCGGCGCACATCGACCCTGATCCCGGCCATCTTGCGCACCGACTCCCTGATGAGCGCGGTGATGAAGCGCTCGGCGGCGCCGGGCGTCTCGTCCGGGATGATGCGCCGGTCGAGCCGGAAGGTGACCTTGTCGGGCACGACGTTCGTGTTGATCCCGCCTTTGATGAGCCCCACGACCATCGTCGGGTGCCCGATCCCCGGGATCTGCGACTCGAGCGCGGTGAGGGCCTTGCGGTAGGCGTACAGGTCGTTGAGGATCAGCGCGGCGGCCTCGAGCGCATCGTCGCCCTTCTCCGGCTCGGCCGCGTGGCCGGACTTGCCGGTGACCTCGACCTCGAGGTGGAGGCAGCCGTTGTGCGCGGTCGTCACGCCGTAGGAAAAGCCGGCGCAGATCGCGAAGTCGGGCTTGGAGAGCCCGCGCTCGAGAATCCATTTCGGCCCGATCTCGCCGCCCGCCTCCTCGTCGTAGGTGAGGTGCAGCTCGATCGCGCCCGCGAGCTTCGCACCGGAGGCTTTGGCCGCCAGGAGCGCCCACGCATAGGTGGCGAAGTCCGACTTCGAGACCGCCACCCCGCGGCCGTACAT
>CAZIXQ010000388.1:1190-2853 GCA_964543155.1 uncultured Enterobacteriaceae bacterium
TTGTCGGACGGCGTCTTCACCAGCTCGGCGAGGAAGCGCGTCTGCGCCTCGCGGCGCTCGGCGAGGAACGCGTGGATCCTTTCGCGCGGCGTCATGGTTTTCTGGACGGGTCGAAGTTCTCGATGAAACGGAGCCACACCCGCGCGGAGGTCGCGATGTCGGCGAGCGTGATCGCCTCGGCCGGGTTGTGGCTGATGCCCTTCTCGCAGCGCACGAACAGCATGCCGATGTCGGTCAGGTCGATGATCGCCATGCCGTCGTGGCCGGCGCCGCTCGGAAGCTTGCGCACCGGGATGCCCTCGGCCGCGATCGCCGCGCCGATCTGGTCCATCAGCCAGGGCGCGCAGGCCGCGACCCCGCCCTCGTGCGTCTTGGTGGTGGCGATCCGGACGTTTCTGCGTGCCGCAATCGCCTTCATCTCGCCGAGGAGGTCGTCGACCGCGGCGAGCCGCATCGGGTCGCGCGGCGCGCGGATGTCGATCGTGAAGCGCACCTTGCCGGGCACGACGTTGACCGCGCCCGGCAGGCACTCGAGCTTGCCGACCGTGCCGACGAGCTCCGGCTCGCGCCCGCAGCGCTGTTCGATCGCGAGCACGCACTCGGCGGCCGCGGCGAGGGCGTCCTGGCGCAGGCTCATCGGCACAGTGCCGGCGTGGCCGGCCATGCCGTCGACCTCGACCGCGAACCGTGTTGCGCCGTTGATCGCGGTGACCACGCCGACCGGCAGGCCCTCGGCCTCGAGCACCGGGCCCTGCTCGATATGGAGCTCGGCGTAGGCGAGCACGTCCTCCCGCCGGCGCGCGGCCTCGCCGATGCGCGCCGGGTCCAGGCCGAACGTGCGCAGGGCATCGCGCATCGCGTTCCCATCCTTGTCGAGGTTGTCGAGCACCTCGGCCTTGAACGTTCCCGCGACCGCGCGACTGCCGAGGAGCGTCGCGTTGAAGCGCGTCCCCTCCTCGTCGGCAAACCCGACGACCTCGAGGGCGAACGCAAGGCGCTTGCCGCGCGCGTGCAGCGCATGCACGCACTCGATCGCCGCGACCACCCCGAGCATGCCGTCGTACTTCCCCGCATCGCGCACCGTGTCCAGGTGCGACCCCATCATCAGGCACGGCAGCCCGGGGCGCTCGCCTTCGTAGCGGCCGACCACGTTGCCCACCGCGTCGAGCCGCGCGCTCATGCCCGCCGCGCGCATCCAGCCCAGCACCAGCTCGCTGGCCGCCTTCTGCTCCTTGGACAGGAACACGCGCGTCAGGCCGCCGTCCAGCTCGGACAGGCGCGCGAGCGCCTCGCAGCGGTCCCAGATGCGCTGCGCGTCCGGCGTCCCGATGCTCATCGCTCCTCCATCATGCCTTCACTGCCGCGAGCGCCGCGCGCAGATCGACCGCGGCCGGCTCGTCTTCGCGCAGCGCGAGACCCTGCTCGACGTGGTCCAGGTGCTCGAGCATCAGCGCCACGGCGCGCTTCGCGTCACGGCGCTCGAGCGCGCGCACGAGCTCGGCGTGCTCGTCGGCCGAGCACACGGATGCGGATGCGGTCTGGTACAGAAGCGTGATCAGCGAGGAGCGCGACACCAGCTCGCGCAGCAGCTCCGCGACCACCGCGTTGCCCGCCATCTCGGCGAGGCGCACGTGGAACTCGCCGAGCAGGCGCGAGCGCGCCC
>CAZIXQ010000389.1:0-2848 GCA_964543155.1 uncultured Enterobacteriaceae bacterium
GTCGCGACAATGACCACCTTCAGGTCCGCGGGATAGCTCTCGATCGCGCGCCGCAGCGCGTGGCCGAGCTTGTAGCAGCGCAGCGCCGACGGCACCGGAAACTGCAGCACGCCGATCTGCAGCGGGATCACCGGCACCGGCCAGTCGGGGTCGTGCGGCATCAGCATCGACAGCGGCGACAGCACGCCGTGGTCGAGCGGCCGGTCCTGGAAGAAGGACATGTCGAACTCGTCCGCCACCAGGCTGAAGCCGATGTGCTGCGCGAGTCCGGCGTGGCTGCGCACCGGCGGAAGCGCGCGCGCGCCGCCGCCCTCGTCGGCGACCGCGTACGACTCGCCGATGCCGAGCGCGAACGCCGAGTAGTGGTCGAAGAAGAACGACGTGACGTGGTCGTTGTAGGTGAGCACGAGCGCGTCGGGCTTCTTCTCCGCGAGCCACTTCCGGATCGGGACGTAGGCCTCGAAGATCGGGCCCCACACCGGGTCGTCGGGCGACTTCCGGTCGTGGGCGAAGCCGATGGTGGGGGTGTGGGAAGTGGCGATGGCGCCGACGATTCGTGCCATGGACGGTCCTGTCTGCTCTGCAGTTCGGTGCGGGGAGATAGTGCAGCCGTCGCCCGAGGGCAGGCAGGCTAGCTGCTATGCGAGGCTAGCATAGCCGGGGAAGCAGAAACGCAGAGCCACGGGCGTGCCCCATTGCAGGTGGCCTTGGTTCACGCCGGGCCTGCCCATGCCGTGCATCGCGAGCAGGCACGCCATCGCGCGCGCCCACTGGCTGCCGGTCGCCGCGCGCGATCAGCGCCTTGCCGATCGCGGTCGGCGTCACGCCGTGCGCGGCGCGGTGCAGGCGCTCGACGCCGAGCTCCTGCTCGAGGCTCCGGATGCTCTTGGTGACCGAGGACTGCGAGCAATGGACGTTCTTCGCCGCCTGGCGGACCGTGCCTCGCCTCGGCGACGGCGAGGAGGTGGCGGCGCTGCCTCGGCTTCATGCGGCACGCCATCGCCTTCCCGCGTGAAATCGCGCAGAATGCCGCCCTCAACCAAACGGCATCGATGGCCGCAGCGATATCGCACCGCGGCATGGCCGACCCGACATGGACCTCAAGCAGCTCGACTACTTCGTACACGTCGCCGACGCCTCGAGCTTCTCGAAGGCGGCGCAGCTCCTGTCGGTCGCGCAGCCGGCCCTCAGCCGCCAGATCCGCGCCCTCGAGGTGGAGCTCCGCCAGACGCTGTTCCTGCGCAACGGCCGCGGGGTCACGCTCACCCCGCCCGGCGTGCGGCTGCTGGCGCACGCCCGCGGCATCCTGCAGCAGGTCGAGCGCGTGCGGGCGGAGCTCGACGAGTCGCGCACCGCGCCGATCGGGCGGGTCGCGCTCGGCGTGCCGCCGAGCGTGGGGCGCGTGCTCTCGGGGCCGCTGGTGGCGGAGTTCCGCGCGCGGTTTCCGCGCGCAGACGTCAGCATCGCCGAGGGGCTGACCGTGCACATCCTCGAGTGGCTCGCGCTCGGGCGCGTCGACGTCGGGATCGTCTACAACCCGCCCGCGTCGCCGGCGGTCGAGCTGCGTCCGTTCGTCGAGCAGCAGCTCTACCTGATCGGGCCGAAGCGGGCGCGGCCCGGCGACCGCGCGGCGAGCGTCGAGCTGCGCCAGCTCTCCTCCTACCCGCTCATCATCCCCAGCCGGCCGCACACGATCCGCATGCTCGTCGACTCGCGGCTCTCGGCGCTCGGCCTCAAGCCCGCGGTCGCCCTCGAAATCGACGGCATCCGCGCGATCCTCGATCTCGTGCAGCGCGGCCACGGCTACGCCGTGCTGCCGAAGCACGCGCTGATCGAGGCGGGACCGAGCGCGAAGCTCGCGGCGCGGCCGATCACCTCACCGGCACTGCGCAGCGTGATGGCGGTGGCGACCTCCGCGCAGCGGCCTTTGACGCGCATGGCGCAGGAGACGATCGACCTCCTGCACTCGATCGGGCCGCCGCTGCTGAACGGGTGAGGCGGCGCGCGGCCTACTGCCGCGGGATGTTCGCCTTCTCGATCACCGCGCGCCACTTGGCGATGTCCGCGACCAGGCGCTCGCGCAGCTGCTCGGGCGTGCCCGCCCGCGCGTCGATGCCGAGGCCCTGGAGGCGCTGCTTCACCTCGGGCGCCGCCACGGCCGCCCGCACTTCCTTGTTGAGCCGCTCGAGGATCGCCGGCGGGGTCTTCACCGGCGCGGCGACCCCGTTCCAGGATTCCGACTCGTAGCCCGGCACGCCGCTCTCGGCGACGGTCGGGACCTCGGGGAGGATCGGCGAGCGCTGCTTGGACGACACCGCGATCATGCGCACCGCGCCGCCCTTCACCTGCGCCATCACCGGCGCGACGATGTCGAGCCCGACGTGCACCTGCCCGGAAATGACCGCCGTGAGCACCTCCGGCGTGCTCTTGTAGGTGATGATCTGCGCATCGACGCCGGCCATCGACTTGAAGAGCTCGGCGGAAAGGTGCTGGCCGCTGCCCGGATTGATCGTGCCGATGTTGAACTTGCCCGGGTTGGCCTTCATGCGCGCGAGGAGATCGCCCATCGACTTGATGTCCGAGTCGTTCTTGACCACGAACACGAAGTCGAAGAAGCCCACCGTCGAGACCGGCGCAAAGTCCTTCACCGAGTTGTAGGGCAGCGACTTGAACAGCGACTCGCTCACCGCATTCCCGTTGGTGATGAAGAGCAGCGTGTGGCCGTCGGGCTCGGCCTTGGCGACCGTCTCGGAAGCGAGGATGCCCCCGGCGCTCGGCTTGTTCTCGACGATGACCTGCTGGCCCATCGACTCGCCCATCTTCTGCGCGACCGCGCGCGCGCTGATGT
>CAZIXQ010000390.1:0-2845 GCA_964543155.1 uncultured Enterobacteriaceae bacterium
AGCTTCTCGAGCAGGTAGTGCGCGCGCTCGGGGCCCTCGCGCTCGAGGACCGCGTCCAGGGCGTCCAGCCACTCCTGGGTCTCGAGGGTGTCCGGGTCGTTGGCGGCGTTGAAATCGGGGACGGCGGCCATCTTCGTTCTCCTTCGGGGTGGACGCGTGCCGGCTCGACCGGGAGCGTCGAAGCTTAATCGGCGCCCGGGGTCGAGGCAATGCAGCCGAACGCCTGTTTTTCTTGATCCGGAATTGCTTTCCGGATTCTACAATCAGCGCCCTGGGATGCCAAGCCCGGGCACCGATGGCGGTCCCGGTAGAATTCCGACCCCCCCTCCGCGACGCAAAGTGCCCGCAGTGGATACCCGCATCATCGACGGCGTCGCGCTCGCCGGCCGGATTCGCGCCACCCTCCACGACCGGGCGACGCGCCTCGCCGCGCGGGCCGCGCCGCCCGGGCTCGCGGTGATCATCGTCGGGGACAACCCGGCATCCCGGGCCTACGTGCGCCACAAGGTGCGCGCGTGCGTCGAGGTGGGCGTGCGCTCGCTCCTCGTCGAGCTGTCGGGCGAAACGACCGAAGCGGAGCTGCTCGCGACGATCGCGGGCTTCAACGCCGATCCTGGCGTCCACGGCATCCTCGTCCAGCTCCCGCTCCCGAAGCACATCTCGACCGGCACGGTCCTGCGCGCGGTCTCGCCCGGGAAGGACGTGGACGGCTTCCACCCGCTCAACGTCGGCCTGCTCGTCACCGGGGGCACGGGATTCGTGCCCTGCACGCCCGCGGGCGTGATGGCGATCCTCGATGCCGAAGGCGTCAACCCGTGGGGCCTGCACGCGGTCGTCGTCGGCCAGAGCAGCATCGTCGGCAAGCCGGTGGCGCACCTCCTCTTGCAGAAGGGCGCGACCGTCACTATCTGCCATTCGAAGACGCAGGACCTGGGTAGCCACACCGGGCGCGCGGACATCCTCGTGGCCGCCGTCGGCAGGGCGAAACTGATCGGCCGCGAGATGGTCAAACCGGGCGCCGTCGTGATCGACGTCGGGATCAACCGTCAGGCCGACGGCAAGCTCGTCGGCGACTGCGATTTCGCGGGTCTGGTCGGCGTCGCCTCGCGCCTGACGCCCGTTCCGGGCGGCGTCGGGCCGATGACCATCACCATGCTGCTCGCCAACACCATCCTTGCCGCCGAGCGCGCCGCCGAAAGCGGTGCGCGCGCGGCGTGAGGCCGAGAACCATGCAAACTGGCGTCAATCCGCTGCTCGACTTCTCCGGCCTGCCGCGCTACGCGTCGGTGAGGACCGATCACGTCACGCCCGCGGTCGACCAGCTGCTCGCGGAGAACCGCGCGCTCATCGAACGGCTCACGCGCGCGGACACGCCGGCGACGTGGGACGACTTCGTGCGCCCGCTCGAGGACGCGAACGAGCGTCTCGGCCGAGCCTGGGGCGTCGTGGGTCACCTGCACGCGGTGCTCGACTCCCCCGAGCTGCGCGAGGCTTACAAGGCGAACCAGCCGAAGGTCGTTCAGTACTGGACCGAGCTCGGACAGAACATCGCGCTCTACGCGAAGTACAAGGCGCTGCAGTCGGCGCCGGAATTCGCCGCCCTCTCCCGCGCGCAGCGGCGGATGGTGGAGAACGAGATCCGCGACTTCCGCCTCGCGGGCGCCGAGCTCGATGCGGTGCGCAAGCAGCGCTTCGCCGCGATCCAGGAGGAGCTCGCCGAGCTCTCGACCCGGTTCTCCGAGAACGTCCTCGATGCAACCAATGCGTTCGCGGTCCATGTCACCGACCGCGCGGCGCTCGCCGGCATTCCCGACGACGTGCTCGAGGCCGCGCGCGAGGCCGCCGAGCGCGACGGCAGGCCCGGCTGGAAGCTCGTGCTGCAGGCGCCCTGCTACGTGCCGGCGATGCAGTACGCCGAGAACCGCGCGCTGCGGGAGGTCCTGTATCGCGGCTGGTCGACGCGCGCCTCCGACCAGTTCGCCGCGGCGTTCGCGGCCAAGGCCGACTTCGAGGCGCGCACGAACGGCGCCCCGGGCGAGCCGCCGCCGGCGGCAGTGCAGTTCGCAGAGTGGGACAACAGCGCGCTGATCCTGCGCATCCTCGCCCTGCGGCGCGAGGCCGCGCAGCTCCTCGGCTACGGCTCGCACGCCGAAGTGTCACTCGTGCCGAAGATGGCCGAGTCGCCGGCGCAGGTCATCGCCTTCCTCGAGGACCTCGCGGCGAAGGCGCTGCCCTTCGCGCGGCGCGATGTCGAGGATCTCCGCACCTTCGCCGCGGAGGCGCTCGCCCTGCCGCAGCTGGAGGCATGGGACGTCGCGTACGCCTCGGAGCGGCTGCGCGTCGCACGCTATGCCTTCTCCGACCAGGAAGTGAAGCAGTACTTCCAGGAGCCGCGGGTGCTCGCCGGCATGTTCCGTCTGGTCGAAACGCTCTACGGCCTGCGCATCGCGGAGGACCGCGCGGAGACCTGGGACGCCGGGGTGCGCTTCTTCCGCATCGACGATGCCGCCGGGCGCCTCGTCGGCCGCTTCTACCTCGACCCGTACGCGCGCGCGACCAAGCGCGGCGGCGCGTGGATGGACGAGGCGATCGTGCGCCGCCTCGTGCGCGACGCCGTGCAGGCGCCGGTGGCGCACCTCGTGTGCAACTTCCCCTCGCCGGTGGGCGGGAAGCCGGCGCTGCTCACGCACGACGACGTGATCACGCTCTTCCACGAATTCGGCCACGGACTGCACCACCTTCTCACGCGCGTCGATTACAGCGGCGTGTCGGGCATCCGCGGCGTGGAGTGGGACGCGGTCGAGCTGCCGAGCCAGTTCATGGAGAACTTCTGCTGGGAGTGGGA
>CAZIXQ010000391.1:0-2818 GCA_964543155.1 uncultured Enterobacteriaceae bacterium
CCGTCAGGACGCGCATGGCGGCCGAGCTCGCGCGCGCGCTCGCCGGCGCGGCGCCGAAGTCCGCCGCGCCCACCACCGCCGGCGCCTCCGCGGTCGCCGGCGACCCGACGGCGCGTGCCCAGTGGGGCGACCGGATCCGCGCGAAGATCCGCCCGAACGTCGTCCTGCCCGCGGACCTGCAGGGGAACCCCGAGGCCATCTTCGACGTGCAGCTCCTGCCGACCGGCGACGTGCTCGCGGTGAAGCTGAAGAAGTCGAGCGGCTCGCGCGCGTACGACGACGCGGTCGAGCGCGCGATCCTCAAGAGCTCGCCGTTGCCGCTGCCCGAGAAGCGCGAGGCGCTCGAGGCGCGGCTCGAGCTGAAATTCCGTCCCCGCGAGTGACCGGTGCGTACCGGCGCTGTCGCCGCTAGCCGACAGATTTCGTCGTTTCCCGCCCGGCGACGCCCGGTATAATCCGGCAACGCAGCGAGCCCGCCACGCCTTGAACCGAACGCTCCGTGCACTCACTGCCTGCCTCGCTCTCGCGGCAGGCGCCGCGCAGGCCCAGCTCACCGTCGAGATCACCGGCGGGGGCGGCAACCAGATCCCGATCGCGATCGCGCCGTTCCAGGGCGAGGCGCAGCTCAAGACGGCCCCGAAAGACGCCGTCCTGAGCGACGTGATCGAGGGCGATCTCGCGCGGAGCGGCCGCTTCCGCACGCTCTACACCGGGCCGCAGAATCTCAACGAGTCGAGCGCGGTCGACCTTGCCGCCTGGCGCGGCCGCAACGCCGATGCGCTGGTGGTGGGCGGCGTCTACCCCGCGGCGGGCGGACGCTACGACGTGCGCTTCCGGCTCTTCGACGTGCCGAAGCAGCAATCGCTCGGCGGGGTCGCGTACACCATTACGCCCCAGCAGGCGCGCGCCACCGCGCACCGCATCGCCGACTTCATCTACGAGAAGCTGACCGGCGACAAGGGCGTGTTCTCGACCCGCATCGCCTACGTCGTGAAGAGCGGCCCGCGCTTCCAGCTCCAGGTCGCCGACGCCGACGGCGGGAACCCGCAGACGGCCCTGACGTCCAACGAGCCGATCATGTCCCCCAACTGGTCCCCCGACGGTACGCGCATCGCGTACGTCTCCTTCGAGGCCAAGAAACCGGTGGTGTACGTGCACAACCTGGGCACCGGCCAGCGGCAGGCGGTCGCGGCCTTCCGCGGCTCGAACAGCGCCCCGGCGTGGTCGCCGGACGGCCGCAGCCTCGCGGTGGTGCTCTCGCGCGAGGGCGGCTCGCAGCTCTTCGTGATGAACGCCGACGGCACGAACGTGCGCCGGCTCACGAGCTCGGCGGCGATCGACACCGAGCCGCAGTTCGCGCCCGACGGGCGGTCGATCTACTTCACGTCCGACCGCGGCGGCGCGCCGCAGATCTACCGCATCGCCACGACCGGCGGCGACGTGCAGCGCGTCACGTTCGACGGCAGCTACAACGTGACGCCGCGTCTCAGCCCCGACGGGAAGACGCTCGTGTTCGTGCAGCGCAACGGCGGGCGCTTCCAGGTGGCCGCGATGGACCTCGCCTCGCGCCAGGTGCAGGTGCTGACCGACGGCAGCCGCGACGAGTCGCCGAGCTTCGCGCCGAACGGCAAGATGATCCTCTATGCAACCGAGGTGGGCGGGCGCGGCGTGCTCGCCGCCACCTCGAGCGACGGGCGCGTAAAGCAGCGCCTGTCCATCCCGGCTGCGGACGTCCGCGAGCCCGCCTGGGGCCCGACCCCCGCCAACTGAAGAAGGAGCCACCCATGAAACGCATCCTCGCCATCGTCGCGGTCACCGCGTTCCTGGCCGCCTGCTCGAGCACTCCGGATTCGGAGCAGGCGCCGGCGCCGGTGGACGAAGGCAAGACGGGCGCGCCCGGCACCACCGCACCGGTGACGCGCCAGCCGATCGAGACCACGCCGATCGGCGGCGATCCGAACAAGGACCCGCGGCTCAACGATCCCAAGAACATCCTCTCGAAGCGCAGCATCTACTTCGACTTCGACTCCGACGCGATCAAGCCGGAGTTCGTGCCGATCGTCGAGGCGCACGGCGCGTTCCTGCGCCAGTATCCCGGCGCCAAGATGCTGATCCAGGGCAACGCCGACGAGCGCGGCAGCCGCGAGTACAACCTGGCGCTCGGCCAGCGGCGCGCCGATGCCCTCAAGAAGCGGCTCATCCTGCTCGGCGCGAAGGACAGCCAGATCGAGTCGGTGAGCCTCGGCGAGGAGAAGCCGGTCTGCACCGACCAGAGCGAGGAGTGCTGGGCGAAGCAGCGCCGGGACGATATGCTCTACGGGGGGCAGTTCTAGTTCGGCGCCGGGCGGTAGGCGCCGGGAGGGGCGCGCGATGAAGATTCACCACGTTCTGCTCTGGCTCGCGGTCGCGGCGCCGCTGCCGGCGCTCGCTCTTTTCAGCGACGACGAGGCCCGCAAGGGCGTCGCGGAGCTGCAGAAGCGCGTCGATGCCCAGAGCCAGGCGCTCACGCGCATCGAGCGCGAGGTCACCGACAAGCGCGCGGTGATCGAGCTCTCGAACCTCATCGACGGCCTGCGGCAGGACATCGCGAACCTGCGCGGGCAGCTCGAGGTGATCGCCAACCGCATCGACGGGCTCGACAAGCGCCAGAAGGACCTGTACGTCGACCTGGACACGCGGCTGCGCAAGCTCGAGCAGGGGCAGTCCGACAAGGACAAGGCGGCGCAGGCCGCCGCGGCCGAGCAGCAGGCCTACGAAGCGGGGCTCGCGCAGTTCAAGGCGAACAACTACGGCACCGCGATCCAGAGCCTGCAGTCGT
>CAZIXQ010000392.1:0-1927 GCA_964543155.1 uncultured Enterobacteriaceae bacterium
GAGATAGACGCCGCCGAGATCGACCGGCGGATCCTCGGTCGACGGATCGCGGCGCTTGCGGCGGCGGACGACCTGGAACAGCGCGCTCAGCGGAATCCGGCCGGCGCTCGACGCGAGCTGCGCGAGCACGATCGGCGCGAGCACCGCGGGCAGCCACTGCAGCGCCCCGAGCATGCCGTCCCGGAACCCGCGGCTCGCCGCGACCACCGCCACGACCCCGATGAAGATCACCGTGCAGAGGTCCGCGATGCGCGCGAGGTCCGCGGGGCGCAGCTCGAACCGCACGGTGCTCCAGCGCGGCGCTTCGACGAGCGCGGCGAGCACGGCGCCGACGAGCAGATAGTCGGTCTGCGAGCCCCAGAACAGGAGGCCCGCGCCGAGCAGTCCGCGGGGCACGTTCACGCGAGCCTCGCCAGTCCCGCCGCCATCTCGCCGGGATGCAGCACCAGCAGCCCGGCCTGCGGCTCGGCGGGCGCCGCCTCGCGCGCGCAGACGAGGAGCGCCCGCACCTCGAGCCCGCTCGCCCGCAGCCCCTCGACGAAAGCGCGGCGCGGCGCGTCCCACTCGAGCAGCACCACGATGCAGCTCGTCAGCCGGTGCCGGTGCGCGCGCACGCGGTTCGCGAGCGCCTCGAACGCCGCGGGCGCGCTCGGCGCGACGCCGGCCAGCACCTCGAGCAGGTGCTCGGCCCGCATCTGGCCGCGTCCGGGCGTGTAGCTGTGCACCTCCCGCCCGACGAACAGGAGGTCGAGCAGGCACTCCTGCGTGTCGATCGCGTAGACGAACGACGCGGCGAGCGCGACCGCCTCCTCGAACGCGGCGTCCTCGCCCCGCTCGGTGCTCGTGTCGAGCACGAGCGCGTGGCGCTCGAAGAACTCGTCCTGGTGCTCCTTCACGATCGGCCGCCCGGTGCGCGCGAAGCTCTTCCAGTGCACCCGCTGCAGCGGATCGCCCGGGCGGTAGTCGCGCAGGCCGACGAACTCCTCGGACTCGCCGATCGAGGTCGCGAACGTGACCCCGCCCTGCTGGTAGCGCCGGGCGCCGGGCAGGGCGATTCTCGGCAGGCGGTAGCGGCGCGGCAGCACCGTCACGTGCGCGGGCGCCGCCGCGCGCACGAGGCCTTTCACCAGCCCGAGGGGATCGGGGCGGGCGAGCGTGACGCCGGCGAGCTCGATCCGGCCGCGCCGGCGCGGCTCGAGCGCGAGCTTCACGGTCTGCGCGCGGCCGGGCGTAAGCGCCGGCAACGCGACCTCGGAGGGCGCACGCGGCGTCCGCCGCTCGATGAGCCAGCGCCAGCGGTAGTAGCCCGCGTGGCGGTCGAACGCGTTCCGGCGCGCTTCGCCCGGCTCGCGGGCGTCGCGCCAGGCCTCGAAGGCGGGCCGCGGATCGCGCAGCGCCTCGACCGCGGTCACGCCGACGAGCGGGCGCGGGCCGAGGTTCTCGACCGTCACCGGGTACTCCAGCCGCTCGCCGGCGGTCGCGTAGCGCGGCAGCGCGCGCCGCACGGCGACCCGCGCGCGGAAGAACGGCGCCGCGAGCAGCGCCACGGCAAGCAGCGCGGCGAGGAAGGTGAAGGCCTGGTAGCTCATCGCCTGCGTCGTGTCGACGCCGACGATCGCCGCGGCCGCGGCCGCGCCGAGGACGAGCCAGCCGGCCGGGGTGAGCCGCTCGCGCAGGGCGTGCTGGAGCGTGCTCAGCGCCCGCAGCGCGAGGTAGAGGACCCGCCTCACGCCGGGACCCGCACCTCGCGGACGATGTCGGCGACGAGGGTGGCGCCGCTCGCCCCGGCGAACCGCGCCTGCGGATCGAGCACCATGCGGTGCGCGAGCACCGGCACCGCAAGCGCCTGGATGTGGTCGGGCAGCACGAACTCGCGCCCGTCGAAGAGCGCGAGCGCTTTCGCGGCGTGCTCGAGTGCGAGCGAAGC
>CAZIXQ010000392.1:1937-2815 GCA_964543155.1 uncultured Enterobacteriaceae bacterium
CCCGCGTTGTCTTGAATCGAAGCGGCCATCCTCTCGGAGTCGGAGGCGCGAGTCAGGAGCTTGAGACCGTCGCGCAGCCACTGCACGGCGGCGCCGGCGATGAAGACCGCGCCCTCCAGGACGTAGACGGGCTCCCCGCGCGGGCCGCAGCCGAGCGCGACCTGCGGCGCGGCGCGCGTGCGCCGGACGAGCTCGACGATGTAGTGGCGCAGCTCCTCGGCGATGCGCACCCGGCGCGCGCGGTGCTTCAGCGCGAGCACCTCTTCGCGCGAGGCCACCGCCTCGATCGCGGCGAGCGGGTGCGCGAGATCCTGCGCGGCGAGCACCGCGACCTCGGTGTCGGCGTCGAGGTAGCCGAGCGAGAGGCACATCGCGAAGCGGTCCATCTGCGCCTCGGGCAAGGGATAGGTGCCGCGGAACTCGACCGGGTTCTGCGTCGCGATGACGAAGAAGAGCTCGTCCACCGGCCGCGTGCGCCCCTCGACCGACACCTGCTGTTCGGCCATCACCTCGAGCAGCGCCGACTGCGTGCGCGGCGAGGCGCGGTTGATCTCGTCGGCGAGCAGGATGTTCGTGAAGACCGGGCCCGGGCGGAACTCGAAGGACTGGTCCTTCTGGTTGTAGACCGACACGCCGAGGATGTCCGAGGGCAGCAGGTCGGGCGTGAACTGCACGCGCGTGAACTGGGCCCCGATCGACGCGGCGAGCGCCTTCGCGAGCGTCGTCTTCCCGGTGCCGGGCACGTCTTCGAGCAGCACGTGCCCGCCGGCCGCGAAGGCGGCGAGCAGGCGGCGCACCGTCTCGTGCTGGCCGCGCATGACCTGCTCGATGTTCCCGGCGACGCGCTCGAAGAGCGCCTGGGCGTCGCGGGCGGAGAG
>CAZIXQ010000393.1:0-2807 GCA_964543155.1 uncultured Enterobacteriaceae bacterium
CGGCTATCTCGTCATCGCGTGCGGCGGCGGCGGCATCCCGGTGATCGAGGACGAGCGCGGCGATCTCGTGGGCGTCGAGGCGGTGATCGACAAGGATCTCGCCTCGAGCCTGCTCGCGCGCGACCTCGGCGCCGATCTGCTGCTCGTGTCGACCGGCGTCGAGAAGGTGGCGATCCATTTCAATACTCCCCGGCAGCGCTGGCTCGATCGCATCACGCTGGCAGACGCGCGCCGCCTCCACGGCGAGGGCCATTTCGATCCCGGCAGCATGGGGCCGAAGATCCGCGCGCTCATCGAGTTCCTCGAGGGCGGCGGCGGCGAGGGCCTGGTCACGAATCCGCAGAACCTCGGCCGCGCCCTCGCGGGCGAGACCGGCACCCGGATCGTCCGGCACTGACCGCGCGGGCCGCAGCGCCGCGGTGGGCCGTGCGAGAATCGCGGCCTCGTCCCGTCCGCCCGCCGCCGTGCCCGCCGCAGACCCCCTCGCCCGCCCCGCCGTCCGCGCGCTCCGCGCCTCGAAGATCCGCGCGGTGGCGAACGCCGCCATGGGCGACGCGTCCGTGCTGCCGTTCTGGTTCGGCGAGCCCGACGAGGTCACGCCCGAGTTCATCCGCGCCGCGGCGATCGAGGCGCTGGACGCGGGCGACACGTTCTACACGCACAACCTCGGCCTCGCGCCCCTGCGCACAGCGCTCGCGGCATACGCGTCGCGGCTGCATCGCCCGGTCGACGCGAGCCGGATCGCGGTGACGAACTCCGGCATGTCCGCGCTCATGCTGGCCACGCAGGCGCTGGTCGGCCCGGGCGATCGCGTCGTCGCGGTCACGCCGCTCTGGCCGAACCTCGTCGAGATCCCGAAGATCCTCCGCGCCGCGGTCGAGTGCGTGCGCCTCGACTTCGGCGCGCACGGCTGGACGCTGGACCTCGACCGCCTCCTCGCGGCCCTGACCCCGGGGACGCGCGCGGTCTACATCAACTCCCCCAACAACCCGACCGGCTGGACCATCGACCGCGAGTCGCAGCGCGCGGTGCTCGAGCACTGCCGCCGGCACGGCATCTGGATCGTCGCCGACGACGCCTACGAGCGCCTGGTCTTCGACGGCGACGCGGCGCCGTCGTTCCTCGACCTCGCCGCGCCCGATGACCTCGTGGTGAGCACGAACACCTTCTCGAAGTCCTGGCTCATGACCGGATGGCGCCTGGGGTGGCTCGTTGCGCCCGAGCCGCTCGTCGCCGACCTCGGGACGCTGATCGAGTACAACACGTCGTGCGCGCCGGGCTTCGTCCAGCGCGCGGGCCTCGCCGCCGTGACGCAGGGCGAGCCGGTCGTCGCGCGGTTCCGCGCGCGCCTGCACGGCGCGCGCGACTTCCTCGTTTCCCGCCTCGCGGGCCTGCCGGGGATCGAGATCGCGCTGCCGCCCGGGGCGATGTACGCGTTCTTCCGCATCGACGGCATGACCGACAGCCTCGCGCTCTGCAAGCGCCTCGCGCGCGAGGCGAAGCTCGGGCTCGCGCCGGGCGTCGCGTTCGGCCCGGAGGGCGAGGGCTTCGTGCGCTGGTGCTTCGCGTCGTCCGAGGCGCGGCTCGCAGAGGGCGTGGAGCGCCTCGCGCGCGCGCTCCCGGGGATGCGCGCGTGACGCTGCGCGTGGTCATCGTCCCGGTCACGCCGTTCCAGCAGAACTGCTCTCTCGCGATCTGTGAGGCAACGGGCAAGGCGGCGCTCATCGACCCCGGCGGCGACATCGACACGCTGCTCGCGCAGATCGAGAAGCAGCGCGTGACGCTGGAGAAGATCCTGCTCACGCACGGCCACATCGACCATTGCGGCGGCACCGCCGAGCTGAAAGCGCGCCTCGGCGTGCCGGTCGAGGGTCCGCAGGTCGAAGACCGCTTCTGGATCGACCAGCTGCCCTCGCAGGGGCGGATGTTCGGCTTTCCGCCGCTCGAGTCGTTCACGCCCGACCGCTGGCTCGAAGGGGGCGACACGGTCGGCTTCGGGGCGGTGGAGATGGCGGTCCGCCACTGCCCGGGACACACGCCCGGGCACGTCGTGTTCTTCCACCCGGGCGAGCGCCTCGCGTTCGTGGGCGACGTCCTGTTCCAGGGCTCGATCGGCCGGACCGACTTCCCGCGCGGCAACTTCGAGACGCTGGTGCGCTCGATCACGACCCAGCTGTGGCCCCTCGGCGACGAGGTCACCTTCATCCCCGGCCACGGACCGGTCTCGACGTTCGGCGCCGAACGGCGCACGAACCCGTTCGTCGGCGACGTCGCGCTCGGCCGGCTCTAAGCGGATTCGACACCTGTGGTGCGTCGGTGCCCCGACGCGCGATCGCCCGCTTGCCGAGGGGCAGAACTTCACGCACGCACGCGTGTGCGAGGCGCATTGCCGCGGCGGCTGCGGCAAGGTGCACTCGAGGCCGCCGCGCCCGGAAGGCGGTCCGGGCAGCGGACCGACGAAAGAAGCGATGCGCGAGATTCCGCTGTTCGTCGTCTACCCGGGTCCGGTGTTCGGCTGGGCGGTCGCCTGCAAGGGCGGGACGCAGAGCCACTTCTTCTCGGACAGGACGGTCGCGATCACCTACGCCAGGAGCTGGGCCGAGGCGAACCGGCCCTCGCGCGTGCGCGTCGAGACCGCCGAGGGCAAGGTCGAGGCCGAATGGCACGACGAGCCCCACCGGAAGGACCGCCACTGACCGCCGTGCGGCTGCGGTAACCTCCCGGCTCCGGCCACTCGACCCCGGCTCCCATGCCCCGCGACACCCCCGGCGGCGGCGCCCGCAACGTCCTCGGTGGACCGCTCGCCA
>CAZIXQ010000394.1:0-2786 GCA_964543155.1 uncultured Enterobacteriaceae bacterium
ATACAGACCGGCGTGCCCGCGTCGGCGCTGCGGAGGAACGGCTCGAGGACGATCACATCTTCGAACACGATGCGATGGCCGGCCGATACCGACAGCATTGCGCTCGCGGCAACGCACGTATCGGGTCTCGATTCCTCCAGATCCGCGGCCATCAGCCCGATGTCGAGAACGTCGAGCCGCACCTGTGGCGCGTCCGGCCATGGTCGGGCATCCGGTCCCGGCGCGCGCACTGCCAGCTGAGACCGGATCTCGTCGGCAAGCGGATAGTCGAGAAAGACCTGTCGGAGCTGCACGCCCCGCTCCCGGACCCACCGCGGGAGTTGTGCGGTCAAGGGGAGGACGAACAGGCTCGCCACGAACTGCTCGCTTCCCGGCGGCGGCGGCTTCCCGGTGGCGATGCTCGACCCGATCACCGCGGCGCCGAGGAGGCCCTTCGCGATCTCGCCGGCGGCGGTCCGGTAGCTCTGAAGGTGCCGCTGCTCGAGCACGCCGTCCTCGCCGTCGCGCGTCAACTGCGTGGCGACGACGGTGAACGGCGCCTCCGGGTCGATCGTGTCCGCGGGCAATTCGCGCGCCGGAACGATGACGACCCGGTCCTTCGGATCGGTGCCCGCCTTGAACGTCGCGCAGCCGCCGGTGAAAGACGCGGCGGCCGGGATCAGCGCAACCGCGACCACGACGCGCGCCCGGCGCCTCAGGTCTGCGCGCGCGGGGCGCGCGGTCGCGGGCTCAGGCATGCGACGCGCGCGCCTTCTTGCGGCGATCGATCTCGCGCCAGAGCCCGCGGAAGACCCGGCGCGAAATCTGATCGGCGGAGGATTCCTGAGCGGGCCGCCCGCGCACCCCGCCCCGGCGCCTCCTGTACTGCCTGTCGAAGTGATGACCAAGCTCGTGGAACAGCACGATGTATGCGAACCAGAGATCGAGCTCGGAGCTCTCGTTCCAGTAGACCTGCCAGCCTCTTTGCGTCTGGGCGACGGTCGCGCCGTACCGGCGCATCGACCGGCGCTCGTAGTCGGCCAGGTGCCCGGGTTCCCACGTCCGCGGCACCGAGTAGACGACGATCGTGCGCTCGTCAGGCCAGTACGCCGCGTACGGCTGGCCGACGGCGCCTTCGCGGGCCCGCAGCTCGACGCGCCGCAGCCCGACCACGTACTCGAGCGGAACGAGCAGCAGCAGTGCTTCAACCAACTCCTTTGGCACCGGGTGGATGTCTCCCGGGCGCGGCCGGCGCTCGATGACCCGCGCGACCTCGAACTCGCCCACGCGTTCGGCGTAGACGCGCGGCGGCAGGGTGTGACGGGTGCGAGACATCAGGCGCGGGGATCAAGCGAGTCTGTTGTAGGCGCCCGCCGCAGCTACCGGCGCGCGCCGTAACCCCGCAGCTCGTCAAGAACCTTCGGAAATTCCCTCGAGTTCTGATTCACGCCGGATGACCCCGTGCACATCCCGACGTAGCCACGATCGTTGACGAAAAAGATGTAATCGTGGCCGGCGATGAGACAGATGCTGCAGTTCCCGATTGCGCACACGGGATCGATCACCGTATCGATCTTCCTGCGGCCTTGCTTGAACGATTCGATGACCTCGAACCGCGCCTCCACGTGAGTGTCCACGAGCCGCGTCTCGGTCACGCGCGCGAAGAACACCGCCTCGGCCGAGCGGAACAAGACCTCCCGGGACTTCTCGCGGCAACTGCACGCCGCGGCATTGCCTGCGACAAGCGAGATTCCAACGCCAACGACAAGAGCGTGTATTGCGCCCGTGAACCCCCGAGTGGGACTGCTTCTTGCAGACATCGTCGCTCCTGTCACGGCCGGTTCATTTCGGGGCCAGCGATCGGGCATCCCGCCGGGCTCGCCGCCTTCTTCTTCTCGACGATGGCCGCCGCGTGCTTCGCGAGGTAGTGCGCGATCGTCTCGACGCGGATCTTCACCGACCCCGCCGGCTTGGTCGAGTCCAGGTCCTGGAACGAGAAGAACAACGTCCCCGAGCGCTCCACGATCGCCTGCACCGGCGTGTAGGTCGGCTGGTCCATGCCGCACTCGTAGCTCGACAGGCGCACGACGCACGCGATCCACGGCATGCGCGCGGCGTACTTCGCGCCCCACAGGATCTCGTTCGTGTTCGCGCTGTACGACGACGGCCACACGTCGCGGATGTCGAACGCCGAGCGGATGTGGCCGTCGCGGAGGTCCGGGCCGAACATCCACGCGAGCAGATCGTCGTCGGTCGGCAGGTACTGCGTCCACAGCACCGGGTAGCCGTGGGCCTGCAGGTCCACCTCGATCTCGTGCCCGATACCCGGGTCCATGTGGTACGGCCGTGCGAGCACCAGGATGCACGGCTTGCCTTCCCGTGCGCACCACTCGAGGATCTCGCGCCCCTTCGCGCGCAGGCGCCGGTCGTACGCCTCGAGCGCGCGGAAGCCCGCGTCCACCGCGCGCCTCGTCTCCGCGAGCGTGAGGCCGGGGATCGCATCCTTCAGCGCGCCGTAGAGCTGCTTCGGCACCACCGGCGGGTCGCCGAGCGACACGAGCGGCGCGACGTAGCGCACGCCCGCCTCGGCGAACGCGTCGCGCTCCTTGACGAAGCCGGCCTTGATGCTCTCCGGCGCCGCCATCACGCGCGGGCAGGCGATCGACGCCATCACCTGCCCGTTCAGGCACGACGGCAGCGAATAGATCATGGGCGAGAGGAGGACGTCGATCTTGCGCTTGGTGCGCGCGAGCAGCTCGCCGTAGTGGCCCGACATGCACTTCACCGGGTAGCAGCAGTCCACCGTC
>CAZIXQ010000395.1:0-2780 GCA_964543155.1 uncultured Enterobacteriaceae bacterium
TGGCACGCCGCGCGCCGTGGTGATCGCGAAGCTCCCGGCCGGCGCGATCGCGGCGATGGCGCCGGAGCTGACCGCGATCCTGGACGCGATCGCCGCCGGCGGCTGCCCGGCGCCGGTGTTTGCCGATCTCTCGGACGACTACGCGGCCCTCGCCGCGCCCCTGCGCGCCCCCTTCCTCGCGACCTACCAGCGCCGGCTCGCCGAGCTCTGCACGCTCACCGTGCCGTGCGCGGCGCTGCGCGACGCGCTCGCGCCGCTCTCGGCGCGCGGCATCGAGGTCATCGAGGACCCCTACGAGTCGGCCGCGGCGCAGCCGGTGCGCACGCGGGCCGGGGACCCGCCGGCGCTGTGCTGGTTCGGGACCCTGGGTCCGCCGAACGCCGACGACCTGCGCGATTCCCTGAGCGAGCTCGCGCGCGGGATGGCCGACACCGGCGGCCGCATCGAGCTGGTCGCGGGCGAGCGCTCGCGCGCGGCCGCAGCCGCGATCGCGGCCGCCGTCGCCGCAGCGAACCCGCGCTGGTCGGCTTCGTTCACTGCCTGGTCGCCGCAGGCCGCCGCCGCAGCGATCGCGCGCTGCGACTTCGTGCTCCTGCCGCAGGCCCACGCCACGCCGTGGGGTCGCGTGAAATCGCACAACCGCCTCGTGGAGACGATCCGCGCCGGTCGGCTCGCGCTCGCCGCGCCGATCCCCTCGTATCTCGAGCTCGCGGACTACGCGTGGGTCGGCGAATCGCTCACCGAGGGCCTGCGCTGGGCGCTCGCGCACCCGGAAGAGTCGGCGGCCCGCGTCGCGCAGGGCCAGACGTACGTCGCCGCGCGCTTCTCGCCCGCGGCGGTCGGCGCGCGCTGGGCGCAGGTGCTCGGGGTCTGAAGGGCTTGCGCGGCCGCGTCAGGCGGGCGCGTCGTCGAGCGGCAGGCCGAGCAGCCGGCGCTGCGCGGGCGACGGCGGGGTCTTGAAGGCGAGCGCGCGCAGCTCGTAGGGCCCGTACGGCCCCGCGTTCCACACGTCGGCGAAGCCGGCCGCGAGCAGCGCTTCGCCGAGCGACCTGTGGCTGAAACCGGTCTTGTGCGCGAAGAAGTCATTGCCGCTGCGCTCGATCTCGGGGCTCCAGCCGTAGATGACGTCGATCACCTGGATCGGGCCGCTCGGCGCCTCGTACAGCACGTCGCCGAGGTCCAGCCCGTCGTCGAGCATCCTGCGGAACACGGCCGGCATGTCCGGCACGCGGATCTCGGCGAAGCCCTCCGCCTTCAGCACGTGGAGGAAGCCGGCGAGGACCTTCGGCACGTCGTGCCGGTAGTAGTGCTCGAGGTTGTGCGAGCAGTAGACCGCGTCGAACTGGCCCGGGGCGAGCGTGCCGAGCGCGCGCGCGTCGCACACCACGTCGGCGCCGCGCCGCGGGTCGATGTCGAGCAGGAGATGGTCCCAGCCGGCGTAGTGCGGCGGGATCGGGATGGTCTTGGTGCTGCCGCCGACGTTGAGCACGCGCAAGCGGTCGCTCGCTACCGCGCCGAAGTCGGCGGGGCGTCGAGGAGCGCGCGCACCTGCGCCCAGTCGTTCGGGACGAGCGCCAGCGCCTCCGCCTTGCGCCCGTCGAGGACGCCGTACTCGAGGGCGAGCCCCTCTTCGACCAGGGCGTCGAGCCGGTCGCGCAGGAGCGTCGAGCCGGGATCGAGGTTGCGCACGAGGGCGAGCCCGGTGGGCGCGGTTCCGATCGTGCGCACCATCAGGTCGGGCCGGTGCCGGCGCAGCAGCAGCACCAGGCGCCAGATGTCCCCGCTCCAGAACTCGGTGACGCGCTCGCGCGCCGCAGTGCGGCGGTCGAGCGGATAGACGTCGTGGATCACGATCGTCGAGCCGGGTTCGCACAGCGCCTCGATGTTGACGAAGTCGCGCAGCGCGAACTCGAAGTGATGCATGCCGTCGATGAAGGCAAGATCGACCGGCAGCCCGCCGAGCTCGGCGCGGACGTCGTGCCCGGCGAAAAAGGCGTCGCTCGTCTCGGCCACGATGCTGACGTTCGGGCCGAGCGCGTACGCCACGGCCGGCTCGGGGTCCACGCCGATCGCGCGCGTGGCGGCGCCTACGAGGCGGATCGACTCGCCGCGCGAGACCCCGATTTCCAGGTATGTGCGCGGCCTCAGGTGGGCGTGCATGCGCTCGAGCATGCGGAAATAGTTCTCGCCCGGCAGCTCGATCGTCGCGAGCAGGTTGTGCGCGGGCCAGTAGTTCGGCGCGTCCTCGAGCAGCGCCCAGCAGGCGGCAGCGGCCTCGCCGGAGCGGCCGGCGCGCCACGCTTCGGCCGCCGCCTCGAATCGGCCCTCGAGCGCCGGCCCGTGATCGGCCGCGGGCTGAGGGCGCGCGGCCGGGTCGGGGCGCGCGGCGAACACGTTCCGGAGGAGGCTCTTCAGCATCCGTGAATCATAGCCGTCGGCGTGACCGTCAGCGAATTCGCCCGCCCGCGGCGCGTGATGGGGTTCCTGCGTGCCACGATCCGGGACCCCGCGCTCACCGGGCGGCCTCGCCCGCCTCGGCGATCCAGTCCTCGAGGATCTTCACCGCTCCCCGGGTCGCGAACAGGGTCGGGTGCGCCGCGACGATCCGCGACCGGAATGCGGCGCGCCGTCCCGGGTCGGCGGCAAATGCGAGCGCGAGCTCGACGTAGTGCTCGGGCGAGCGGGCGATACAGTCGGTGACGCCAGCCTGCCGGTACATGCCCGCGGTCATGCGGCTGCGGAAGAGCTCGCCCGGCAGCGTCACCAGCGGCGCGCCGAGG
>CAZIXQ010000396.1:0-2723 GCA_964543155.1 uncultured Enterobacteriaceae bacterium
AGACGCGCTCGCCGAGCGGCTCGCGAGCCCGCAGCTGCGATTCGCCGCCGGCGTCGCGGCGGCCGGCGCGGCGCTCGAGGCGAAAGATGCCGAGGCGGTGCAGGCGAGCCTGCGCGCCGCCTTCTCGCTCGGACGCGAGCACGGGATGCACTTCTGGCCCGGCTGGCGCCCCGAACTGGTCGCCGATCTCTGCGCGACGGCGCTGCGCGCGGACATCGAGCCCGAGTTCGCCCGCGGGCTCATACGCACGCACCGCCTGGTGCCGCGCAGCGCGCCGCTGCGGGTACGCGGCTGGCCGTGGCCGTTCCGCATCCACACGCTCGGCGGCTTTCGCCTCGAGCGCGAAGGGGCGACGGCGGTCGAGCTGTCGGGCAAGGGCCCCGGCCGGCCGATGGAGCTGCTCAAAGTGCTCGTCGCGCGCGGTGGCCGCAACGTGCGCGCCGACCAGCTCGGCGACGCCCTGTGGCCGCACGTGGAGGCCGACTACGCGCACAAGTCGTTCACCGCGACGCTGCACCGGCTGCGGCGGCTGCTCGAGGACGAGGAAGCGCTGATCCTGCGCGACGCACGCCTCAGCCTGAACGGGGCGCTGTGCTGGGTGGACACCTGGGCGCTCGACGACGCGTTCGACGCGCTCGACGCGACGCTGCGCACGCCCGCGGCGGGGACCCCGCCGCACGACCTCGCCGACGAGGTGCTCGCGCTATACGGCGGACCGATCCTGCCCGACGAATCGGAGCAGTCGGACTACATCGCCTGCCGCGACCAGATCCGCGCTCGGCTGCTGCGCTCGCTCACGCGCGCGGCCAGCCGCTGGGAGGAAGCCGGCGCGACCGACGCGGCGGCTGACGCCTACCTGCGCGCGATCGAGGCCGATCCCCTGTGCGAGGCGCTCTACCGCCACCTCATGCTGTGCTACCAGCGCAGCGGCGAGACGCTGCACGCGAAAGAGACCTACGAGCGGCTGCGCACGGTGCTCGCGACGCGGCTGAAGACGATGCCGGCGGCGGAGACGCAGGCGGTGTACGCGAGCCTGAAGGGCGCGGGGTAGGAAGCAGATGACACGCATCCTTGGAGCCGTGTTGGTCGTATCGTGCGCAATGAGCACTTCAGTGGGTGCGACCGTTCCGGCGCCCGTCTCGCTGGCGGACATGTTCCAGCATGCGGATCTCGTTGTGGTGGCCCAAGTCACCGGGGGTGAACTCATCGGCACGGGGAAGGAGGCCTGTGGCGCCAAGTACTCGGCGCTCGTCGAGGAAGCATTCAAGGGTGCTCGCAAGGGAGCCACCATCGAGTTCGGGAACTACTACGGCTTCAGGATGGGGTCCCGGTACCTTCTCTTCCTCACCCGCCCAGGTCGGACCTTTGAACCCATCGTGAGCACCAATTCCTGGAGTGCTCGCGCCAAGTCCGACCTTGATTCGCGCTGCGGTCGCAAGCTCGAACGCAACACGGTGATGCACAACGGCTTCGGAGCAATTCAGATCGAGACGCAGACGTTCAGGGACGTGGTCTTCATCCCCGGGAGATTCGTCGTGCTTCCCCCGGGAACCCCTGCTACTCCCGCGACAACCCCTGAGTACGATCCGTCCTCGGAGCCGGTGTGGCTGACGCTGGAGGACATGATCCAGCTCCTCAAAGGGTTCCAGCGGTGAGGGAGCTGCCCGACCCGCGGCTCGACCCCAGCCGTTTCGATGGGCTGCACCCGCCGATACAGGCGGGCCTACCGCAGCGATAGGCCGGCCTACGGTTCCCGGGTAATCGAATTCACCCGAGCGCGGTACGACGTGATTTCATCGCCGCCCCCGAACGCCCCGATCTTTGTTCGTCCGATAGACGATCTGAGGATCACCGCGCCGACTTTGGACCTGCTGAAGGCGGCAAACGTCTGGTACGTCGGCGATCTGGTGCAACGCACCGAGAGCGATTTGAGGGACAACCGCCTGTCGTCAAGCGCAGTCGTCGAAGTGCGGACGGCCCTCTGGGCGCACCGGTTAGATCTAAAGAAGGGGCGCGCTGACACCGAACGATGCGAGTGGAGCATCCCTGGCTAGCGCGGCGAGGCCGCGGGCAGCGTCTGCCCGAGCTCGCGCCAGATCTTCTCCAGCCCCATGCGCACCGCCGTGGGCGGCGGGTACTCGCGACGCGGGAGGTCGGACTTCGGCGGCGCGGTCTCGCGCATCCGCATCGTGAGCGAGATCTCCGAACCCGGGCGCGCGTCGATGATGGTCACGTTCATCACGATGTCGAGCCCTTCCGGCTCGAAGGTGAAGAGCGAGGACAGGACCAGCCCCAGATGCTTGCGGATGATCTCGCGCGCCTTCGGCAGGTCGGCCGCCTCGGCAGCGCGCCATTCCTGGAGGTCGAGCGGCCGCGGCGCCGCGCCGCGCACGCTCAGGTAGCCGAGCGCACGATCCTCGTCGGTAAACTTCATGCCGAACTTGAGCATCGCGGCGCGGGTTGCGTCGAACGCCTGGTCGCGCCCGGCGGCGAAGCGTCGCGTTCCCTGCGCAGCAAGGATGCGCTCGTACTCGCCCCGGAACTCACGGTTGATCTCGTCGATCGCCGCGACGATGTCGCCGCGGCTCGCGCAGCCTGCGAGGACGATCGCGAGCACGACGACGAACGGCGCGCAGCGCAAGGTGCGGCACGGGCGCCGTGCGCCTGCGACCACGATCGGTCTCTTCATCGACGACGCCTCCCCGCCCGTCGCTTCGGATGCT
>CAZIXQ010000397.1:0-2705 GCA_964543155.1 uncultured Enterobacteriaceae bacterium
CGCGCGGCCCGCCGCTTGATCCTCGTCAAACCGCGACGCGACGCTTCGCGGACACTCCGCTGACCTCCAGCGCCGACGCTTCCCCGATGCCGGTCGTGCAGGCTACCCAGCTCGAGAAGACCTATCAGGCCGGCACGGTCGCCGTGCACGCCGTGCGCAGGATGGACTTCGCGATCGAGGCCGGCGCCTTCGTGGCTTTCGTCGGCCCGTCCGGCAGCGGCAAGACCACCCTGCTCAACATGATCGCGGGGCTCGACCGACCTACCGCAGGCCGGCTCGAGGTGCTCGGCGTGGACGTCGCCGCGCTCGACCGACGCCGCGCCGCCGCCTTCCGCGGCGAGCACCTCGGGTTCATCTTCCAGGACTTCAATCTGATTCCGGTCCTGAGCGCGTACGAGAACATCGAGTACCCGCTGCTCATGGTGCAGGAGTGGCCCGCCGCGACGCGTCGCGAGCAGGTGCTCAAGCTCCTCGCCGCCGTCGGCATGGCCGACCAGGCGAACAAGCGCCCCGATCAGCTCTCGGGTGGGCAGAAGCAGCGGGTCGCGGTGGCGCGGGCGCTGGTCGCGAACGCCAAGCTCGTGCTCGCCGACGAGCCGACCGCCAACCTCGATCACGACACCGCCTACAACGTCCTCGCGCTGATGAGGAAGATGCGCGACGAGCTCGGCACCACCTTCATCTTCTCGACCCACGACCCGAAGATCATGAACGAGGCCGAGCGGATCTTCACCCTCGAGGACGGTCGGCTCACCCAGAACGCCGGAATGGCGGCCGCTCATGCTTAAGGTCGTCCGGCTCGCGGTCCGCAACCTCACGCGCTACGGCCGGCGCACCGGGCTCACCGGCGCGCTGATCGTGATCGGCGTCGTCGCCGTGCTCCTCTTCGTCGCGGTGACGGGCTCGTTCAAGTCGCTCATGGTCGGGCAGATCACCGACTCCTTCCTCGGCCATCTGCAGGTCCACCGGCGCGGCTACGTCGCCTCCATCGACACGCTGCCGCTCAACCTCAACATGGCGCCGGGAATGGCGGCGAAGGTCGAGGACGCGCTGAAGGGCATGCCCGAGGTCCAGGCATCCTCGCCCAGGATCAAGTTCGCGGCGATGTTCAGCAATTTCATGGAGACCACGAGCATCCGCGTGAACGGCGTGGATCCCGAACGCGAAACGGCAACCGAGCCGTTGCTCGCGGACCGTGTCCGGAATGCCATCAAGGCGGGCCCGTTGCTCGAGCGCGGGCAGATCCTCGTGCCGACCCTGCTCGCGGCCGGGCTCAAGGTCAAGCCCGGCGACACGGTGGTGCTGGTCGCGACGAACCGCGAGGGCTCGGTGAACGGCAAGACGCTCGTCGTGCGCGGCACGCTCGAGAGCGCCACCGGGCCCGGCGGGCGCGATGGCTACGTCCACATCGACGACGCGCGCGAGCTGCTCCGGATCACTACGCCGGAAGTGAGCGAGATCGCGGTCCGGGTTCGCGACCTCTCGCAGGTCGACCCGGTGATCGCGCGACTCCAGAGCGCGTTCGCGGACCTGCGCAACCCGCAGGGCCGGCCGGCGCTCGAAGTGCACAGCTGGGAGCAGCTCTCGCCGTTCGCGAACATCGCCAGGATGATCGACCTCATGACCCTCTTCATCAAGATCGTGCTGGTCGCGATCGTGCTGGTGAGCGTGATGAACGTCATGGTGATGGCGGTCTACGAGCGCGTCCGCGAGATCGGCACCATCGCCGCGATCGGCACGCCGCCGGGTCGCATCCTCTCGCTGTTTCTCAGCGAAGGCCTGGTCCTCGCGCTCGGCGCGACGATCGCCGGCGTGCTCATCAGCGTCGCGGCCGTGTACGCCCTGAACGCGGCCGGCATCACCTACTCGTTCGGCCAGCAGAGCGCGATCCTGCTCGTCGCCCGGCTGCGCGTGCTGGACGTCGCCGCCGTCGCGGCGATGGTCGTCGCGATCGGCGTGCTCGCGACGCTGCAGCCCGCCTGGAAAGCCTCGCGCATGGATCCGATCCAGGCCCTGCGCCACGTCTAGGGAATCACGATGCGACTCACGATCGGGTTTCTGCTGCTGTCGCTCAGCGCCGCGGCGGCGGCGATCGACGGCAACGAGCTCCTGCGCAAGGTCGACCGCAACATGGAGCCCGAGTCCTACGAGAACTTCCGCAAGCTCGTCAACATCGAGCCGAGCGGCGCGAAAAAGGAGTACGTGCTGTACACGGTGAAGAAGGGCCGCGACAGGATGGTGGCGCTCTTCCTCGACCCGCCGAGCGAGCGCGACCGGGCGACGCTGCGCCTCGGCGAGAACATGTGGCTCTTCATCCCGAACGTCGGGAAGCCGATCCGCATCACGAGCCTCCAGTCGGTGATCGGCGGCGTGTTCAACAACGCGGACATCCTCGCGCTCGACTTCAGCGAGGAGTACAGCGTCGAGGGCCTCGAGGAGAAGCCGGAGAGCTACGTGCTGCGACTCAAGGCGAAGTCCGGGTCGGTCGCCTACGACCGGCTGACGATGCAGGTGGACAGGAAGCTCCTCCTGCCGCTCACCATCGAGGCGTACGCCGCGAGCGGATTGCTCGTCAAGACGCTGCGCTACTCCGAGATCAAGGACTTCGGCGACGGCATCCGCCGGCCCTCGGTGCTGGAGACCGACAGCCCGCTCTTCAAGGGCTACAGGTCGCTGATGGTGTGGGCGAAGCTGCGCAAGCGCAC
>CAZIXQ010000398.1:0-2689 GCA_964543155.1 uncultured Enterobacteriaceae bacterium
CAGTGGGCGTGCGAGTCGCAGGGACGCATCCACGACCGGACGCGGGAGTACCTCGGCACCTCGGACCGGATCATCGTCGCCTACCGGCGGCTGCTGCTGAAGGAGATCGAGCGCGTGGCGGGAGGCGAGCGGCCGCTGATGGCGCTCGCGGCGGGCGAAGCCGAGCGCGTGCGCGGCCCGGTCACGATCGACGGCATGGGACCGACGCGCGAATGGCAGGCCTGCTGGCGCGAGTACGACCGAGCGCGGCGCGCCGATTCGACCTGGGCGGCGGCGATGCCCGACCCGCTCCTTCCCACCGAGACCGCCTGAGGCGTCGATGGGGTTCGTCGAGCGCCACGGCCTCTGGACCGACGCGCAGCGCGCGGCGGCGCGCGAGCTCGCGCAGGACGCGCAGCAGCGCGGGATCGAGGTGGTGCGCTTCTCGTTCCCCGACCAGCACGGCGTCCTGCGCGGGAAGACCATCACCGCCGCCGAGCTGCCGCGCGCGCTCGAGGAGGGCGTCACCGTCACCACGACGCTGTTCGCGAAGGACACGTCGCACAAGACGGTCTTCCCCGTGTTCACCCCCGGCGGCGGGTTCGGGATGCCGGAAATGCACGCCGGCGCCGACGCGCTGATCGTCGCCGATCCGGCGAGTTTCCGCATGCTGCCCTGGTCGCCGGGGACCGGGTGGCTGCTGTGCGAGCCGTACTTCCCCGACGGGAAGCCGGTCCCGTTCGGGACGCGCGCGCTCGCGCGCGCCGCGCTCGAGCGGCTGGCCGCGCAGGGTTTCGAGTACTTCGCCGGGCTGGAGATCGAGTTTCACGTCTACAGGCTCGTGGACGCAAAGACGCGCCCGGAGGACGCCGGACAGCCGGGCACGCCGCCCGAGGTTGCGCTGCTCACGCAGGGCTACCAGTACCTCACCGAGCAGCGCTACGACCAGCTCGATCCGGTCGCCGAGCGCCTGCGGCGCGACCTCGTCGCGCTCGGGCTGCCGCTGCGCTCGATCGAGGTGGAGTACGGGCCGAGCCAGATCGAATTCACCCTGAGCGCGCTGCCGGGGATCGGCTCGGCCGACGCGATGGTGCTCTTCCGCTCGGCCGCGAAGCAGATCTGCCGGCGGCACGGCTACCACGCGACGTTCATGTGCCGGCCGCGCCTGCCGAATGCGATGTCGAGCGGCTGGCACCTGCACCAGTCCCTCAAGCGGATCGTGGACGGAAGCAACGCCTTCGTGCCGGCGGAGGCGGGCGCGGCGCTGTCGGAGGTCGGGCGCCAGTTTCTCGCCGGCCTGCTCGCGCACGCGCCGGGCGCGGCGGTGTTCTCGACGCCGACGATCAACGGCTACAAGCGCTACCGGCCGTACTCGCTCGCGCCCGACCGCGTGATCTGGGGGCGCGAGAACCGCGGCGCGATGCTGCGCGTGATCGGCGGCGCGGGCGACCCCGGCACGCGCATCGAGAACCGCGCCGGCGAGCCGGCGGCGAACCCGTATCTCTACTTCGCCGCGCAGATCTGGTCGGGGCTCGACGGTTTGACACGGCGACTCGATCCGGGTCCGCCCGACGACACGCCCTACGAGTCGAAGGGCGCGCTGCTCCCGCGCACGCTCGGCGAGGCGATCGCGGCCCTGCGCACGGACACCGCGCTGCGCGCGGGACTGGGCGAGGGGTTCGTGGACTACTACTGCCGGCTGAAGGAGGCCGAGCTCGCGCGCTTCAACCTCGAGGTCTCGGAGTGGGAGCAGCGCGAGTACTTTGATCTGTTCTAGCACCCTCTTCCCCGCATCCGGGGGAGCGGGCCGGGTGAGGGGGCGGCGCGCCGATCGGGTGCAGGCGAGGCGCGCGGTCCTATCAGACCCCGAGGTACTTGTGCTGCACGTCCTCGCTCGCGGCGAGGTCGGCCGAGCTGCCGCTCCACACGACGCGGCCCTTCTCAAGCACGTAGTGCCGGTCGGCCACGCGCGTGAGGGCCTTCACGTCCTTGTCGATCACGAGGATCGAGAGCCCGGCGGCCTTCATCTGCTCGATCGAGCGGTAGATGTCGGCGCGGATCAGCGGCGCGAGGCCCTCGGTCGCCTCGTCGAGGATCAGGAGCCGGGGGTTGGTCATGAGCGCGCGCGCGACCGCGAGCATCTGCTGTTCGCCGCCGGAGAGCTGGTTGCCCATGTTGTCCTGGCGCTCCTGGAGGCGCGGGAAGAGGCCGAAGACCTTCTCCAGCGTCCACGGATCGGTGCTGCCGCCCCGGTTCGCCGCGGTCGCGACGAGGTTCTCGCGCACCGTCAGGTTGGGGAAGATCTGCCGCCCCTCGGGCACCAGCCCCAGGCCCGCGCGCGCGACGCGGTATGCGGGAAGGCCGGAGAGCGCCTGCCCGGCGAAATGAATCGTGCCGGCCTTGGGCCGCATGATTCCCATGATGGAGCGCACGGTCGTGGTCTTGCCCATGCCGTTGCGGCCGAGCAGCGTCACGACCTCGCCCGCCTCCACGCGGAGCGTGACGCCGAAGAGCACCTGGCTCAGCCCGTAGGCCGCCTCGAGCCCGTCGACCGCGAGCATCATTGCTCCCCCTCGCCGAGGTAGGCGCTGCGCACGTCGGGATTGGCGCGGATCTCCGCCGGCGTGCCGGTCGCGATGACCCGTCCGTAGACGAGCACCGAGATGCGGTCGGCGAGCGAGAACACCGCGTCCATGTCGTGCTCGACGAG
>CAZIXQ010000399.1:0-2680 GCA_964543155.1 uncultured Enterobacteriaceae bacterium
CGGCACGAAGCGCAGCGGCTCGAAGCCGCCCGCCCGCTCGGTGTCGTATTCGAGCAGCAGCCGGTCGAACGCGAGGCCGGTGAACAGCCGCTCGGCGATCGCGTCGTAGGTGCCCTCGCGATGCCACATGCTGGCGCGGTTGCCGCGGCAGATGTGGACGCCGAAGGTGGCGCGCGCGCCGAGCCCGGCGATCACCGCGTTGTCGGCCGCGATCGCGCGGTCGAGGCGCCGCATCGGGTCCTCGCCGCTCGCGCGCATGCGCGCGAGCGTGGGCGGGTCGACGTAGCCGGTGTAGCTCGGCTCGTCGAGCTGGACGTAGTCGCAGCCCTCGTCGACGAGCTCGGCCACCATCTGCCGCTGGATGCGCACGACGTCGGCGAGGAAGGCGTCGGCATCCGGGTAGAGCGCGCGCGAGCGCTCGAGGTCGCACATCTGCGCGACGCGATCGGGCCCCATGAGCGTCACCTTCACCGGCCGGGTGGCGACGCTGCGCGCGAAGCGGTACTCCTCGAGCGGGAAGCTGCGCACGAGCCGCAGGCGCGCCGTCGCCGGCGCGCGGAAGCTCACGACGGCGTCGTCGCCCCTGGACAGCGGGCGCTCGTGCGGCGCGCGGTTCTCCGGATTCTGGAGGAAATTGCGCCACGAGCCGGCCCAGAGGTCCCAGCCCTCCACCGCGGAGAAGCTGACCTGCCAGTTCAGGCGCCGGAACTCCCCGTCGGTCACGACCGGCAGGCCGTGGCGCTCCTGCGTCGCGATCACCGCGCCGATCGCCTCGTCCTGCGCGGCGCGCAGGGTCTCGGCGTCCGCCTCGCCGGCGGCGTGACGCAGGAACGTCCGCTTGAGCGACTCGGGGCGGAGCAGGCTGCCGACGTGGTCGACCCGTAACGCGCGCATGGTCGCAGGCTAGGGGAGCCGTCGCCCGGCGTCAACGGCGCGCCCTGCGTTGCACGACCGGGGCCGGGGCACATAGAATGCCCGCTCGATCAGCCGGGGAGTCGGTCCATGAAGAAATCGCTTGCGCTCATCGCCGCCGCGCTCGTCGCGTGCGCCGCGCCCCTCGCCGCACAGGCCCAGAAGGTGGTGCTCGGAATGAGCGGCTGGACCGGGTTCCAGCCGCTCAAGCTCGCCGAGCTGGCGGGGATCTTCAAGAAGAACGGCGTGGACATCGAGATCCGCTTCATCCCGCCGGTCCAGCGCTCCGCCGCGCTCGCCGCGGGGGCGCTCAACGCCGCGGCCACGACGGTGGACCAGCACATCGTCTGGACCTCGGCGGGCATTCCGACGGTCCAGGTGGCGCTGATCGACAAGTCGAACGGCGGCGACGGGGTCGCCGTGCGCGGGAACATCGGCAGCATCCAGGACCTCAAGGGCAAGTCGGTCGCGGTCGACGGCCCCGGGACGGTGCAGCACTTCATGCTCTCGTACATCCTGGAGAAGAACGGGCTCTCGATCCGCGACGTGATCCGCAACACGATGGGCGCGCAGCCGGCCGCGCAGTCCTTCGTGGCCGGGCAGAACGATGCCGCGGTGACCTACGAGCCCTACCTCTCCACGGTGCGCGCGAAGCCCGACGCCGGCAAGATCCTGGTCACCAGCAAGGACTACCCGGTCGTCATCGACGTGCTGGTGTTCAAGACCGACTTCATCCAGCAGCACCCGAAGGTGGTGCAGGCGACGGTGGACAGCTTCTTCGAGGCGCTCGACATGATCAAGCGCGAGCCGGCGAAGGCCTACGAGCTCATGGGCAGCGTGGTCAAGCAGCCCGGCGACGCGTTCGCGAAGTCGGCCTCCTTCATCACCTGGCAGGACCGCGCCGCGAACAAGGCCTACTTCGCGAAGGAGCACCAGGCGTTCGTGGAGTTCGCCATCCGCGTCCTCAAATCGAACCGCGTGATCGAGAAGGAGCCGACGGCGAAGCAGATGATCGATCTGCGCTTCCTGTAGGCGAGCGCGCGCCCGGCGCGGCCGCCGCCGGCGGCCCCGGGCGCGTTTTTCATGTTCGAGCCCCTCAAGCCCGTCTCGCCGTTCGCGCGGATCGCGCTCGGGGCGGCGTTCTTCGTGCTGTTCCTCGCGGCCTGGGCGCTCGTCACGTTCGGCGGCGTGATCGACGGGATGTTCCTCAAGGACCCGCTCTACACGCTGAAGACCGGGCTCACGCTGTTCACCGAGTTCGGCTTCATCCACGACGTCGGGATCACGATCTTTCGCGTGGTCGGCGGCTTCGTTCTCGCCGCGCTGGTGGCGGTGCCGCTCGGCATTGCGATGGGCGCGTTCAAGCCGGTCGAGGCGTTCCTCGAGCCGTTCGTCTCGTTCGCGCGCTACCTGCCCGCCTCGGCGTTCATCCCGCTCCTGATCCTGTGGGCGGGCGTGGGCGAGGCGCAGAAGCTCGCGGTGATCTTCATCGGGTCGGTGTTCCAGGTCATCCTGATGGTGGCGCTCATCATCGGCTCGACCCGGCGCGACCTGGTGGAGGCGGCATACACGCTCGGCGCGGATGCGGGCGGAATCGTCAGGCGCGTGATGCTTCCCGGGGCCGCGCCGCAGATCGCCGAGACGCTGCGGCTCGTGCTCGGCTGGGCGTGGACCTACGTGATCGTGGCCGAGCTCGTGGGCGCGCAGAGCGGGATCGGCCACATGATCATGGACTCCCAGCGCCTGCTCGACACCGGGCAGATGATCT
>CAZIXQ010000400.1:0-2636 GCA_964543155.1 uncultured Enterobacteriaceae bacterium
TGCGGTAGATCAGCACGTAGCCGCAGCCGATCAGCGCGTAGATCGACGCGAGGACGACGATGTTGACGAGTAGCTGCAACGAGGCTCCGCCTGCGGACGCCGCGGCCACGCGGGGCGGACCCGCGCAGCCGCGGCGGTCGGCGCGCTACCTGGCGCGCGCGCCTACTGCCTCACGTCCAGGGCGGTCCAGTCCTTGACGCGCACGACGGCGTTCTTCGCCGGGTCCCAGCGGTAGACGCGGTAGTACTGCTTCGTGCGGAAGTGGTTGTCCTTCGTCCACTCGATCGGCCCGCCGCGCAGCCCCTTGGTGTCGACCTTCAGATTGTTCATCGACGCGACGGCCTTCTGCGGCGTCGGCGGCCACGACGTGCCCTTGAGCGCGGCCTCGAGCACCAGGCCCGCGATGAATCCCTCGGTCAGGTACGTCACCGGGTAGTTCAGGTTGGCGCGGTGCGTGGCCGCCCGGATCTCCGCGTGGACGGGGAGCTCGTCGCCGAAGAACGCGTTCGCCCCCATGAGGTAGAACTCCGGGTCCTTGATGCGCGCGAGCTCGTCCTCGCCCTGGATGTGCGCGAAGGTGAAGTACTGTCCGTTCCAGCCCAGCCGGCGCAGCGCCTCGAACGTCCGCACCTGCGTGACCCACGGCGCCCAGGAGTACACCCAGTTCGGATTGGCGTCCTTCAGCTTGGTCGCGAACGGGGTGTAGTCGGGCGTCGGCGGTGGGATGACCTGCTTGTCGACGGGCGTCATCCCCATCTGCTTCGCGAGGCCCTCCGCGTAGTCGATCTCGCCGCGCGAGATCGGGATCGCCATCGCGGTGAAGCCGATGCGCGGCGCCTGCTTCGCGTTGTCCTTGATGTAGCCGAGCGCGAAGCGGCTGTCGTACTGCGCGCCGAATCCGGTGGAGCAGAACTGCAGCGGGTCGGCCGGCGGGTAGGTCTCCTTCGGGCACACCGCGCCGGCGAAGAAGATCGGGACGCCCGCGCGCTTCGACTCGGCGATCATCGGCGCATAGGTCGACGAGAGGCTCGAATTGATCAGCAGGATCACCCTGTCCTGGGCGATCAGCTTCTTCGCGTCGGCCGCCGCCTTCGACGGCTCGCCCTGGTTGTCGCTGATGATCAGGCGGATCGGCCTGCCGTTCACGCCCCCCTTGCCGTTCACGTGGTCGACGTACGCGCGCATCGCCTCTATCACCGGCGCGTAGGTCGCCGCAGCGGGGCCGGTGAGCGCGCCCGACAGGCCGACGACGTAGGCGTCCTGCGCCATCGCCGGCTGGACGGCCGCGCAGCCCGCGGCGAGAGCGATCGTGACGATTTGCTTCCTCATGGTGCCTCCTCCTCCGGTGGCTCGTTCATTCCTGCAGGACCGCGCCGGCGCCGGCGGCGACCAGGCGCTCCTCGCTGTCGTCGTACATCGATTCCACGAGCGCGCGGAAGCGCTCGTACATCGCCTTGCGCTTCACCTTGCGCGTCGGCGTGACCGGCTCGCCTTCCTCCTCCGGATCGAGCGCCTTCGGCAGCACGCGGAACGCCTTCACCTGCTCGACCCGCGCGAGCTGAGCGTTCGCCCGCTCGATCTCGCGCCGGAGCAGCCACTCGACCGCCGGATGATGGGCCAGGCTCGTGAAGCCGGTGTAGGGGACGTTCTGCCCGCGCGCCCAGTCCGACACCGTGTCATAGTCGATCTCGATCAAGGCGGTCACGTATTTCCGCGCGTGGCCGAAGACTACGACCTCGGCGATGTACGGGCTCGCGCGCAGGACGTTCTCGATGTAGGAGGGCGACAGCGTCTTGCCGCCGGAAGTGACGATGAAGTCGCGCGCGCGGTCGACGATCTTCAGGCGACCGTCGATCCACGCCCCCACGTCCCCGGTGTGCAGCCAGCCGTCGGCGTCGAGCACGGCGTCGGTCGCCGCCGTCGCGCGCCAGTATCCGTCGAAGAGGTCGGGGCTGCGCACCAGGATCTCGTTCTCCGGGCCGAGCGTGACCTCCCACCCGTCGGGCACCGTACCCACGTCGCCCGGATGCGGAAACGGCCCGCGCTGGCCGGCGATGATTCCGCCAGCGGTCTCGGTCTGCCCGTAGATCTCGCACACGTTGACGCCCCAGATGTGCCAGAGCGCGGCGGTCTCGGGCGGTACCGCCGCGCCGCCGGCGAGCACGAGCTCGAGCCGGTCGAGGCCGAGCTTGTTCAGGATCGGGCGGAACACCGCCACGCGCGCGAGCGCGTACGCGAGGGCGAGCGGGCCGCCGGCGGTGCCCGCCCAGCGGCGCTTCGCGTGCGCACGCCCGACGCGCACGGCCGCTTCGTAGGCGGCGCGCTTCACCGGCGAGGTCGCCGAGATGCCGACCAGCACCTGCGAGGCGAATTTCTGCAGGTAGCGCGGCACGGTGAACAGCACCGTCGGCGCCACCTCGAATAGCGTGGTCGTAAGGTCTTCCGGGTCCTCGCCGAAATGCGGCACGAGGCGCGAGATCAACGGCAGCGTGATCGCGACGTCGCGACCGAGGACATGCGACATCGGCAGGTAGACGACAGTGCGGTGGTCCTTGGCAGCGAGCGTCGGATAATGGTCGACGAGGCCGGCCGTGGCGGCAAGGTGCTTGCCGTGCGCGACGAGCGCGCCCTTCGGC
>CAZIXQ010000401.1:0-2629 GCA_964543155.1 uncultured Enterobacteriaceae bacterium
TGGCGATCGCGGTGTTCATCAGCACGGCGTCGCAGCCGAGCTCCATCGCGATCGCCGCGTCGGAGGCGGTGCCGACGCCGGCGTCGACGACCACCGGGACCTTCGCCTTCTCGAGGATGAGCTGCAGGTTCCACGGGTTCAGGATGCCCATGCCCGAGCCGATCAGGGAAGCGAGCGGCATCACCGCGACGCAGCCGATCGCCTCGAGCTCGGCGGCGATGATCGGGTCGTCGCTCGTGTAGACCATCACCTTGAACCCTTCCTTCACCAGCGTGCGCGCCGCGGCGAGCGTCTCCACGACGTTCGGGAAGAGGGTGTGCGGGTCGCCGAGCACCTCGAGCTTCACCAGGTCGTGGCCGTCGAGCAGCTCGCGCGCGAGGCGCAGCGCGCGCGCCGCGTCGTCGGCGCTGTAGCAGCCGGCGGTATTCGGGAGGTACGTGTACTTGGAGGGCGGGATCGCGTCGAGGAGCGACGGCTCGTTCGCGTTCTGGCCGATGTTCGTGCGCCGGATCGCGACAGTGACGATCTCCGCGCCGCTCGCCTCCACCGCGCGGCGCGTCTCGTCGAAGTCCTTGTACTTGCCGGTGCCGATCAGGAGGCGCGAGGCGTAGGCCTTGCCGGCGATGACGAGCGGGTCGCCGGCGAGCTGGCCGGGTGATTTCGCGGGAGCGTTCATGGGGCGTCCTTGGTCAGCCGCCGCCGACGGCGACGACGATCTCGAGCCGGTCGCCGTCGGCGAGCGGGGTCTCGGCGTAGCGGCTGCGCGGCACGATCTCGCCGTTGCGCTCGATCGCGACCTTCTTCCCGGCGAGGGCGAGCTCGTCGAGGAGGCGAGCGAGGTCGAGGGGCGCGGGGAAGCCGCGCGGCTCGCCGTTGATGGACAGCTGGATCACGAGTGTCAGGCCCGGGCGAAGAGTGGCAATCTTAGCACCGGCCTCTTCACAAACGAGGTGTCCGCCGCCGCAATGTCCCGCGCGCGCGCGGGCCGCCCGGGTGCGGCGCTGCTGAGGCATCGCCACCGCGAACGGCCCTGCTACAATCCTCCGCGCCCGCGGGTGTCGTCTAATGGCAAGACAACAGCTTCCCAAGCTGTGAACGTCGGTTCGATTCCGATCACCCGCTCCACCAACTCCGGACCCGCCGCCCCCCGACGCGCTCTCCGCGTGCCGCCCTCAGCGGGTCGGCGGTTGAGCCGGGTCCTGCACGGTCACGATCCACCGGCCATCGGGCGCCGCCCCCCGCTCTACCCGGGTGATGCGTTTCCCGGCGAGCGCCGAAAGATCCTCGAAGGCGCGTTTCACCTCCGGGTTGCGGAACGGCTGGCCGAGGTTGGTCTCGTCGCGGCCGTAGCTGCCCCAGTGGAAGAAGCACACCTGCTGGAGACCCTCGAGCACCGCCTTGACGCCGTAGTTGTAGACGGCCGCGGCGCTGGCCACGCCCGGACCAAAACCCTTCTCGCCGTCGACGATCGGCTTGTCGATTCCCGCGGCCCGCAATCCGTCGCGCAATTCGGCCAGCGCGGTCCAGGCGTTAGCCTTGCTCGCGCGCTGGCCGAGGTGATCGGCCGTCACGTAGTAGAAGTGGGCCGAGATCGCGTCGAACTCCTTGGTCCGCGGATACTCCCGCAGCCAGCGGACGAATGGCTTCACGTTGTCGAGGAAACCGGGGATCGACGGCGACCAGACCTTGCCCGGCCAGCCCGTTCGCGCGCGCCAGTCGAGGACCCAATCGGCCAGCGTCGCGAGCTCCTGCTCGGACCCGATCCAGAAGCCGTCCTTGATCGTCGGTCCCAGGACCTCGTTGGCGACTTCCACGATGCGAATCTCCGGGTAGCGCTGCGTAATCGCCGTGAGCCACTGCTCGAGCGCTGCCCTGGACGACGGCAGCTGTCCCCGCCAGCCGCCGTAGTCGTGCGGGTGTCGGGTGTAGAACGGCGGCGGGTTGTAGATCGTGTAGATCGCCGTCTTCACTCCCGCCTTGCGCAGCTTGGCGAACGCCGAATCCCAGCGCGTCCAGTCGTACTTGCCCGGTTCCTTCTCCGTGCTCTTTCCCCACTCGAGACCCCCCATCCCGTACAGGCGCACCGCATTGATCTTCGCGTCGAAGCCCGGATCCGGTCCGAAGTAGAGGTTGTTCCCGCTCAGGCACGGCCAGCACACTTCCAGCCCGACGTGGTGAATGCAGCCGAAATCCGCGGGGACGACGACACCCTTCGGGTCGTCGTAGATCACGCCCTGATTTGCGGGGGCATGCAGCGGCAGCGCCGCGAGGCAGCCGAGAAGGCAGAGTACCCAGGGCTTCACGCTCTGATGACCTCGGGATGTGATGGACAGCCGACATTCGGACCGATACGCGGTCGCACGACAGGAGGCTACCCCATACCGCGAAGCGGGAACGAAGAGCGCTCAACAGTGGCGCAATCTGCCGCAGTCGGTCTGCGGAAGTTTTGAACAATTGTCACAGGATCATCAAATGTACTGACCCCGCGATCGCGCGATGGGATACTCCCTTACAATCTGCTGACAAGGAGCGGTGACGGATCGTGGTGGCGACCAGCGAGTCGCCACGCAAGTAATCCGAATCGATGCGCGCCACCGAAGCGCGCACGACGCCGGGAGAAAGGAGGGGC
>CAZIXQ010000402.1:0-2613 GCA_964543155.1 uncultured Enterobacteriaceae bacterium
GCGAGGATCGCCTCGTGGACGAACCCGGTGCGGCCCGTCCACGCGTCCTCCGGCCCGGGCTCGGAGAGCACCGGCACGAACTTGAAGTTCGGGTGCTCCTTCATCCAGCGCTCCGGCAGGTCGGCGAAGTAGAGGTCGCGCCGCTTGCGCACGCCCCAGTAGAAGTACAGCGGGCGCGTGATGCCCATCCTGAACGCCTGCTCGAGCAGGCTCTTCACCGGCGCGAAGCCGGTCGCGCCCGCGACGAAGATGAGCGGCCGCTCGCTCGGCTCGCGCAGGATGAACGCGCCGATCGGGCCCTCGAAGCGCACCAGGTCGCCGACCTTGGTGTGGTCGAAGAGCAGCGTGGTGAACTTCCCGCCGGGCATGCGGCGCACGTGAAGCTCGACGAGGTCGGTCTCGCCCGAGGGCGTGGTGAAGGAGTACGCGCGTCGGTCGCCGTCGGGCAGGATGACGTTGATGTACTGCCCGGCTTCGTACGCGATCTTCTTCCCGCCCACCAGCCGCAGCGCGACCCCCAGCACGTCGTGCGCGAGCTTGTCGAGGCGCTCGATGCGCGCGGCGTACACGCCGAAGGGCTGCTCGCGCACCGCCGCGCCTTCCTCGTACTCCACCTCGACGTCGGAGAGGGCGGTCGCGCAGCACAGCAGGAGCTTCCCCTGCGCGCGCTCGGCCGCGCTGAGCGCGCTCTCGAGGTAGGCGCCGCGATCCACGTCCCCGGCGAGCAGCGTCGCCTTGCACACGCCGCAGCCGCCGGAGCGGCACTCGAAGGGCAGCGGCACTCCCGCGCGCAGGCCCGCGTCGAGGAGCGTCTCTCCGGGCCGCGCGGTCACGGTGCGGTTGCCCGGATGGACGGTGAGGGCGAGCGATCCCTTGCCGGCCCGCTTCGGCGGGAGCCACGGCGCGAGGAGGAAGAGCACGGTGAGGCCGCCGGCCAGCGCCCACACCGCCAGCGGCGACCAGCTGTAGAAGAGGGGGTAGACGGTGAGGTAGAACCAGTCGAACTCGAGGGACTGCGGGTAGGTGCCGAGGTCCGCCTTGCCCTGGCTGAGCGCCGGCTTCACGAGCGCGAGCACGACGAGCATCAGCGTGGTCGCGATCATCATCGCGCGCGGCGGGAGGGTCTTCGCGCGCGGCACGCGCTGGGTGTGCACCCAGAGCACGGCGAGCACGGCGAGCGGGATGCCGATGTGCAGGAACTGGAGGAGAGTGAAGAAGCGGTCGGTGATCGACTCCTCGAGCACGAAGTTGCGCACGAGCGTGCCGCGGAACGGCGGCAGGGCGTCGAACCATTCCCCGGTCGCGGTGAGCACGAACTGGGCGAGCCGGTCCCAGGGCAGCATGTAGCCGTTCACGCCGGAGGCGTAGACGAGCCACAGCACGATCACCCCGGTGATCCACGAGAACGCGCGGAAGCTGCGGTAGCGGTCGAACGCGAAGTGCCGCACGAGGTGCAGCAGCATCGTCAGGATCATCGCGTCGGAGGCGTAGCGGTGGACGCTGCGCATGACGCCGCCGAGCCACCACTGGTCGTGCGTCAGCGCCTCGACCGACTCGTAGGTGTCGTCGATGCCGGTGTCGTAGAAGGCGTAGACGTAGAACCCGCTCGCCACCACCAGCCAGAACATCCAGTAGCTGATCGCGCCGAGGTGGTGGAAGGGGTTGTTGCGCTCGCCGAAGACGCGGTTCGCCTGGCCTTCGATGGCGAGAAACAGGCGCCTGCCGAGAGACTGGATCGCGGTCAGCATGCCGCGACCATAGCGGGGCGCCGGCCGGGGCGCCTTTGACGTGGATTAGGGAAAGCTAATTCCTGCGGCACGCATGGGCGCAGGCGAGCGCCGCGCCGAACACCAGCACCGCGACGAACTGGTGCGCCGCGCCGAGCGCGACCGGCACCGCCGCGAGCAGCGTCCAGACGCCGAGGGCGAACTGGGCGACGAACGCGGCCGCGAGCAGGTTCGCCGCGCGGCGTGCGCGCGGCTCGGCGTCGATCCACGCGACCCGCGCCCACAGCCAGGCGACCAGCGCGAGCAGCAGCCATGCGGCGAGCCGGTGGTCGAGCTGCACGGTCGCCATGTTGTAGAAGAAGTTCTTCCACCACGGCTCGAGCATGAAGGTCTCGGGCGGGACGAGGTGCCCGTTCATGAGCGGAAAGGTGTTGTAGGCCTTGCCGGCGCGGATGCCGGCCACCAGCCCGCCGAGCAGGACCTGCGCGAAGACGAGGCCGGCCACGACGGCGGCGAGGCGCGACGGCGCCTGCGGGCGGGCCGTGCGCCGGGGAAAGAGCAGGTCGAGCGCGATCCAGAGCATCGCGCCGAAGATCAGGAACGCCAGTCCGAGGTGCGCGGCGAGGCGGAACTGCGACACGCGCGGGTCGTCCACGAGCCCGGACTTGACCATGTACCAGCCCATCGCGCCCTGCAGGCCGCCCAGCACGAAGACGCCGACGAGCTTCCAGGCGAGCGCGCGGTCGAGCCGGCCGCGCAGCCAGAACCACGCGAGCGGCACGAAGAATGCGAGCCCGATCAGCCGCCCGAGCAGGCGGTGGACGTACTCCCACCAGAAGATGCCCTTGAACTCGGCGAGCGACATGCCGAAGTTGACGAGCTTGTA
>CAZIXQ010000403.1:0-2584 GCA_964543155.1 uncultured Enterobacteriaceae bacterium
GGCACGCGCATCGGCGCGAGCATCAAGGCGTTCAACCTGCGCTGGTCGCGCCGGGTCCTCGGTCAGAACGCGGTGTTGCTCCTCATCACCGACGGGCTGGACCGCGACCTCGGCAAGGACCTCGGGCCCGAGATGGAGCGGCTGCACAAGAGCTGCCGCAAGCTCATCTGGCTCAACCCCCTGCTCCGCTACGAGGGTTTCGAGCCGCGGCCGCTCGGCGTGCGCGTCATGCTGCCGCACGTCGACGCGTTCCTTCCGGCGCACAATATCGACAGTCTGATCGCGCTCGGGCGCGCGCTCTCGGCCTTGCCGGGCGGCGCGGCGCCGGCGCGGCGGGCCGCCTGAACCGCCACGACCGACCGAGGAGGCGCCTATGAGACTCCCGTTCATCCTTGCCGCCGCGCTCGCCGCCGGCATGGCCGCCGCGCAGCAACCCCCGGCCGACTACGTCAAGCGGGTCGCAGATCGCTACCGCGCCGCCTTCGCCGCCGCCGACCCGGGCGGCCGGGGCTACATCACGCGCGCCGAGCTCGTCGGCAACCTCTTTCTGCTTCCGGTGTTCGACACGATGGACAGCAACCGCGACGGGCTGGTGACGAAGGAAGAGCTCGAGCGCTTCCTCGCCAGCATGCCGCCGTCGGCAACCTGAGCCGCGGCGCCAGGATCCCTCCGCCCACACGAAAGGAACGACCGAATGGAGATGACCGGGGAGCAGCTGATTGCAGTGCCGCAGCAGCGCGTGTGGGAGGGGCTCAACGACCCCGAGGTGCTCAAGGCCTGCATCCCGGGGTGCGAGACGATCGAGCGGGTCTCGGACACCGAGTACCGCGTCGCGATGACGGCAGCGGTCGGTCCGGTGAAGGCGAAGTTCAACGGCAAGCTGCTCCTCGCGGATCTCGATCCGCCGAACTCCTACACGCTGTCGTTCGAGGGCTCGGGCGGTGCGGCGGGCTTCGGCAAGGGCGGCGCGCAGGTGGCGCTCGCGCCCGAGGGCGCCGGGACGAAACTCTCCTACAGGGCGAACGCGCAGGTGGGCGGCAAGCTCGCGCAGGTCGGCTCGCGGCTGATCGACGGCGTGGCGAAGAAGATGGCCGACGAGTTCTTCCAGCGCTTCAACCTGCAGCTCGCCGGTCCGGCGCCGGCGGCGGAGGTGGCGGCGGCGGTCGAGAAGGGCCCCTGGCTCACGCCGGTCTGGGCGTTCGCCGGGGCGTTCGTCGTCACGCTCGCGGTCATCTGGCTCCTCGCGTGACGCGCTCGTAGACGAGCCGCGCCGCGCAGAGGTCCTCGAGCGCGGTCCCGACGGACTTGAAGAGCGTGATCTCCTGCGCCGAATGCCGACCCGGATGGCGGCCGGCGCAGAGATCGGCGAGCTCCGCCTGCACGTGCTCGCGCGCGATGCGTCCCGCGGCGATCGGCTGAACGAGGTCGCCGGCCTCCTTCAGCCCGGCGGCGAACGTGTCGACGAATACCGACGATCGAGCGACGAGCTCGTCGTCGCATTCGCGCATCTCGGCCGTGAACGCGCCGACGAGGTCGGCGTGCGTCCCCGGTCCCACCGCCGCCCCGCGGACGATCGGCTCGCGCGCAGTCGTCGCACACGTGACGATGTCTGCGGCCGCAAGGCCTTCGGTCAGGCTCGCGCACGATTCCGCCGGCGTGCCCTGGGCGCGCAGCTTGCCCGCCAGCATGTCCGCGCGCGCGCGGTCGCGCCCCCACACCAGCACGCGCTCGATCGGCCGCACCGCCCGGTGCGCCGCGACCAGGTAGGGCGCGAGGCGCCCCGGGCCGACGGCGAGCAGCGTGCGCGAATCGGGGCGCGAGAGGTAGAGCGAGGCGAGCGCCGAGGCGGCGGCGGTGCGCCGGAGCGTGATCGCTTCGCCGTCAATGAGTGCACGCGGGTGACCGGTCGCTGCGTCGAGCAGCAGGTACAGCGCCGACACGCTCGCCAGGCCGCGCGCCGGATTGCGCGGGAACACGGTCACGACCTTCACGCCCAGGCTGGACGCGTCCCATGCGGGCATGAGGAGGAGCCGGTCGCCCTGCGGCGTCACGGGGTAGCTCGCACGCAGCGGTGTCTTGCCGCCCGCGCGGAACGCTGCGCGCAGCGCGTCGATCAGCACCGGCCAGTCGAGCGCGGCGTGCACCGCGCCGGCGTCGATGAACGGGAGCGCCGGCGGCGCCACGTGCCCTAGCCCGGGCGCCCGGGCGTCGCGGTGCGCGTGGCGGCGGGGCGGCGCGCGAGGTCGACGAGCTCGCGCACCGCGGACAGGTACTTCTCGTAGCCGACGTCGGTCGAATTGCGGTGCGTGCCGTTCGTGATCAGGAGCAGCCGCTTGGGGTCGCGCGCCGCCGCGTACAGCCGCTCGGTCATCGTCGGCGGGACGAACCGGTCGGCGGTGCCGTGCACGAACAGGATCGGCGCGTTCACCGCCGGCACCTTCGCGAGCGAGTCGAAGCGCTGCGTGATCAGCGCGTCCATCGAGAAGCTGGTGTAGCCGAGCGCGTCCACCATGTCGCGGATCGAGGTGAAGCTCGACTCCACGATCATCCCCCCGACGTCGTCGTTGCGGGTGGCGAGCTCGAT
>CAZIXQ010000404.1:0-2576 GCA_964543155.1 uncultured Enterobacteriaceae bacterium
CTATCGCGCGGCGCGCGCGGCGCGCAGCGGACCCGTCGCGGAAGGCAACGTCGGCGCGGGTGCCGGTGCGACGGTCGGCAAGATCGCGGGGCTCGCGCGGGCGATGAAGGGCGGCCTCGGATCGGCCTCGATCGCGCTGCCGGACGGGCTGGTGGTCGCGGCGCTCGTCGCCGTGAACGCGGTCGGCGACGCCGTCGATCCGGCGAGCGGCCGGGTAATCGCCGGCGTGCGCAGCGAGGACGGCCGCACGCTCGCCGACGCGCGCAGCATGCTGCGCAAGGGCGGCTTCGAGCCCCTCGCCCGGCCGGGCGAGAACACCACGATCGGCGTCGTCGCGACGAACGCGTCGCTCGGCAAGGCGCAGGCCCGCAAGCTCGCGCAGATGGCGCACGACGGGTTCGCGCGCGCGCTCGCGCCCGCACACACGCCGCTCGACGGCGATACGATCTTTGCCCTTGCGACCGGCGAAACGCCGGGCGAGCCCGACATGACGAGGATCGGCGCGCTTGCGGCCGAAGTCGTGGCGGAGGCGGTCGTGCGCGCCGTGCGCGCGGCGATCGGACTGCCCGGGCTGCCGGCGGCGCGCGAGTTCACGGCCTGAACAGGAGGGAGTCGATGTCGAACGGCGAGCGGCGCGTGACCGCGCCCGAACTGCGCGCGATGCTCGGGGACGGCGCCGAGCTCGCGCTGCTCGACGTGCGCGAGGAGGGGGTGTTCTCGAAGGCGCATCTCCTCACCGCTGCGAGTCTTCCCCTCTCGCGGCTGGAGATGCGGATCGACGCAATGGTGCCGCGGCCCTCCACCCGCATCGTGCTCTGCGACGACGACGAGCTACTCGCGCGGCGCGCGGCCGCGGTGCTGCGCCGCTTCGGCTACCTGAGCATTTCAGTGCTCGCGGGCGGCGTCGGCGCATGGAAGGCAGCCGGGTTCGAGCTCTTCTCCGGCGTCTACGTGCCGAGCAAGGCGTTCGGCGAATTCGTCGAGCACGAGTGCGCGACCCCGCGCATCGGCGCCGCGGAGCTCAAGGCGAAGCTCGACGCGGGCGAGGACGTCGTCGTGCTCGACTCGCGGCCGATGGACGAATACCGCGTCATGAACATTCCGGGCGCGACGGACTGCCCGGGCGCGGAGCTCGTCTATCGCGTCCACGAAGTCGTGAAGCGCCCCGAGACGCTGGTGGTGGTGAACTGCGCGGGACGAACGCGCTCGATCATCGGTGCGCAGTCGCTGATCAACGCCGGGATCCCGAACAAGGTCGTCGCGCTCAAGAACGGCACGATGGGCTGGCACCTCGCAGGGCTCGCGCTCGAGCACGGCTCGACGCGGCACGCACCGGTTCCCGGAGATGCGGCGCTTGCCCAAGCACGCGCGGCCGCGACGCGCGTCGTCGAACGCTTCGGCGTGAAGCGAATCGGAACGGCAGAGCTCGAACGCATGCGTGCAGACAACGCCCGCACGACGTACTGCTTCGACGTGCGCAGCCCGGAGGAGTACCGCGCGGGCCACCGCGCGGGATTTGCGAGCGCGCCGGGCGGCCAGCTCGTTCAGGCGACCGACGCCTACGCCCCGGTCCGCAATGCGCGCATCGTCCTCGCGGACGCGGACGGCGTGCGCGCGACGATGACCGCGTCGTGGCTCCTGCAGATGGGGTGGCCCGAGGTCTACGTCCTGGACCACGATGCGCCGGCCGGTGCGCTCGTTCCGGGGAGCGAGGCGCCGAGGATCCTGGGGCTCGATGCTGCGAAGCTCGACGAGATCGATGCAGGGACCTTGCGCAAGGCGTTGTCCACCGGCGAGGCGACCGCCGCGGATTTCGCGACCAGCCTCGAGTACCGTGCAGCGCACATACCGGGCGCATGGTTCGCGGTGCGCAGCCGCCTGCAGGATGCGCTTGGACGGATCGGCCCCGCGCAGCGGCTCGTCTTCACCTCGCCCGACGGCATCCTGGCGCGGCTCGCGGCGGTCGATGCGGCTGGCCTGACCGATGCGCCGGTCGCGGTGCTCGCGGGCGGAACGGCGGCGTGGCAGGCCGCCGGGCTCCCGCTCGAAAGCGGCAACACGCGGCTCGCCGCCGAGACGGACGACGTGTACTACAAGCCCTACGACCGACAGGCCCAGATCGAGCAGGCGATGCAGGACTATCTCGACTGGGAGGTCGCGCTCGTCGAGCAGGTGAAGCGCGAGAGCTACCTGACCTTCAGGCGCTGAACGAACGATCGCTCAGCCCATCTGCGACTGCAGATGGTTCTGCAGCCCCACTTCCTTGACCAGCCCGAGCTGCGTCTCGAGCCAGTCGATGTGTTCGTCCTCGCTTTCCGCGGGGCGCTGGACGCCCGCGCGCTCGGGCGCGCCGGCGCAGGCTTTCCCGCGATCGGCTGGCCGGGATAGGACGCGCCTATCGGCCGCGAAGCAAGATCCGATTCGACACCCTGCGGGTTGCGGCAGTTTAATGGTCCCACCTCTCTCCCCCCCCGAGCCAAGGAGAAGCTTGATGACCCACGGAACTGACCCGACCGCCGGCAAGTGCCCGTTCACCCACGTCGCCGGCGTCGGCCGGACCAACCGCGACTGGTGGC
>CAZIXQ010000405.1:0-2574 GCA_964543155.1 uncultured Enterobacteriaceae bacterium
GCTCGAGGACGACCTTGTCGGTCTCGATGTCGATGAGGTTCTCGTCGCGCCTGACGGCCTCGCCTTCCTTCTTGTGCCACGCGAGCAGCGTCGCCTCGGCAACCGACTCCGACAGCTGCGGCACCCTCACTTCGACCAGCATTTGACTCTCCGTCCGGTTTTTCACCGCGGTCGGCTGAGCTTCCCGTCGGTGGACTGCAAAAACCCGAGCGCGTAACGCGCCGGAGGCTGCGCCGCAGCGGTTCGCGGCGCGGGTACGCGGTGCAGGCCTAGGTCATTTGAGCTTCCCGAGCGCCTGGTCGACGACCGCCTTCTGGCGCTGGTTGTGGCGCGCGAGGTAGCCCCCGGCGGGCGCAGCCGCGGACGGCCGCCCGGCGAAGTGGAGCTTCTGGTCGGGGCGCATGTTCTCGACGAGGTAGTGCTGGGTCTGGTACCAGGCGCCCTGGTTCTGCGGCTCCTCCTGGCACCACACCACCTCGTGCGCGTTGGGGTAGCGCTTCATCTCGGCGGCAAACTGCTTGTGCGGGAAAGGATAGAGCTGCTCCACCCGGATGATCGCGAGGTTGTCCAGGCGGCGCTCGCGCCGCGCGGCGAGGAGATCGTAGTACACCTTGCCCGAGCACGCGACGATGCGCGTCACCGACTTCGGCTCGAGCGCGTCGACTTCGCCGATGACCGTCTGGAAGCCGCCCTTCGCGAGCTCCTTCAAGCCCGACACCGCCTCGCGCTTGCGCAGCAGCGACTTCGGCGTGAGCACGATCAGCGGCTTCCTGAACGGCCGCACCATCTGCCGGCGCAGCAGGTGGAAGATCTGCGCCGGGGTGGTCGGCACGCACACCTGCACGTTGTGCTCGGCGCAGAGCTGCAGGTAGCGCTCGAGGCGCGCCGAGGAGTGCTCCGGGCCCTGCCCCTCGTACCCGTGCGGAAGCAGCATCGTGAGCCCGCACATGCGGCCCCACTTCGCCTCGCCCGAGGTGATGAACTGGTCGATGACGACCTGCGCGCCGTTGGCGAAGTCGCCGAACTGCGCCTCCCAGATCGTCAGCTCGTTCGGCTCGGCGCAGGCGTAGCCGTACTCGAAGCCGAGCACCGCCTCCTCCGACAGCACCGAGTCGATCACCACGAAGTCGGCCTGGCCGTCCTGCAGGTTCGAGAGCGGGATGTACGATCCGGCGTCCCACTTCTCGCGGTTCTGGTCGTGGAACACGGCGTGCCGGTGCGCGAACGTGCCGCGCCCGGAGTCCTGGCCGGAGAGCCGCACGCCGTATCCGCTCACGAGCAGCGAGGCGTACGCGAGGTTCTCCGCCATCCCCCAGTCGAGCATCTGCTTGCCGCGCGCCATCTCGCGCCGCGCGGCCACGACGCGCTCGACCGACGGATGGAGCTTGAAGCCCTCCGGCACGGTGGTCAGGCGCTCGCCCAGGTGCTCGAGCTCCTTGAGCGGCACCGAGGTGTCCGCGGCGTCGGTCCACTTCGCCCCGAGGAACGGGCTCCAGTCGACGGCGTACTTGCGCTGGAAGTTGGAGAGCACCGGGCTCGAGGTCTGGCGTCCCTCGTCGAGCGCCTGGCGGTAGTCCTTGATCAGGCGCTCCGGCTCGTCGGCGGTCACGACGCCCTGCGCCACGAGCTTGTCGGCGTACAGGCGGCGCGTGCCCGGGTGCTGCGCGATCTTCTTGTACATGAGCGGCTGGGTGACGAACGGCTCGTCCTGCTCGTTGTGCCCCAGCCGCCGGAAGCACACCAGGTCGATCACCACGTCCTTCTTGAACTCCTTGCGGAAGTCCATCGCCAGCTGGGTCACGAAGAGCGCCGCCTCGGGATCGTCGCCGTTCACGTGGAAGATCGGCGCCTCCACCATCTTTGCGACGTCGGTGCAGTAGATCGACGAGCGTGCGTCGCGCGGATCCGAGGTGGTGAAGCCGATCTGGTTGTTGACGATGACGTGCACCGTGCCGCCGGTGGAGTAGCCGCGCGTCTGCGAGAGGTTCAGCGTCTCCATCACCACGCCCTGGCCGGCGAAGGCGGCGTCGCCGTGCAGCAGCACGGAGACCACCTTCTCGCCGCCGCGGTCCTTGCGGCGGTGCTGGCGGGCGCGCACCGATCCCTCGACCACCGGGTTCACGATCTCCAGGTGCGACGGATTGAATGCGAGCGTCAAGTGCACCGGTCCGCCCGGCGTCGAGACGTCCGACGAGAAGCCGAGGTGGTACTTCACGTCCCCGAGGGAGGTGCTGGCGGCTGCGTCGCTCTTGCCCTCGAACTCGGCGAAGAGATCCTTCGGCGACTTGCCGAGCGTGTTGACGAGCACGTTCAGGCGCCCGCGGTGGGCCATCCCGATCACCAGCTCCTCCACGCCGTGCGCGCCGGCGCGCTGCACGAGCTCGTCCATCATGGCGATGGTCGTCTCGCCCCCTTCCAGCGAGAAGCGCTTCTGCCCGACGTAGCGGGTGTGCAGGTACTTTTCGAGCGTCTCGGCAGCGGTGAGGCGCTCGAGCAGCCGTCGCCGCACCTCGGGCGCAAGCTGCGGGCGGCCGCGCACCGCCTCGAGGCGGCTCTGGATCCAGCGCTTCTGCG
>CAZIXQ010000406.1:0-2573 GCA_964543155.1 uncultured Enterobacteriaceae bacterium
GAGTACACCTCGCCGCCGGGCAGCACCACGATCGCCGCTCCGAGCTTGGTCAGGATCTCGGCCGAGATGCCCTGCGGCGAGCGGAACTTCACGCCCTTGAAGTCGGCCATGTTGCGGATCGCCCGCTTCGAGACGATCGACTCGAGCCCCCACCAGGTGACGCCGACGCAGTGCGCGTTGAAGCGGGCGTAGGCCTCGCGCAGGAGGTCCAGGCCGCCCTTGTAGTAGTAGAAGGCGTCGGCCTGCCACGGGTGCTGGTAGCCGAAGTTGAGGTCGCCGAGCATCGAGAATCCTGCGTCCTTGCCGGTGAAGTACACCGGCGCGGTCGCCTGGCCCTGGAGCACGCCGGCCTGCACCGCGTCGAGCGTCTCGAACGGCCCGACGACCGCCCCCGCGGCGAACGGCTGGATCTCGAGCCGGCCGTTCGTGGCCTTGCCGATGCGCGTGCACAGATCCTCGAAGGCCTTGTGCGTGATCTCGGCGGCGCTCCACAGCGTCTGCATGCGCCACTTCGCGGGCTGCTGCCCGGTCGCGATCGCGGGGGCACCGGCGATTGCGGCGCCCGCGACGGCGCCCGCCCCAGCGATGAAACGGCGACGATGATTGCTCATGACCCCTCCTAAGCGGCGGATGCCGCGCCGCACCATGGTGGTGGGCGTCGTTTGTCGTTGTACCCGCCGAGCCCCGCCTGCGAACGCCCTGCGGACGCGCCTGATCGTGATATGTTAGTGATATCTCTTGGCCGTGTCAGCAACTCCCGGCGCGGCCCCGTCACCGGAGGCGATCCGAATGCCCAAGCTCCTGACCAGCGCCGCCGTGGAGCAGTATCACCGCGACGGCTATTACTTCCCGATCCGGGTCCTGTCCGCCGCGGAGGCGGCCTCCTACCGCCGCCGGCTGGAGGACCACGAGCGCAAGACCGGCGCGCCGCTGCAGGGCAACTGGCGGCACAAGTGCCACCTCCTCTTCACCTGGGCCGACGAGCTCGTCCACCACCCGAAGATCCTCGATGCGGTGGAGGACGTCATCGGCCCGAACATCCTGTGCTGGACGACGAACTTCTTTATCAAGGAGGCGAACAACCCCGGGTTCGTGTCCTGGCACCAGGACGCGACCTACTGGGGGCTCGACCCCGACGACGTCGTGACCGCGTGGGTCGCGTTCACCGAGGTGACGCCGGCGAACGGCTACATGCAGGTGATCCCCGGCAGCCACAAGGTCGACCAGCTGCCGCACGTGGACACCTTCCACAAGGACAACCTGCTCTCGCGCGGCCAGGAGATCGCGGTCGAGGTGGACAAGTCGAAGGCGGTGGGCATCGCGCTCGAGCCCGGGGAGATGTCGCTGCACCACATCAAGCTCGTGCACGGCTCCGACCCCAACCGCACGAACGACCGGCGCATCGGGCTCGCGATCCGCTACATCCCGACCTACGTGCGCCAGACGAAGGTGCGCGACTCGGCGATGCTCGTGCGCGGCGTGGATGACGAGCGCAATTTCGACCCGGAGCCGCGACCCGGGCACGACCTCGACGAGGCGGCGCTTGCGGCGCACGCCGACGCGGTGGGGCGGCAGGTCAAGGCGCTCTACTCCGGCACCGACCGCCAGCAGTTCCGCGCCTAGACCGGGCCCCGCGCATGGCCGAGGAGCGCAAGAAGCTCACGATTCCCGACCTCCTCGAGGCGAAGCGCTCGGGGAAGCGCCTGGTGATGGCGTCGATCCCCGACTACCCGACCGCGATCTGGGCCGAGCGCGCCGGGCTCGACATCGTCGCGATCGGCGACAGCCTCGCGATGGTGAGCTACGGGCACCCGAACACGCTGCCCGCAACCGTCGACCTCATGCTCGAGCACTGTCGCGCGGTGCGGCGCGGCGCGCCGAACACCTTCTCGCTCGTCGCGATGCCGTACGGCAGCTACGCGAATCCGACGGTGGCGGTGCAGAACGCGTTGCGCTTCATGAAGGAAGGCCAGGTCGACTGCGTGAAGGTGCAGGGGGGCCGCGCGCAGATGCCGGTCATCAAGGCAATCGCCGACGCGGGCGTGCCGGTCATGAGCCACGTCGGCATGTGCCCGCACTTCGTGCACAAGTACGGCGGCTTCAAGCTGCAGGGGCGCACCGCCGCGGACGCCATGGCCATCATCGACGATGCGCTCGCGATCCAGGAGGCGGGCGCGATCGGCTTCGAGATCGAGGCGGTGCCCGCGCCGGTGGGCCGCGCGGTGCACGAGGCGGTCGACATCTTCACCTTCAGCATCGGCGCGGGCCCGTCCGGCACCGCGCAGCTCCTGCTCGCGTTCGACCTCCTCGGCGTGTTCGACCAGTTCAAGCCGAAGTTCACCAAGCGCTATGCGAATCTCTCGCAGATCGCGGTCGAGGCGCTGAAGACCTACGCCTCGGAAGTGCGCGGCGGCGTCTTCCCGGACGCCGAGCACAGCTACGGCATGCAGCCCGAGGAGGTCGCGAAGCTCGAGGCGCGACTCGGCAAGAGCCTGCGGTAGCGCGCCCCCGCGCGGCGCTACATCGCCCCGACCGCCGCCTTCTCGTCCTCCTCCTGCTGGAGCGAGAAGATC
>CAZIXQ010000407.1:0-2537 GCA_964543155.1 uncultured Enterobacteriaceae bacterium
CGTTCTTCGCCTTGATGCCCTTCGGCCAGCTGACCACCATGCCGTTGCGCGTGCCGCCGAAGTCCGAAGGCACCTGCTTCATCCAGCCGAACGGTGCGTTGAAGGCCACCGCCCAGCCGGCCGCCATGTGCGGGTAGGTCTCCGGCCCGCCCCACTTGTCGAGGAGCTTCAGCATGTCCTCGACCTTCTCCTGCACGCCGTTGAAGTAGGTGTACTCGTTGAACATGCCGTTCTGGCCGCCCTCGCCGCTGGTGCCGTTGTCGCCGGCGATGTAGAAGACGAGCGTGTTGTCGGCCTGGCCCACTTCCTCGAAGGCCTGCAGCATGCGGCCGATCTCGTGGTCGGTGTACTCGACGAAGGCCGCGAACACCTCGGCCTGGCGCGCGAACAGGCGCTTCTCGTCGGCGCCGAGCTTGTCCCAGTCCCGGATCGCCGGCGGCTTGGCCGCGAGCTTCGTGCCCGCCGGCACCACGCCCATCGCGATCTGCCGCGCGAGCGTCTCCTCGCGGAGCTTGTCCCAGCCGTGGTCGAACTTGCCCTTCCACTTGTCGATCCAGACCCTGGGCACGTGGTGCGGGGCGTGCGTGGCGCCGGGCGCGAAGTAGACGAAGGACGGCTTGTCCGGCGTCAGTGCCTTCTGGTACTTGATCCAGGCCCGCGCCTTCTCCGTCATGTCGGTCATGAAGTGGTAGTTCGGATCGTTCGGCAGCTCGACCACGGCGGTGCCGTCGTACAGGAACGGTGCCCACTGGTTGGTCTCGCCGCCGAGGAAGCCGTAGAACTTGTCGAAGCCCTGGCGCGTAGGCCAGCGGTCGAACGGGCCGGCGATGCTCGCCTCCCAGGTTGCGGTCTCGTGCCACTTGCCGAACGCGGCGGTGGCGTAGCCGTTCAGGCGCAACATCTCGGCCAGCGGCGCGGTCGAGCTGGGGATCTGCCCGGTCCCCCCGGGAAGGGCGGTCGCCATTTCGGTGATGAAGCCCATTTCGACCTGGTGGTGGTTGCGGCCGGACTTCAGCGCCGCGCGGGTCGGCGAGCACAGCGCCGTGGTGTGGAAGTTGTTGTAGCGCAGCCCGTTCTGCGCCAGGCGGTCGAGCGTGGGTGTCGCGATCGGACCGCCGAACGTGGTTGGCGCGCCGAAGCCCAGATCGTCGACGAGCACGATCACCACGTTGGGTGCGCCAGCCGGCGCTTTGACCTCGAAGCGGGGCGGCGGCTTCACCTTGCGGGCGTCGATCTCGGTGTAGGCGGGCCGCTTGGGCTCGGCGATCGGCAGCACCGTACGGTCCGGCGCGCTCTGCGCGCTGGCCGTGGCGGCACACGCCAGGCCGAGCGCTGAACACAGCACGCCGTGGAACCTCGTCATTTTCGTTCCGGGTCCACGCCTCATCTCGTCCTCTCGCCTGATGTCCGGTCGCCGAAGCACGAGCATGGCCGTGGCGCCCGGACACCTTGAGCAGGCCGCGGCACGTCGCGCGCGGCTGATACACTTCGCGCCGGCCCCCGGAGGGTTCGGTTCACTCTCGTCGCCGCAGCTGGATGCCGGCCGCGCGCAGTCTCGGGCGAGACCTCGGGGTCGTCTATCGGAATTCCGCAGAACGCCAGAACGATGGCCCTCCCCGTCACCACGACCGAACCTGCAGTCACGGTTGCCGAGATCAGCGACCCGACTGCCGCCGGCGCGGACATCGAGCTGCTCGATCTGGATGCGGTGCAGCTTCAGTCGATGCCGCTTCGAGCGCGACGAGTGATCGTGCGGCTCGAGTCGGCCGCGGTCGTGTTCCATTCGACCAACCTCCGCGTACGAACCCGCACGAGCGTCCGCAAGGGCCTGCTCGCCTTCGTCACGTTCGGGCCGCAGGCGAAAGGGACGGTCAACGGGCTGCCGGTTCGCCCCGGTTTGATGGTCGTCGCGGCGCCCGAATCGGAGGCGCAGTTCGTGACCAACGCCGGCTACGAGAGCATTGCGTTCCTGCTTGCGCCGCAGGACATCCGCGCTCATCTCGCTGCCCGCCAGCGCGAGGGCGAGTTCCGGATGCCGCACGGCGTGGAGATCCTGCAGGCGGAGGCGGAGAACGTTCGCAGGCTTTTCGGCTGGGGGAAGCGGCTGGTGGACATCGCCGTCCGCCAGCCCGCGCTGTTCAACGAGCGGAAGGCGGAGCGGGTCGCCGCGCACATTGAACTGCTCGAAACCCTCCTGGCGACCCTGCGCGTGGCCAACGATTTCGAGTCCGACCGCGGTGACCGGACGCGGCAAGCCCACGGTCTCACCGTCAAGACCGCCGAGGACTATGCGCTGTCGCATGCCGACGATCCGCTCTACGTGAGCGACCTGTGCCGAGCCGCCGCGGTAAGCGAGCGGACGCTCGAATACGCGTTCAAGGAGGTCATGGGACTGACACCCATGACCTATCTCGTCCGGCTCAGGCTGCACCGGGTGCGCCAGGCGCTCCTGGCGGCGACCCACGGATCGACCACGGTCTCGGCCGAGGCGCTCAACTGGGGCTTCTGGCACTTCGGCGAGTTCTCGCGCGCCTACA
>CAZIXQ010000408.1:0-2534 GCA_964543155.1 uncultured Enterobacteriaceae bacterium
GCTTCATCTGCGGACGGATCAGCATGAAGTACAGCAGCACGAACATCAGGATGATGGGGAGGAATCCCATCAGGCCGCCCGCGTCGGTGGGGGCGGCGGATTGCGCGTAGGCGGCGCTGATCATGGTCGGCTCGGTCGCGTGTTTTTGGAGCCGCGGGATTATACCGGAGGCAGCGAGGCCGCCCCTAATTCTCCGCCGCGAGTCGCGCGCGGTCGGACGCGAACCGCGCGGCGTAGTCGTCGAGCCGGCCGGCCGCGATCGCCTCCCGCAGCTCGCGCATCAGCGTGAGGTAGTAGAAGAGGTTGTGCAGCGTCGCGAGGCGCGCGCCGAGGATCTCGTTCGTCCGCTGCAGATGGTGCAGGTACGCGCGGCTGAAGTGCCGGCAGGCGTGGCACGCGCAGGCCTCGTCGATCGGCCGGGTGTCGTCGCGGTGGCGCGCGTTGCGGATCTTGAGGTCGCCCCAGCGCGTGAAGAGCCACCCGTTGCGCGCGTTGCGCGTCGGCAGCACGCAGTCGAACATGTCCACGCCGGCCTTCACGCCGGCGACGAGGTCTTCCGGTGTGCCGACGCCCATCAGGTAGCGCGGACGCTCGGGAGGCAGGCGCGGCGCGGTGTGGGCGAGGACGCGCAGCATGTCCTCCTTCGGCTCGCCGACCGAGAGCCCGCCGATCGCGTAGCCGTCGAAGCCGATCGCGGTGAGCCCCGCGAGCGACTCGTCGCGCAGCCTCTCGTACATGCCGCCCTGGACGATGCCGAAGAGCGCGTGGCCGCCGGCGTCCGCGCGCGACCACTCGCGCATCGAGCGCTCCGCCCAGCGCAGGCTGAGCCGCATCGAGTCGGCGGCCTCCCGCTCCGAGGCCGGGTAGGGCGTGCACTCGTCGAACACCATCGCGATGTCGGAGTCGAGCGTGCGCTGGATGCGGATCGACTCCTCCGGGGTGAGCATCAGGCGGTCGCCGTTGAGCGGCGAGGCGAAGCGCACGCCTTCCTCGGAAATCCTGCGCAGCTCGCCGAGGCTGAAGACCTGGTAGCCGCCCGAGTCGGTGAGGATCGGCCGGTTCCAGCCCATGAAGCGGTGCAGGCCGCGGTGGGCCTCGATCACCGCGAGGCCCGGCCGCAGCCAGAGGTGGAAGGTGTTGCCGAGCACGATCTGGGCGCCGATGTCGCCGAGCTCCGCGGGGCTCATCGCCTTGACCGCGCCGTAGGTGCCGACCGGCATGAAGACCGGCGTGTCGACCGCGCCGTGGGCGAGATCGAGGCGGCCGCGGCGTGCGGCGCCGTCGGTGTGGGTGACGGTGAACTTCATCCGGAACTCTGCGAGCGTGTCGCGCGGCTCCCCTCGCCCCCGAGTCCGGGGGCGAGGGGAAGGGGGAGTGGGGGGCAGCGCGCCGATCGGGTGCGTGCGAGGCGCGCGGTTGATCTCACCCCGGGATTCTATCGACTAGCATCGCGTCGCCGTAGCTGAAGAAGCGGTAGCCGTGCTCGATCGCGTGGCGGTAGGCCGCGCGCACGGGTTCCATTCCCGCGAAAGCACAGACCAGCATGAGCAGCGTGGACTTGGGCAGGTGGAAGTTCGTGATCAGGCGGTTCACCACGCGGAAAGCGTAGCCGGGCGTGATGAAGAGGTCGGTCTCGGCGCAGCCGGCGGCGACGGCGGCGTCGCGCGCCGCGGCCTCGAGCGCGCGCAGCGACGTGGTGCCGACCGCGATCACGTCGCGACCGCGCTCGCGGGCTCGGCGGACGGCATCCGCAGTCGCGGACGGGATCTCGTACCACTCGCTGTGCATCCGATGGTCGGCGAGGTCGTGCACGCGCACCGGCTGGAACGTCCCGGCGCCGACGTGCAGCGTGAGGAAGGCCGTTTCCACGCCGCTCCCGCGCAGGCGCTCGAGCAGCGGCTCGTCGAAGTGCAGGCCCGCGGTCGGCGCGGCGACCGCGCCCGGCGCGCGCGCGTAGACCGTCTGGTAGCGGCGCTCGTCTGCGGCCGCGGGCGCGTGTGTGATGTAAGGGGGCAGGGGGACCTCGCCATGGCGCTCGAGCAAGGCGAGCACCGAGTCGGGTCCGGCGAAGCGCAGGCGGTACAGGTCCCCTTCGCGCGCGAGCACTTCCGCGTCGATGACCCCCGCGAGCCGCAGGTGCGCGCCGGGTTTCGGCGCGTGGCTCGCGCGGATCTGCGCAGCCGCCTCGTGCGGCCCGAGCACGCGCTCGATCAGCGCCTCGATTCGTCCACCCGAGGCCTTCTGGCCGAAGAGGCGCGCCTTGATGACGCGCGTGTCGTTGAACACGAGCAGGTCGCCCGGGGCGAGGAACCCCGGGAGATCCGCGAACGCGTGGTCCGAGACGCCGCCGCGCGCAAGGCGAAGCAGTCGGCTACCGGTGCGCGCCGGCGCCGGGTGCTGCGCAATGAGCCGCTCGGGCAGGTCGTAGTCGAAGTCCTCGACCGTGCAGCGTTGCCGGGGGTCGGTCATTCCCCGATAATGCCGCGGCCAGCCGGGATGGCGGAACGGGTAGACGCAGCGGACTCAAAATCCGC
>CAZIXQ010000409.1:0-2522 GCA_964543155.1 uncultured Enterobacteriaceae bacterium
TGGCAGCCCGCGCCGCCGAAGGCGATGCCGGCCAGCGTGCCCGCGTACATCATCTCGGTGCGCGCCTCGACGTCGTCGGCGTTGCGCACCGCGCGCACCAGGTGCCGGCCGATCAGGCGCAGCGCCTCGGTGCCGATCGCGTCGCTCCAGGGGTTGGCGCCTTGGTACACCGGGCGGAGGTTCGCGTTCTCGGGTTTCCTGCGGCGCGTGTAGGGCACGCAGGTGTAGGCCTCGAGCGCGTGCGAGAGCGCATCGAAGCCGCTCGCCGCGACGACCATCGCCGGCAGCGTGCGCGCGACGGCCGGATCGACGAGCGCGAGCGACGGCTTGAGGAGCTTCGAGCTGATTCCGGTCTTCACGTGCATCGCCGTGAGATCGAACACCGCGACGCCGGTCACCTCGGAGCCGGTGCCGCAGGTCGTCGGGCAGGCGATGTGCGGCTTGACCGCGCCGGGCACCGCGCGACCCTCGCCGATCGGCGCGTTGACGTAGTCGAGGAAGTCGGCGGGGTAGGTGGCGTAGAGGTTCGCCGCCTTGCACGTGTCGATCACCGAGCCGCCGCCGACGGACACGAAGCCGTCGAACCTGCCCTCGGTCGCGAAGCGCGCGGCATCCTGGAAGGACCGGTCGGTCGGTTCCACCTGCACCGAGTCGTACAGCGCGCAGTCGATGCCCGCGGCCGCGAGCGACTTCGTGACGGTCTCGACGTACGGATGCCGGCGCACGCCCTGGTCGGTGAAGACGGCGACCCGCTTCATCCCGAGTGCCTGCGCGTGGTCGCCGGCCTCGGCGAGCGCGCCGGCGCCGAACACGACGCGCGACGGCTCGACCACGAAAGCGTCGTCGCCGCCTTCGGTCGCGGTGAAGTAGTGGTGGCAGCAGCTCATTGCGGCTCCGGGGCGCGGGGTGCAGGAGCCGCGAGTCTAGCGCGGCGCGCTTGCGCCGCGCCGGCGCGGGAGTAGACTGGGCGCGCTGGAACAAGAACGGAGCCGGCAATCCGACCGGCTTCCCGCCGCACCTTCGGGCCGCAGGGCCCGCTTCTCTCGGTACGTTCTGTACCGCTCTGCACTTTGGTCGGACCCGCGCTGCGTCCGCAGCGGCGCGCCTCCGTTTCGCAATCCGACGACTTTCTGGAGAACGGCCATGGCGACCTACATCCTGCTTGCGAATTTCACCGAACAGGGCATGCGCAACGTCAAGGACACGACCAAGCGCGCCGACGCGGTGCGGGAGGCGGGGAGGAAGTTCAACGTCAACATGAAGGAGATCTACTGGACCATGGGGCAGTACGACATCGTGGTCGTGGCGGAGGCGCCCGACGACGCGTCGATCTCCGCCTACGCGCTGGCGACGGGCATGGCGGGCAACATCCGCGGCCAGACGATGCGGGCGTACTCGCGCGACGAGATGAACGCGGTGCTCTCGCGCATTGCATGAGGCTCCCGGGCGCGGCCGCGCGCTGAGGCGCGCGCGGGGCGCTCGATCTATCCCCGCGCCCGTTCCGCACCCACCCGGAGGACCCGCGATGAACGCCGCCGCTTTCGCATCGAGGTGCGCGGGGATCTTCTAGATCACCAGGGGGTCCTCGATGCAGGCGATCGACGCGCATCGCCCCGCTGCAGGCCGGGCAGGTCTCGATGCCGATGCCGAACACCCGCTCGAGGCGGGCTGCCCGGGTCATTGCCGCCCGGCGCTCAGCGCTCCTGGTACGGTATGGTAAGAAGATCTACCGCTCGACCGACCGGAGGCCCTCGTGGACGATGGGTCGTACCAGTGCTTCTGCTGCGGCGGCGCCTTCGGCACGCTGTTCGCGCCCCTTTGCGATCCGCGCAGGGTCGCCACACTCGAGCCTTCCGCGTTGCGCCGGCGCACGCTGCTCGGCGGCGCGGTCGCGGCCGCGGTCGTGCTGCCGGCGCTCGCGCGCGCCCAGGGCGTGGCGACGACGGTGTTCACCGGCGGCACGATCCTGACCGTGGACCGGTCCTTCTCGCAGGCCGAGGCCATCGCGATCCGCGGCCGCCAGATCGTGGCCGTGGGCAGCAACGCGCAGGTGCGCGCCGCCGCCGGCGCCGGCGCGAAGGTCGTGGACCTTCGCGGCCGCGTGATGCTGCCGGGCTTCGTCGAGCCGCACGCGCACGTCGTGGCCGGTGCCGTCGTGGACAGTCTGATGGACTTCGTCGGCATGACCCGCTTCGCCACCACGGCGCAGGTGCTCGAGCACCTGAAGGCGAAGGCCAGCAGGACGGCGCCCGGGCAGTGGATCATGGGCCGCAACTTCGACCCGTCGCTGCAGGCCGGCCCGCCGTCGATCGGCTTCGCCGAGCTCGACGCCGTGTCGAAGGACCATCCGGTGTTCCTGCTGGACGCATCGGGGCACCTCGCCTACGCCAACCGCAAGGCGTTCACGGCGGCCGGCATCGCCGAAGACGTCGCGAACCCGCCAGGTGCCGAGTTCGTGCGCGACCGGAGCGGGCGGCTGACCGGCGCGATGAAGAACAACCTCGCGTTCGGCAAGGTGCTGT
>CAZIXQ010000410.1:0-2522 GCA_964543155.1 uncultured Enterobacteriaceae bacterium
GCGTGTCCTGCGCGGCGGGGTTGAGGTCCGCGGAGAGCAGCAGCCGCACCTCGAGCTCCTGGAGGACGGGCTTGCGCACGAAGGGCGCGGATTGCTTCGCCCGGGGTGCCGCGACCGGCGCGACCGCGTGCGCCGCGTGCAGCGTCTCGAGGGTCGAGCGCAGCGAGGGCTGGGTCGACACCGGCGAGGAGCGCACCGGCAGCGCGCGCGCACGCTTGCGCGCGCTGCGCTTGGAGGCGGAACCGCTCTCGGCGGGGAGGGTGAGCGCTGCCGGATCACCCGGCTCGCTCACAGGCTCGTCCGCGCGCGCCGGGCGCACGCGCGAACGCACCGCGTCGGCCGAGCAGGCCGACGCGGCAGCGGGTGAGGTCCATCTCAAGCTGGATCCCATCGGGTACCGCGCGGCCGCGCGGCGCCTCCCTCATGCCTGTTCGTATCGGGACGGGGCTGCAAGATGCGCGCCCGCAGCCAACCTGAACTCTGCCGTGGAAGTGATTGATGTGTATAGGAAAAGCGGGAGTCGGACTGGGAACATGCCGCATTCGGCCGCAGGCGGTTGCGACCCGCGTGAAACAGGTCCGCTCGCGCCGCGCGGCGGGCGCGCCAATCGCGCTTCGACCGTGACGAATTCACGCGGCGACCGCGAAACGCCGGCCGCTCAGCCGCCTCGAGGGGCCGCCGCGTTTACGCCTCTGTCACATTCGCGACCGCGAGCCGTCAGCCCGACACCCGGGCTCGGGAAGGGCCGCCGCGCACTCGCACCGGCCGGCGAGGGTCCCACCGGCGCGAATGCTCACGCGGTGGGCGGGCGGTTCGTGGGACGTGCCGGCCCGTCGCCTTCGGCCCGTTTTTTCCCCTTGTCCCGGCCCAGGGCGGGCATCGGGTCGAGGTGGCGCCAGGCAGGCGCGGCCGCGAGCAGCCCCGAGACCAGCCCGCTCGCGCGCGCCGCCCACCAGAGCCCCCCGGCGGCCACGGCGAGGCCGGTGATCGTGAGCGCGCCGGTCGTGGCGCCGAGCCGCCAGCGGTCGTCCTCGTCCGGCTCCAGGGGCTGCCCCGGCGGCACGGCGCGCAGCGGCGCCGCGACGAACGGATCGACGGTCTCGGGCACGCAGGCGTAGGCGTACTCGCTCGCCCTCACCTCGAGCTCGTCGGCGCGCAGCCGCGCCACCGTGATCTCGGGCGCCGCGATGCGCGTCTCGATGACGTCGCCCGCGACCTTGATCGGCGGGAGACCGCGGTCGGCGCCGATGTTCCCCTCGATCGGTCCTTGGAGCGTTTGCGCCGCCGGGCCGGCCGCCGCGAACCCGGCCGGGCCGGCTTCCGAGTCGGCGCTCGTCGCGGTCGATGGTGTGCGGATGAACGAGACGCCGAAGCGATCGGCGAGGCCGATCAGCGGCGCGGGGAGGACGAGCGGCGCCGCCTGCACCGGTGCGAAGGCGAGCTCGCCGCTGATTGCGCCGGGCGGCGGCGCCGCGGTACCGAACGGCCCGGCGGCGGCCGCCTCGGGGTCTCCGCCGCCCGGCGCAGGCGACGTGCCCGCGATGAACACGATGTTGCCCGGATACGGACCGGTGAGCGCGGTCCCGTCCGAGACGGTGAGGTCGAAGCTCGGCGCGCCGCCCCCGGTGTGGACGAACTGCACCTGGCCGCCGAGGATCTGCGCCTGCGTGAACGCGGTGATCGGTCCGGGCAGCCCGACGAACTCGAAGTAGCCGTTCACCACGTTGCTCGCGTTGAACACGAGCAGGAGCGGCGGACTGTCGACGTCCGTCGCGCTCAGATTGTTGCTCGAGAGCACGAGCGTGCCGCCCGAGGTGATGACGAAGCTGTTGTTGAGCGGGATGGGCGGGTCGTTGACGGCCGCCACGTTGATCGTCACGGTGGCGGTGGCCGTGTCCCCGTCGGCGTCCGTGATCCGGTAGGTGAACGTATCGGCGCCGCTGGCGTTCGCGTTCGGCGTATAGACGAACGAACCGTCGTTGTTCAGCGCCACCGACCCCCTCGTGGGGCCGACCGTCACGGTGAGCACCAGGCCGCCATCGCCCAGGCCCGAGTCGTTGGCGAGCACGCCGGTGAGGGCCGGGACGTTGAGCACGACGTCCTCGGTTGCCGCGTAGACGTCGTCGGTTGCGACTGGCAGGTCGTCGACTGCGAGGCCGGTCACGTTCTTGGTGCCCGTGATCGTGAAAGTCCCGTCGGAGACGCTGGTGGCGATGGTGAAGCTGCCGTTGTAGTTCGGCGCGGGCGTGAAGGTCAGGCCGGCGAGCAGCGCGTTCACGTCGGCGATGGGGCCCGACGCGGTCCACACGCCACCCACAAAGGTCGAGGCGACGGTGCCCGAAGTGCCGGTGTTCAGGCTGCCGGCGGCGACGTCGGACAGCGTCAGGGTCACCGTGACGTTGGGGCTGTCGGGATCGCTCACGACGATGTCGGTGAGGTCGAGCGGCGTGTCCTCGGTGTAGGTTTCCGGGGCCGAGAGGTTGGTCGCCGAGGGCGGCTCGGCGAAATCGGTGACGTTGAGG
>CAZIXQ010000411.1:0-2509 GCA_964543155.1 uncultured Enterobacteriaceae bacterium
TCGCCAACCGGCTGCTGCGGCGGGTGCGCGACTACGCCCAGGTGAAGGCCGACGGCACGGTCTCGAAGGCGGTCGCCGACGCCGCGCTGACGATGCTCGACGTCGACGCGATCGGGCTGGACGTGATGGACCGCAAGCTGCTCGTCGCGGTGATGGAGAAGTTCGCGGGCGGCCCGGTCGGCGTCGAGAACCTCGCCGCGGCGATCGGCGAGGAGCGCGACACGATCGAGGACGTGCTCGAGCCCTACCTCATCCAGAGCGGCTACCTGCAGCGCACGCCGCGCGGGCGGGTCGCCACGCTGCTCGCGTTCCGCCACTTCGGCCTGGCCGCGCCCAGCCGGCCCGCCTCCGGAGAGCTGTTCGCCGATGAGTAACCCCGCAGCCGGGGCGCCGTCGTTGAACGCACTGGCAGGCGACTGGGACGGCCGGACGTACGCCTGGCCGGTGCGCGTCTACTACCACCACACCGACGCGGGCGGGGTCGTGTACCACGGGACCTACCTCGACTTCATGGAGGCGGCGCGCACCGAGCTCCTGCACGCGCTCGGGCTCGATCTCGCGGAACTCGTGGCGCGGCATTCGGTCCTCTTCATGGTGTACGGGGTGTCGGTCGACTACCAGAGGCCCGCCCGGCTGAACGAGCTGTTGCGCGTGACCGCGGCCATCGCCCACGCCGGTCGCGTGCGCGTCGATTTCGACCAGCGCGTGCTGCGCGGCGAGGAGACGCTCGTCTCCGCGCGGGTCAAGGCGGCCTGCGTGCATCCGCAGACGTTCAGGCCGGTCGCGCTGCCCGAGGCCCTCAGGGAGAGATTCCAGAAATGACCGTGACGCAGGACCTGTCGATCCTCAGCCTGATCCTCAACGCCAGCTGGGTGGTGCAGGCCATCATGGTGCTGCTGCTCTTCGTGTCGCTGATGTCCTGGTACTACATCTTCCGCAAGATGTTCTCGATCCGGCAGACGCGCCGGCAGACCGAGGAGTTCGAGCGCTCCTTCTGGAGCCGCCCCGACCTGAACGCGCTCTACCAGAGCGCGGTGAACGCGCGCCATCGCACCGGCGCGCTCGAGCGCATCTTCGAGGCCGGCTTCCGCGACTTCGTGAAGCTCAAGACGCAGCGCGTCGAGACGAGCGACCTCGTCGACGGCGCGCGCCGCGCGATGCGCGCGACCTACCAGCGCGAGATGGACCACCTCGAATCGCACCTCGCCTTCCTCGCCTCGGTCGGCTCGGTGAGCCCGTACGTCGGCCTGCTCGGTACCGTGTGGGGGATCATGCATTCGTTCCGCGGCCTGGCGAACGTCGCGCAGGCGACGCTCGCCGCCGTCGCGCCGGGCATCGCCGAGGCGCTGGTCGCGACCGCGATCGGCCTCTTCGCCGCGATCCCGGCGGTGGTCGCGTACAACCGCTACTCCTACGACATCGAGCGCCTGTCGGTGCGCTTCGAGAGCTTCATGGAGGAGTTCTCGAACATCCTGCAGCGGCAGGCGGCGAGGTAGCGGCGATGGGCCGGCAGCGCAGGCTGATGAACCAGATCAACGTCGTGCCGTACGTCGACGTGATGCTGGTGCTGCTCGTGATCTTCATGGTGACCGCGCCCCTCGTGTCGCCGGGGCTGGTCGAGCTGCCGAGCGTCGGCAAGGCCTCGCAGCCGCCCGAGGCGCCGCTCGAGGTGCTGATCCGCGCCGACCAGTCGATGCTGCTGCGCGAGCGCGTCAAGGGGCAGTCGGTCGACCGCAACGTCAGCCTGGCGCAGCTCGTGACCGCCGTGCGGCAGAGGCAGGCGGTCGCGCCGGAGCAGGCGGTCGTCATCTCCGCCGACAAGGACGTGCGCTACGAGGCGGTGCTCAAGGTCATGGACGAGCTGCAGCGCGCGCAGGTAAAGCGCGTCGGCCTGATGGTCAAGCCGGCGCAGGTGGAGGCGCGGTAGGCGTGCAGGCGATCCAGCGCCGCGATCCGGGGGCGAACGCCTCGGCCGCGCTGGCGGTCGGCGTGCACGTCCTGCTCGCCCTGGTGCTCTTCTTCGGCATCCGCTGGCGCACCAAGCACCCGGAGCCGGTGATGGCCGAGCTGTGGAGCCAGCTGCCGGCGGTGGAGGCGCCGCGCCCGGAGCCGCCCCCGCCGCCGGTCGTCGCACCGAAGCCCGAGCCGAAGCCCGAGCCTCCGCCACCGCCGAAGGCCGAGCCGAAGCCGGAGCCGAAGCCCGACATCGCGCTCGAGCAGGAGAGAAAGCGCAAGGAGGAGGCGGAGAAGAAGCGGCGCGAGGACGAGGCGCTGAAGAAGAAGCGCGACGAGGAGGCGGCGAAGAAGAAGCGCGAGGACGAGCTCAAGGCCAAGGCCGAGCAGGAGCGCAAGGACAAGGCGCTCGCCGAGCAGCGCCGCCGCGACGAGCAGGCGGCCGACAGGAAGCGCGTGCAGGCCGAGCTGGCGCGCGAGCTCGCCGGCGCCGCGCCGGCGCCCGCCGCGCCCACCACCGCCGGCGCCTCCGCGGTCGCCGGCGACCCGACGGCGC
>CAZIXQ010000412.1:0-2492 GCA_964543155.1 uncultured Enterobacteriaceae bacterium
CGACCGGGCCGGCACCTTCCACTTCATGGAGATGAACACGCGCCTGCAGGTCGAGCACCCGGTGACCGAGATGATCACCGGCGAGGACCTGGTCGAGTGGCAGCTGCGCGTCGCGTGGGGCGAGCCGCTGCCCAGGCGCCAGGACGAGCTCGCGATCGACGGTCACGCGGTCGAGGCGCGCGTGTACGCGGAGGATCCGGCGAAGGGGTTCCTGCCCGCGACCGGGCGGATCGTGCACTTCGTCCCGCCGCCGGCCTCGCCTCACGTGCGGGTGGACACCGGCGTCGCCGCCGGCGACGAGATCTCCCAGCACTACGATCCGATGATCGCGAAGCTGATCGTGTGGGATCGCGACCGCCCGGCGGCGCTCCGCCGCATGCGCGAAGCCCTGGGCGCCTTCGAGATCGTCGGGCCGACCACCAACGTCGGCTTCCTTGCGCGGCTCGTGCAGTGCGCGCCGTTCGCCGCCGGCGACCTCGACACCGGCCTGATCGAGCGCGCGCGCGCCGAGCTCTTCCCGCCGCCGGCCGCCGTGCCCGACGAGGTGCTCGCGCTCGCGACCGCCGCCGAGCTCGCGCGGCTCGGCCGCGAGGCGCGCGCGCACGCGGTCGCATCGGGCGACCCGTGGTCGCCGTGGAGCGAGTGCGACGGCTGGCGCCTCAACCAGGACAACCACCACGTCTTCGTCTTCAGGGAGGGCGAGCGCCAGCACGCGGTGACGGTGCACTACCGGCCGGGCGGCGCGTTCGAGGTCGAGCTGCCCGGCGGGCGGCGGATGCTCACGTGCGAGAGCCTCGGCGCGAGCGGCGTGCGCGCCTGGCTCGACGACGAGTCGATCGCCGCGACCGTGGTGCGCAGCGGCGACGCGATCGACGTCTTCCACGCGGGCGAGCGCCACCGGTTCGAGCTGCACGATCCGTGGCTCGCGGAGGTCGAGGCCGAGGCGCACGGGGGCGGCCTGACCGCCCCGATGCCCGGCAAGGTGATTGCGGTGCTGGTCGACCCGGGCGCGAAGGTCGAGCGTGGCGCCCCGCTCCTCATCATGGAGGCGATGAAGATGGAGCACACCATCATGGCGCCGGCCGCGGGCGCGGTGAAGGAGATCCTCTACGGCGTCGGCGACCAGGTGGCCGAAGGCGCCGAGCTGATCCGCTTCGACGCCGCTTGAAGCTGCTGCTCCACATCCCGAAGGAGCCCGACGAGTGGCGAGAGGCGTTCGCGCGCGCGCTGCCGGAGGCCGAGATCCGGATGTGGGCGCCCGGGCTCGCCTGGGCGGCCGACTACGCGGCGTTCTGGTATCCACCGCGCGAGCTGCTCGACGGCCAGACGCGGATCAAGGCGGCCTTCAATCTCGGCGCGGGGGTGGACGCAACGCTGAAGGCGCTCGCGCTTCCGCCGGGCGTGCCGCTCGTGCGGCTCGAGGACGCGGGCATGGGCAGGCAGATGGAGGAGTACGTCGCGTGGGCGGTGATGCGCTACTTCCGCCGACTCGACGACTACGCGCTGCAGCAGGCGCGCGCGGAGTGGAAAGTGCACCACCCGCGCCGGCACGACGAGTTTCCCGTGAGCGTGATGGGCCTCGGCGTGCTCGGGCTGCGGCTGGTTTCGTCGCTGCGCGCGCTCGGCTTCCCGGTGCTCGGCTGGAGCGCGCACGCTAAGACGATCGAGGGCGTGCGCACGTTCGCCGGCCGCGCGGAGCTGGACGCGTTCCTGCGCGCGACCCGCGCACTCGTGTGCATGCTGCCGCTCACGCCCGACACCGCCGGGATGCTGAATCGCGCGACGCTCGGCGCGCTGCCGCAAGGCGCTTACCTCGTGAACGTCGCGCGCGGGGGGCTCGTCGTGGACGACGATCTCCTTGCGCTGCTCGATTCCGGGCATCTCGCGGGCGCGACGCTCGACGTCTTCCACGCCGAGCCGCTGCCCGCGTCGCACCGCTTCTGGTCGCACCCGAAGGTGTTCCTCACGCCGCACTGCTCGGCGCTGACGCTGGTCGAGGACTCGGTCGCGCAGGTTGCGGGGAAGATCCGCGCGCTCGAGCAGGGGCGGCCGATCACCGGGGTGGTCGATCGGGGGCGGGGGTACTAGCGACGTCGCGGGAACCGTCGCCTCCGGAGGCGCTGCTGCGCACGGTCCATCGCTACACAAGTCCGGTTCTTCTTTTGAGATCACAATTTGTGATCTCAAGACCACCCATTCCTCAGGCTTCAGCTCGAACATGAAGTCCGGAGGGAAACGACCGGCATTGCGCCGGACCGCCTGGAGCAGGACGCCGGTCGGGACCCCGTGGAGATCGGCCAAGCCGGCGTCGAGCATTACCCGATGCCCGCGCACGATCAGGACGGCGCGATTCCTGAAGGAGCAGAACCTTCGTCACGCTCGACGAGTCACCGGTTGGTCCCGGCAAGCCAGCTAGAATCCCCGCATGCCCCTCCCCGCGAAAGTCCGCATCGTCGACGTGGGTCCGCGCGACGGCCTGCAGAACGAGCCGC
>CAZIXQ010000413.1:0-2420 GCA_964543155.1 uncultured Enterobacteriaceae bacterium
GCTCACCGGCACGATCCTCAACCGCGCGAACTTCGTCGACCGGATCGTGTTCGGGGCGAACATCAACGCGGACACCACGGTCTCCGGCGCAACCGGGACGCGGATCAACCTGCAGCCGTTGCAGACGCTCGCCGCGAACCCCGACCAGCTCCTCGACCGGCTCAACCTGCTGTTCATGCACAACACGCTCTCGGCGCAGGCGCGCCAGGCGATCCTCACTGCCGTGAACGCGTACCCCGCGACCGACCCGCTCGGCCGCGCGCGCCAGGCCACCTACCTGGTCGCCACCTCGGCGCAATACCAAGTGGAGCAGTGACCATGAGCTTTCAGATCCTCCGCAGGAATTTCCTCAAGGGCCTCGGCGCCATCACCGCGGCGAACACCCTGCCCGGGCTCTCGCTGATGAACGCCTACGCCCAGGCGGCGAACGACTACAAGGCCCTGGTGTGCGTGTTCCTCTATGGCGGCAACGACGCCAACAACATGGTCGTCCCGGTGCAGGCAGCCGAGTACGGCGTGTACGCGACCGGGCGCGGCTCGCTCGCGCTGCCGCAGTCGAGCCTCGTGCCGCTCGCGCAGGCGAGCGGCACCCGCTTCGGACTGCACGCGAACCTCGCGCCCCTGCAGCAGGTGTGGGCGAACGGCGACATGGCGCTCATGCTCAACACCGGGCCGCTCGTCCAGCCGATCACGCGCGCGCAGTACCAGTCGAACCGCTCCACCCGCCCGCAGAACCTGTTCTCGCACGACGACCAGCAGGAGCAGAACCAGTCGGCGATCCCGAACAACCAGGCCACCGTCGGCTGGGGCGGCCGTCTCGCCGACCGCGTTCAGGTCATGAACGCGGGCGCCTCGGTGCCGATGAACATCTCGGTCGGCGGCAACGACATCTTCCTCCGCGGCCAGACGGTGTCGGCGTACTCCGTGCCGACCGGCGGAAACTTCGGCCTGACGACCACCGGCGGCAGCGCGGCGCAGCAGCAGGCGCGCCGCACCGCGCTGCAGGCGCTGTTCGCGCTCGACCGGCAGAACCAGCAGGTGCGCGCGGCAGCCGACGTGATCTCGAGCGCCGTCAACGCGAGCACGGCGCTCAACACGGTCATCAACAACGCGGCCTCCGCGGCGGCGCCGGCCTTCCAGGGCCTGAACACCGGCCTCTCGCGCCAGCTCTTCGCGGTGGCCAAGATGATCGAGGGACGCGCCACGCTCGGCCTGCGCCGCCAGGTCTTCTTCGCGCAGACCGGCGGCTACGACAACCACCAGAACCAGCTCGTCGACCAGGGCAACCGCTTCAACGAGCTCGGCCCGGCGCTGCGCGCGTTCTACAACGCGCTGGTCGCCCTCGGCATGCAGGACCAGGTGACGCTCTTCACGCTCTCCGACTTCGGCCGCACCCTGCGCGTGAACGACGGCGGCTCGGACCATGCGTGGGGCAACCACCACATCGTGATGGGCGGCGCGGTGCGCGGCGGCCAGGCCTACGGCACGTTCCCGAACCTGGCGCTCGGCGGTCCCGACGACACCGATCGCGACGGCCGCTGGATTCCCACCACCGCGGTCGACCAGTACGCCGCGACGCTGGCGAAGTGGTTCGGCGTGCCGGATGCGGACATCCCTGCGGTCGTGCCGAACATCGCGCGCTTCCCGACGCGCGACCTCGGCTTCATGGCCTGACCGGACGAAGGAGGCGCGCACGATGCGGCAACGCGGCTTCACCCTGATCGAGGTCATGGTGGTGGTCGTCATCCTCGGCCTGCTGGCGGCGATCATCGTGCCGAAGGTGATGAGCCGGCCCGACGAGGCGCGCGCGGTCGCCGCGCGCGCCGACATCGCGGCGATCACGCAGGCGCTGAAGCTCTACCGCCTGGACAACACCGCCTATCCGACGACCGAGCAGGGGCTCGTCGCGCTGGTGCAGCGGCCGACCACGCAGCCGCAGCCGCTCAACTGGAAGCAGGGCGGCTATCTCGACCGCGTGCCGAAGGACCCCTGGGGCCGGGAATACCGCTACCTCAATCCGGGGCTGCGGAGCGAGATCGACGTGTTCAGCCTCGGCGCCGACGGCGAACCCGGCGGCGAAGGCACCAATGCCGACCTCTACCATTGAACGACGCGACGAGCATGCGCGCCAGGACGACCGCACTCCGACCGGCTGCGGGCTTCACGCTGCTCGAGGTGCTGGTGGTCGTGGTCATCCTGGCGGTGCTCGCGTCGCTCGTGGCGGTCCGCATCGCCCCCGATCGGCGCCAGAGCCTGCGCGAGGAGGCGACGCGCCTCGCAGCGGTGCTCGGGCACGCGCACGACGAGGCGATCGTCACCGGCGCCGCCTTCGCCTGGCAGCCCGACGCCAACGGCTACCGCTTCGTGCGCCGCGACCCGGACCGCGTGTGGCGCGCGGTGGACAACGACGCGGCCCTCCG
>CAZIXQ010000414.1:0-2420 GCA_964543155.1 uncultured Enterobacteriaceae bacterium
TAGCCGGCGCGGGCGAGAAAGCGGATCTCCTCGAGCTCGACGATGCGCTGCGGCCGCGGCGACGGCACCACGCGGCGCCAGCCGCGCCCGGCGTCCTCGCGCACCGTCCAGCCCTGCTCGCCGGCGATGCGGCGCGCGGTCGCCGCGTCGAAATGCGAGCCGATCGGCTTGGTCGGGTTGGCGAATGCCGGATCCTTCCGGTCGACCAGCGTCTGCGTGACCACCGCGACCGGCCGGCGCGCGATCCCGCGCCGGCGGAATTCGTTGCGCAGCGCGCGATCGAACATGTAGCCGATCGCGCCCTGCAGGTCGGCGCCCGCGTAGTCCATCGGCACCGGCGAGACCTCGTGAATCGAGAGCTCGGAGCGCCGCAGGATGAAGCCGATCTGCGGGCCGTTGCCGTGCGTCAGCACGACGTTCCAGCCCGCCTGCACCATGTCGGCGATCGAGCGCGCCGTGAGCGCGGCGGCGTCGTACTGGTCGGGGATCGACTGGTGGTCCTTGTCGATGATCAGCGAGTTGCCGCCGACCGCGACGACTGCGAGCCGGCCGTTCGAGGTCATGACGGGCTCCCGCCGTTCGCGAGCGAGCGCGCCAGCGTCCAGACCGCCTGGCGGAAGCAGGCCATCGGCGCGCGCGTGACGCCGGCGCCGATCTGCCCGACGCCGGCGTCGCGGTGCGCGATGCCGGTATTGATGACCGGAAGGATCCCGCTGTCGACGACCTTGCGTGCATCGATGCCGGCCGGCGTGCCGGCGAAGTCGAGTGCCGGCAGCGTGAACGCGCCATTGCGGCCGAGCGTGATGTGGCGCATCGCGAGCGTATTGGCGATCGCATCGGCGGGCGTGCCGCCGACGAACTTCACGATCGCCGGCGCCGCCGCCATCGCGAAGCCGCCGACCCCCGCGGTCTCGGTGATCGCGCTGTCGCCGAGGTCGCCGGCGGCGTCGGCCTTCGAATAGCCGGGGAAGTACAGCCCGTCGACGACCGGCGCCGGCGCGGTGAACCACGCATCGCCGGTGCCGCTCAGGCGGATGCCGAACTCGACGCCGTTGCGGCACATCACGGTCAGCATGCTCGACCCGGCGATGCCGCGCGCGGCATCGAGCATCGCCTTGCATGCGGCCATCGAGAAGTTCAGGAAGAAGTGGTCGTTGGACGCGATGAACTCGAGCACCGCGGCGATGTCCGCCGCGCTCGCGCCCGAGCGGGCGAGGGCCGGCGCCAGCCGCTTGAGGAGCAGCCCCGAGGCCGCCGCGTTGCGGTTGTGCACCTCGTCGCCCATGTGCAGCGCCTGCGCCATGAGCGGCTTCAGCTCCAGCGGCCCGAGCACCTTCAGGCCCGCGGCGAGCGTCGGGGCGAGCGTGTCGCGCATCCAGGCGAGGCGCGTCAGCACCTCGCTGCTGTTCGCGCCGAAGCGCAGGACCTTGCCGAGGCCCTCGTTCAGGTTGCTGAACGCGCGGTTCCCGCCCGCGGTGTTGCGCACGATCCAGACCGGCATCGAGGGGCTGATGATCCCGGCCATGGGGCCGACCGCGTCGTGGTGATGGCAGGGCGCGAAGCGGATCTCGCCGCTCGCCGCCAGGCGCCGGGCCGAGTCGGCGTCCGCCGCCCACCCCTCGAGGAGACACGCGCCCACGATCGCGCCCTGCATCGGCCCGCACATTCGGGCCCACTCGATCGGCGGACCGGCGTGGAGGATCGTCCGCTCGCCCATGCCGGGCAGCGTCTCGCGCGCGACGCCGATGCCCTCGAGCACCGGTTGGGCCGCCGCGTATGCGTCGAACGCTTTCTGGTTCGCCGCCTCGACCGTCGGGTGCCGCATCAGCTGCGCGATCGCCGTCGCCGCCGCCCGATCGCCCTGACCCGGCGGCGTCCACTCGACGTGCGTCGAGCGCCCCCCGGCGCTCGCGACCGCCGTCGCGAACGAGGCGACCCCGACGTTGATGACGTGCATCGGTGCGCCGATCAACGGCTTCATCGCGGTCTCCTCGTGCCGGCGATCCGGGCCGCCAGCCGCACCGCCGCGGCGTTGCTCGCCGCGAGCAGCACGCCGGCTTTCTCGAGCGCGGCTTCCTGACGGGGCAGGTTCTGCGGATCGCCTGCCGTGCCGCAGACGAATCCGACAAAGGCGATCCGGCGCTTGCCCTTCGCCGCGCGGGCCCGGGCCGCGGCGATCGCCGGCGCCATTTCCGCGGCGGGGTCGGGATGCGCGCCGTGGCCGAGCACGACGTCGAGCAGGATCACCGCGACGGCCGGGTCGGCGGCCTCCTGCGCGATCCGTTCGTTGCGCAGGCGATGGTCGATCATCGGGTGCGGGCGCCCGCGCGTGAACACGTCGTCGCCGAGGTCGATCACGGTGTGCTCACGACTGTGCCACACGTCGTCGATGCGGCCGGCCGCGTCGACCGGCGCGTTGG
>CAZIXQ010000415.1:0-259 GCA_964543155.1 uncultured Enterobacteriaceae bacterium
GATCGGCACGCTGCTGATGCTCGTGTTCCTGCCGACGCTGTACATCACGGTCTTCGGCGGCCGGCCGGACGAGGCCCCGCCTGTGAAGTCGGCCGCGCCCGCGGCGGCGTGAGGCCCGAGCGAATCGAAAACTCGATCGACGACGGAGGTCTCGCATGAAACCGGAAGCGACACGCCGCGTGGCGGGGAGCGTCCCCGGGTTCGCCATCGGCGCCGGCGCAGCGCGGGGGCAGGGGCCCGGCTGGCGACCATTCTTTTG
>CAZIXQ010000415.1:269-2418 GCA_964543155.1 uncultured Enterobacteriaceae bacterium
AGCTCGGCTGGCCGATCACGCCCGCCTACGAGGGCAAGGGCGATCTCGACCAGGGCGGGGATTTCAGCGTCTCGCGCGCAGTCGTGCGCGGCGGCGTGGCCGGGCAGGCCGCGCCCGGCGTGCGTGCGGGCGTCACGCTCAACTACGAGTACCACGACTACTCGTTCTCGAATCCGGCCGCCTTCGGCGGCGTGGCGCCGTGGAACATCGTGCAGCGCTACGGTATCGCGGTGCCGCTCGGCTTCGAGCTGCGTGACGGCTGGAGCGTCGGTGTCGCCCCGTCGGTCGACTGGTATCGCGAGAACGGCGCAGACACCGGTGAATCGCTCACCTGGGGCGCGAACGTGTCTGCCACCAGACGCTTCGCCGACGGCAATCGGCTCGGCTTCGGCGTCGGCGTGTTCGACCGCATCGAGAAGACGAGCGCGTTCCCGTTCGTGATCGTCGACTGGCGCCTCAGCGACCGCTGGCGCCTCATCAACCCGCTCCCCGCGGGGCCGGCGGGCGGCGCCGGGCTCGAACTCGATTACCTGCTCGGCGGCGGGTGGGAGATCGGAGTTGGCGGCGCGTTCCGCACCCTGCGCTTCCGCCTCAGCGAAAGCGGTCCCGTGCCGAACGGCATCGGCGAGGAGCGCGGCGTGCCGTTGTTCGTGCGCGTCACGCGCGAATTCGGGCGCGAGTTCGCGCTCCACCTCTGGGCGGGCGCGGTCGTGGCCGGCGAGTTCCGGGTGGACGATCCCTCCGGCAACCGGCTGCGATCGGAGGACTTCGACCCGGCGCCGTTCTTCGCCGCGACGTTCGTCGCGCGCTTCTAGCCCCGACCCGCGCGCGCCTGAGCGGGCGCAGGCGGTCTGCTACTCGAAGTGCCGGCGCGGCAGCAGGAAGAGCCAGGACGCGAGGACGAACGGACCGGTGAGCGTGGGGAGGCCGAACGGCGCCAGCGCCACGTTCATCGCGCCCTGGACGACGACGGTGAACACCGTCGCCACGAGCGCATAGAGGGCGACGCGCAGGCCCGGCTTGTAGAACACCGCGCCGAGCGCGACCGCGGTGAGCACCGGGCTGAAGCCCATCAGGCCGCCGGTGATGAGGTCGCTCTCGGCGCCCAGCGCGTGCGCGGTGACCACGGCCACGATCGCGCCCGCGAGCGCGAACGCCGCGGCGGCGAGCGAGTTCACCGCCAGCCCGACGAGGAGCAGCGCCGCGGCGAGGACGCTCGCCTTCAGGAACACCTGCGCGATGCTCTTCAGGACCCCCTGGACGAAGTCGCCGAATGCGAGCAGGTCCGCCGCCGCCGGGTCGAGCGGCGTGACCTCGGCGTTCATCGGCAGCCCGCCGCCGTCGATCGCGGTGAACACGTAGGTGGCGAGCAGAAAGAGCCATGCCGTGAGGACGAAGGGCGCGGTCAGGGCGGCGACGCCCCAGGTCTTGAAGACGTTGGCGGTCGCGAGCGTGGCAGGAACGGAGACGACGCCGGCAAGCGCCAGGTAAACCCAGAACAGGGGCGAGGGGATGAGGAACGTCCCCAGCGCGAGGCCCGCGAGATAGGCGTTGTAGCCGTACAGCCCGGCGCCGAGATCGGCCGGCTCGACGCGCAGCCACTGCGCGGTGAGCGTCGCCGCGACGAGGGCCACGAGCCCGCCGATCGCCACCTGCGGCATGCCGGCTTCGTACGAGCCCCAGCCGATCGCGACGAAGAAGAGGAGCCCCGAGAGCGGGTTGTCCTGGAACATCACCTGCCCGATGCCGCGCAGGTTGAGGTCCACGAAGCGCAGGATCTTCGAGCCGGCGCACCGGCTTTCCCACCACGTCAGCAGTCCCTTCATCGCAACCCCCCGGATCAGCGCCAGAAGAAGGGCGGCGGCAACGCCGTCCCGGTGATCTCTTCGCGCGCGATGCCCCAGAACTCGCGCACCTTGGCCTTCACCTGCGCGGTCTCGCGGCCGAGCACCCTGAAGATCAGGCCGGCGTCGTTGGGCAGGTGGCACGCCCCGAAGGCGATGCCATTCGCGGCGTCGACCTCGGCCCCGACGCGCGCGTGCACGCGGGCGGCGGCGTCCCTGGGCGCGAGCAGGACGACGTTGCCGAGCACGTCGAATGCACCCATCACGCCGGTCTGCCGCAGCGGGCGCCGCGCCGGGTCGATGAC
>CAZIXQ010000416.1:0-2386 GCA_964543155.1 uncultured Enterobacteriaceae bacterium
TTCCGGTTGGAAAGCTCGCGCTCTACAGCGCGTGCGCCGGCGTCCAGCCGAGCCGGACGCTGCCGGTGACGCTCGATGTGGGCACCAACAACACCGCGCTGCTCGAGGATCCGCTCTATCTGGGCCTCAAGCAGCGGCGCATCACCGGCCCGGACTACGACGCGCTGCTCGAGGAGCTGATCGTCGCGACGCAGGAAGTCTATCCTGGCGTGGTGGTGCAGTTCGAGGACTTCGCGAACCACAACGCCTTCCGCCTGCTGCGGAAGTACCGCGAGCGGGTGTGCACGTTCAACGACGACATCCAGGGGACGGCGGCGGTGGCGCTCGCCGGCGTCCTGTCGGCCCTGCGCGTCACCGGCGGCCGGATGCGCGACCAGACGATTCTCTTCATGGGCGCCGGCGAGGCGGCGACCGGCATCTCGGACCTCATGTGCACTGCGATCCAGGCCGACGGTCTGCCGGAGAAGGCGGCGCGGGAGCGGCTGTGGCTGTTCGATTCCCAGGGGCTGGTGGTGAAGAGCCGCGCCGGACTCGCCGAGCACAAGCTCGGCTACGCGCACGACCACCCGCCGGCCGGCGACTTCCTCGCGGCGATCGAGGCGCTGCGGCCGACCGGTATCATCGGCGTCGCCGCCGTGAGAGGCACCTTCACCGAAGCCGTGCTGCGCGAAATGGCGACGATCAACGACCGGCCGATCGTGTTCGCGCTTTCGAACCCGACGTCCAAGTCGGAGTGCACCGCCGAGGAAGCGTACCGCTGGACCGAAGGCCGCGGCCTCTTCGCGTGCGGCAGCCCGTTCGACCCGGTCACGCTGGACGGCCGGACCCACGTGCCGAGGCAGGGCAACAACTCGTACATCTTCCCCGGCGTGGGCCTCGGCGCGATCGCGTGCAAGGCCCGTCACGTTACCGACGAGATGTTCCTCGCGGCGGCGCACGCGCTGTCGAAGCAGGTCACCGAGCAGGATCTCGCGCAGGGGAGCCTGTATCCCCCGCTCGCGCGCGTCCGGGACGTGTCCGCGCACATCGCCGCGGCAGTGGCGGAGGTGGCCTATGCGAAGGGACTCGCGACCCGACCGCGGCCAGCGGATCTGCTCGAACACGTCCGGTCGCAGATGTACGACCCGACGTACACGAGTTATCTCTGATGCAGCGGGGTCGTCTGACTAGCGCTTGTTGAGTTCCCGCAGCGTTGCCTCGTCCGGTTCGCCGGAACGAGCGAGCCCGCGCTGCTGTTGAAACTCGCGCAGCGCGGCCGCGGTGCGCGGCCCGAGAATTCCGTCGATGGGTCCGACGTCCAGCCCCTCGCGCTGCAGCATTTCCTGCACGCTGCGCACCAGATCGCCGGCAATGCACTGTTGCAGCTCGGGGCGCGTTTTCAACCACGCCGAGAGCGCCCCGTAGTCGTAATCCGGCGCCGGTCTGGGCTGCGCGGCGCGTCCCTTGACCTTCGCATACATGGCGGGCAGCGTGTCCCGAAACGGCGGCGGCATGCTCTTGACGAACGTCGGATCGGCGCGGTTCACCACGGCGGGCCTCGACTCCGCCGACTTGCGCGAGTAGGTATGGTTGGCGGCGACGCTCATCCGGGCTCCACTGCCACGCGTTCCCGACGGATCCAGCGCGAGGGCATTGCCTTGCTCGACGAAGAATCGTCCGCCGTCCGCGACATTCAGCACCGCGACGCCCGAGTCCATCACCAAGTCGAAGTAGGGCGTACTGACACGGTACGGGGGCGCCTTGTCCCGCTTCGCCACCGTCAGCTTGAGCCAGCCGGAACCCAGGAAGTAGGGCCCGACCTCGCGCGCCGAGCCCACGGCAACCGGCACGTCGAGAAGAAGGCGCGAGTCGGGCCCCAGCTCGATTCGGCTTCCGTCCGGGAACTCGACCTGCACCAGGCTCTGCGGCCCGGTCTGGAGGATGTCGCACTGGCGCAGCTGCACCCCGGGGACCGGGATGTGTCCGCGCAGGCCGGAGCCGAGCGTACTCTTGCCTTCGACGAGCGTCACCAGCGGTCCGGCGTCGTTTGCGGCGGCTCGAACCGTGAACTGGAGCAGAAGCAGAAGGCTGGATATCCCCCACGTCCATGACGTCAGGCGCATGACTCCCCCCTCGAGGCCGAAGCGAGATGGTGAAGGCGTCTATCGCTGCGCCTAAACTCTGATCGCTAACGCGCAAGCGGTCAACCGGATCCGGGCGCAAGCACCGGCAGACGAAGCTGGTGCCGGAAGTCGCTCTTCGACAACCCGCTATGAACTGCCGACTGACTTCGTGACGAAGCGCTTGACCGCCGCGGCGTCGGCGTCGATCACTTCGTAGCGCTGCGGCAGCGCCTCGAGCCCCTCGTAGGGCTTCGGACGTGGCGGCGCGACCCCGAGCGCCTCGC
>CAZIXQ010000417.1:0-2350 GCA_964543155.1 uncultured Enterobacteriaceae bacterium
CTGCGGCACGACGTCCACGTCGTTCTGCTCGAACTTCTCGATGCCGACCGGCTTGATCCCCTTCGCCGAGTACGCGGCCATCAGGCCTTTCTCATTCGACTCGCCCCACGGGTTGTTCACCAGGATGAAGCCGCACTTGTTCGAGTTGAACGTCTTCTCCGCGTACTGCAGCATCGCCTTGTCGACGATCTCGTCGACCGCCGACACCCGGAAAACGTAGTTCGGATTCGCGCCGTTCTTCGTGATCGGCGTGCCCGCCGCCCACGGCCCCATGAACGGCACCTTCTCCGCGTTCACGATCGGCACGATCGCGAGCGACACCGGCGTGTCCAGGCCGCCGAACAGCACCGCGACCTTTTCCTTGAAGATGAGCTCGCGTGCGGCGACCACGCCCTTCGCCGGGGTGGCCTCGTCGTCGCGGCGCACGAGGACGAACTTGCGCCCGCCGAGGACGCCGCCCTTCGCGTTCAGCTCGTCGATCGCGATCGTGAGCCCGCGCGTGATCGCCTCGCCGGCGCGCGCCGACTGTCCGGAGAGCGCGGTGACCAGGCCGATCTTGATCGGCTCCTGCGCCGCGACGGGCGCGGCGAGCGCCGCGGCGAACGCGAGGGCACCGGCGGCGGCAAGAGCCGGAATGGCACGGCGCTTCGGCGCCGCGTGCAGTGGGCGAGACATGGAACCTCCTCCTGTCGATCGTTGCGGGACGGGGCAGCTTACGCCACCCGGGCGAGCGCGCAGCACCGCGGGCGCGCCGTCGAGACGCGCTTGCACCGTAGCACAGCGTGGGATACATTGCAACATACGATATTGCGATAGTTTGTATACCGGTTCGGGCAGCACGGCTTTGCGGCGCCCGACGGCGCGCGCCGTGCGCGAAAGGAACCGACGATGGACCTCGACTTCGCGCAACTCACCGCTTACCAGCGCTACAAGCTCATGGCGAGCCTCATCATCCCGCGGCCGATCGCCCTGGTGACGACGCTCGGCGACACCGGCGTCGTCAACGCCGCGCCGTTCAGCATGTTCAACATGCTCGGCGAGGACCCGCCGATCGTGATGATCAGCATCAACAAGCGCGACGACGGCACGGTGAAGGACACCGCCCGCAACATCCTCGCCCGGAGCGAGTTCGTGGTCCATCTCGTGGACGAGCCGATCGCGCGCCAGATGCACCGCTGCGGCGACTTCTATCCGCCCGACGTGAGCGAAGTCGAGAAGGTCGGCTTCACGACCGTCCCGTCCCTCGCGGTCGCGCCGCCGCGCATCGCGGAGGCGCCGGTGTCGCTCGAATGCAGGCTCTACGAGAAGCTCGAGACCGCGAGCCGCCACATCTTCATCGGCCAGATCCTGTGGATGCATGCGCGCGACGACCTGATCGACCTCGAGCGCTACCGCGTGCACCTGCACAACTACTTCCCGATCGCGCGCTTCGGGGCGAGCTACTACGCCCGGACGCGCGACCGCTTCGCGATCGAGAAGGAGGGTGCGCCGTCCACCGAGGCGCCCGGCCACGACGCGAACCCGATCGACGTGCTCTGACGTCGCGGCGCGCCGGGTCACGTACACTTCGCGCTGCATTCCCATGCAAAGCAAGAGGCAGACCAGTCGCGGACGTCGCCCGCAATCGGGTCCCGCCGTGACCGCGCGGCCCGGGCGGACCGGCGCGGCATCGCCGCCGCGCGCGGCCCCCAGCTCGAACGAGATCTACGACCGCCTGCTGAGCGCGATCCTCGAGCAGAAGCTCCGGCCGGGCACCAAGCTCGTCGAGGACCGGCTCGCGAACGCGTTCGGCGTGAGCCGCACCAAAATACGGCAGGCGCTCGCCAGACTGGTGCACGACGGGATCATCGCCGTGTCGCCGAGCCGCGGCGCCGAGGTGAGCAGCCCCTCCCCGCAGGAGACGCGCGAGCTGATCGAGGCGCGCCGCATCATCGAGCCGGCGCTCATCGGGCTGCTCGCGAAATCCGCGACGCGCGAGCAGGTGAAGCGCCTGCGGGAGCAGGTCGCGCTCGAGTCGAAGGCGCGCGCGCGCGGCGACCGGGCGACCGAGATCTGGCTCGCGGGCAAGTTCCACCTCCTCATCGCCGAGATGGTCGGCAACCGCGTCATGGCGCGGACGCTCACCGAGGTCGTGTCGCTCATGTCGCTCGCGGTGATCCTCTACCGGTCGCCGCGCGCGGCGCTCTGCCCCGAGGACGAGCACGCCGCCCTCGTCGACCTCATCGAGGCGGGGGACGCCGAGCGCGCGACCCGGGAGATGCGGATCCATCTCGACCACATCGAGCAGACGCTCGACCTCGCCGCCACCGCGCCCCAGGAGCTCCCGCTGGAGGCGATCTTCGCGCCGTCC
>CAZIXQ010000418.1:0-2344 GCA_964543155.1 uncultured Enterobacteriaceae bacterium
CCGGCGTCGGCCGCCTCATCCTCGCTCTGCTCCGGATCGCCCTGGAGGCCGCGCGTGCCGAAGTCCTCCACCACCACGAAGCCGAGCGGGGCCTCGGGCGCCGGCAGCTCGGCGAGCCCGCTGCGATCGGCCGCGAGGTGCGGCCACAGGCCCGCGAGGTAGCGGTCGCGCCGCGCGCCCTCGAGCGCCGCCGCAGGCGGCGGAAAGCCGACGCGCACGCGCGCCTGCGCGCCCGCCGCGCGCGCGTCGAGCGAGTTCTGGATCGCTTCGCGCACCAGCGCGTCGGCGAGGCTGCCGAGCGCCTCGGTGGAGAAAAACTCAGCCTCGATCGGGTCGATGTTCATCTCGCCGGGCTGCATGCGGCGGAAGCGCCAGTCGGGCGGCGTGCTCACGGGGGAGAATGCGAATCGGGCAGGGGCGGCGGCGCGATTATCGCGCACGCTGCGGCGCCTCTCGGCGGCGCATCCGCCGCGCCGCCGCTGCAGAGATCCGCCGACTATTTATCCTTGTAAAATGAGCATCACAAAGCGTATTCTGCAAGGATGATTGACCGCCGCCTGCTGCCCGAAGTCCTGGCCGCGCTGGACGAGGCGCCCGCGGTGTGCCTGCTCGGCGCGCGCCAGGTGGGCAAGACGACGCTCGCGCTCGCCATCGCCGGGCAGCGCGACGCGCTTTACCTCGACCTCGAGTCGCCGCGCGACCGCGCCCGGCTCGACGATCCGGAGGGGTATCTCGAGCCGCATCTGGACAAGCTGGTCGTCCTCGACGAGGTGCACCGCGTCCCCGGCCTGTTTCCCCCGCTGCGCGGCCTGATCGACCGGGCCCGGCGGCGGGGCCTGCGGACCGGCCGCTATCTGCTGCTCGGCTCGGCGGCGCTCAGTCTGCTGCGGCAGGCGGGCGAATCGCTCGCCGGCCGGGTGCGGTTTCTCGAGCTGGGACCGCTCGATGCCCTGGAGGCCGCCGCGATCCCGCTCGATCGCCTGTGGCTGCGCGGCGGCTTTCCGGACAGCGCGCTCGCGCCGAACGACGCGCGCAGCCTGCGCTGGCGCGAGGACTTCGTCCGCACGTATCTGGAACGCGACATGCCGCAGTTCGGGCCGCGGCTGCCCGCCGAGACGCTGCGTCGCCTCTGGGTGATGCTCGCCCACCGGCAGGGCGGTCCTCACAACGCCGCGGAGCTGGCGCGCAACCTGGGCCTCGACACGCGAACCGCCAACCGCTACGTGGATCTGCTCGTGGATCTCTTCCTGCTACGGCGGCTGCCGCCCTGGCACGCGAACGTCGGCAAGCGGCTCGTCAAGTCGCCCCGCCTCTACGTCCGCGACAGCGGTCTGGTGCATGCGTTGCTGGGCGTCGAAGGGCTCGATGCCCTCCTTGCGCACCCGGTCGTCGGCGCGAGCTGGGAAGGCTTCAGCATCGAGAACCTGCTCGCCGCGGCGCCCGAGGGGACGACGGCCCACTACTACCGCACCGCGGGCGGGGCGGAGATCGACCTGCTTCTGGAGCTGCCGCGCGGCGGGCGCTGGGCGGTGGAGGTCAAGCGCAGCACGGCGCCGGCGGCGACGCGGGGGTTCCACGAGGCCTGTGCCGACGTTCGGCCGAAGCGCCGCTTGGTCGTGTATCCGGGCACGGAGTCCTTCACGCTCGCCGCGGGGGTGGAGGCGGTGCCGCTGCCAACGCTCGCCGGGCAACTGGCAGCGTTGAGGAAGCGCAAGTGAACGTTTCCGCGCCGTGCTCGAGGCGACCGGGCTCCGGATTGCCGTGAAGCCGATCGGGAAGCGGGCGGCCTGACGGCCCGGCTGCGAGCGACCCGGTCGGGGTCGAGTCCACGATCAGCCGTGGCTCGCGGCCGCCGCGACGGCTGGAGCCCCGAACCCGGTTGCAGCAACGCGGCGCACGGCACTCCTCGCGCGGTGTCGCAGATGTTTGCAGTCCCGGCGCTTGCACTGGCTCATCCCCTGAGCCAGTGAGACCGCGAGAATGACCGGGCCCGCCAACTCGAGCGGGTGCTCCGGAGGCCACCCCCATGCTGCGCTTCGTCTGCGAGAACGCGATCGTGCTGGTGATCATCGCCTTGATGACCGCGACCATCGTGCCGGCCGGCCTGGCGCTGCTGTCGCGGGCCTGGCTGTACGGATACTGAGGTTCCGGCGTGGGCGCGTCGGCGCGCCGTCGTCTCGCGCGAATCGCCAGCGCTTCACAGTTGTTTGCACTCCTTCGACACATGTTTGCAGTTCACGCCGCCTCGCTCGAGGAGTGGCTCATCCGGTGAGCCATCGCGTCCGCATACTGGGCGCATGCACACCGCGATCCTCCGACTCGACTTCGCACAGCCATCGCAAGC
>CAZIXQ010000419.1:0-2331 GCA_964543155.1 uncultured Enterobacteriaceae bacterium
AAGCGCGTGGTGTTCTACCAGGTGCAGTCGAACGCCGCCGAGATCGAGGCGATGCGCTCCGGCCGGCTGCACGTCGGCGGGTTCTCCACCGGGCCGACGAACTTCGCCGTCAACCTCGCCGGCGCGGTGCCGTTCGCGGTGAAGGGCGATGCCAAGGAGTGGCAGGGCTACCAGCTCTGGTTCGTCGTGAAGAAGGACAGCCCCTACCAGAAGCTCGCCGACCTGAAGGGCAAGAAGGTCGCGCACGTCCAGCCGTCTTCGAACTCCGGCAACCTCGCGCCGCGCGCGCTCTTCCCCGCGCAGGGGCTCGTGCCCGACCAGGACTACAAGGTCGTCTACTCCGGCAAGCACGACCAGACGGTGATGGGCGTGCTCTCCGGGGACTACGACGGCGGCCCGGTCGCAAGCGACGTCTTCAAGCGCATGGCCGACCGCGGGCAGATCAAGGCCGACGACTTCCGCGTCATCTGGAAGAGCCAGACGTTCCCGACCTCGTCGTTCGCCTACGCGCACGACCTGGAGCCGGGCCTGCGCGACACGATGCTGAAGTGCTTCTACGACTACCGCTTCCCGCCGGAAATGCAGAAGGCGTTCGGCGGCGCCGACCGCTTCTTCCCGATCACCTATCAGAAGGACTGGGGAATCGTCCGCCAGGTGGCCGAAGGCAGCGGCGAGAAGTTCAACAAGGCGGCGTTCGAGTCGCTGCAGAAGAAGGAAGCCGAGGCCGCGGCGAAGAAGGCAGCGGCCAAGAAGTGAGCGCCGCGCCGGCCGCGGCGGACGAGGCGTCGCGGCCGGACGCTCCCGCGGCATCCGCGCTGTCGATCCGGGGGCTCGTCAAGGAGTACGTGCCCGGCAAGCAGGTTCTCGCCGGGATCACGCTCGATTTCGCGCCGCGCGGCGTCACCGCGGTGATCGGGCCGTCGGGGACCGGCAAGTCGACCCTCATCCGCTGCATCAACCGGCTGGTCGAGCCGACCGCCGGCGCGATCGTCTTCGAAGGCCGCGATCTCGTCCGACTCGGCAAGGCCGAGCTGCGCGAGGCGCGGCGCCACATCGGCATGGTGTTCCAGGAGTACAACCTCGTGGAGCGCCTGACGGTGATGGAGAACGTGCTCTGCGGCCGGCTCGGCTACGTCCACCCGATCAAGGCGTGGCTGCGCCGCTTCCCGGGGCGCGACGTGGAGCGCGCGTTCGAGCTGCTCGACACCGTCGGCCTGGGAAGCTTCACCCACGTGCGCGCCGACAGCCTCTCGGGCGGCCAGCGCCAGCGCGTCGGCATCGCGCGTGCCGTGATGCAGCAGCCGCGGCTCCTGCTCGCGGACGAGCCGACCTCCTCGCTCGATCCGAAGACCTCGGTCGAGATCATGGGCCTCATGCAGGCGATGTCGGAGCGCCACGGCTTCCCGGTCATCGTGAACATCCACAACGTCGAGCTCGCGCGGCGGTTCGCGGGCCGCGTGGTCGGCATGACCGGCGGGCGGGTGGTCTACGACGGCCCGCCGGAGCGGCTCGACGAGCAGACCCTCAAGTCGATCTACGGAGGCGAGGACTGGCTGCATTGAGCGCCGCCGCCGCGCGCCGGGCATTCCCGCCGAACTGGTGGGCACGCGCGGCATGGCTCGCGTTTGCCGTCTACTTCGTCTACGCCGCCGCGCACCTCGAATTCACGCCGGCGCGCTTCGTCACCGGCCTCGAGCACGGCGCGAAGTTCGTGGGACGGCTCTTTCCGCCCGACTTCCACCGCTGGGAGCTGCTCCTCAAGGGGATGGTCGAGAGCCTGCAGATCGCGGTGGTCGCCTCGGCGCTCGGCGTCGCGCTCTCGCTGCCCGTCTCGCTCATGGCGGCGCGAAACCTCATGCCCGCGTGGCTCACCTGGCCGGCGCGGCTCGTGATGATCCTGTGCCGCTCGTTCCACCCCGTGATCGTCGCGATACTGTTCGTCAAGGCGGTCGGGTTCGGGGCGCTCGCCGGGATCCTCGCGCTCACCGTCGCTTCGGTCGGGTTCCTCGGCAAGCTGATGACCGAGGCGATCGAGGAGATCTCGCTCAAGCAGGTGGAGGCAGTGCGCGCGACCGGCGCGCCGTTCGCGTCGGTGGTGATTTTCGCGGTCGTCCCGCAGGTGTTCGCGCGCTTCGTCGGATTCGTCGCCTACGAGACCGACGCGAACCTGCGCAACTCCACCATGGTCGGAATCGTGGGCGCGGGCGGCATCGGCGGCACGCTGTTCGCGGCCTTCCAGCGCTTCGACTACGACTTCGTCTGCGCCATCGTGCTCACCATCATCGCCCTGATCATGCTGGGAGAAGTCCTCACGATGCGGATCAAGCGGGC
>CAZIXQ010000420.1:0-2316 GCA_964543155.1 uncultured Enterobacteriaceae bacterium
GCTTGCGGATGTAGAACTCGTACACGCTGCGGCCGGTCTCGCGCATCGCCACGAGGTCGAGCTTCGTCGTCTTCACCCACGCGTTGACGTCGGCCGGGGTGCCCGGGCAGCTCGCGACGAGGTGCAGCACCTCGCCCGGCTGCATCGCGTCGATCAGCTTCTTCGCCTCGACGATCGGCCCGGGGCACGAGACGCCGCGGATGTCGAGCACCGCGTTCGCCGCGGGCGCCGCGCTCTTGCCCTTGCGCAGGTAGAAGGCGGTGCGCCGGCCTTCGCGCTTCTCGGTGCCGACGAGCTCGTTGTCGGTGTGCCGCACCCAGGCGGAGAGGTCGTCCGGCGTGCCGGGGCAGTCCGAGACGAGCGCGAGGACCTGCCCGGGCGCGAGGTCGTCCATGACGCGCTTCGCGCCGAGAAGCGGCGCGGGGCAGGAGAGGCCGGAAAGGTCCAGGGTCACGTCGGGTTTGGTGGTCACGTCGCTCTCCATCGCACTGCCTCGGTCAGCGGAACGCGCGGCGCGCGTCCTCGGCGGCGTCGCTGCCGACCGCCGCGGTGGCGCGGTGCGGCACGAAGACGCCGCAGCCGAGCTTGCGGTAGCGGCCGAGGCCGGCCGTCTGCACCCGCAGCGACTCGTCCGGATGCAGGCCGGTCAGCATCACGCTGAAGCCGACGAGCTCGCCCTCGGGGCCGCGACCGCCGCTGCGCTGCCCGCAGATGAAGTCGCCGCGCACCGCCAGTGCCGCGAGCTCGCGCTCGGCGCTCGCCATGAACGCGATCTCCTCCTCTTCGCCCGTGACCACGCGGTGCGCGTAGATCGTCGGGTGCGCGATGAGCGCCCGCGTCATCGCGCGGCCGGGCTCGACCGCGTCGCCGTCGAGGTCGAGGCGCGTGCCGCACAGGGCGAGCGCCGCCGCCACGCGCGCGCGCGGCAGCCGGAGCATCAGCCGGCTGCGGCGGTTCAGCGCGAGGCGGCCGCCGGTGAGCCGGGCGGCGCGGATCGGCAGCACCGCGGTCTCCTCGTCCTCGCCGAGCCAGGGCAGCGCCCGCTCGAGGGCGCGCCAGAGCGCGGCGGAGTGGTCGCGCGCCACGCTCTCGCCGCCGAGCTCGAAGGCGACGTCGACGACGGTCCGCAGCGCCACCGACGGCGGGGTCATCCGCTCGCTCCCCTCAGCCCGACGGCGGCGACGCGGGCTGCGCCGCGGCCCATTGCGCCATCGTCTCGGCCCAGCGCCGCGCGCTCTCCGGATCGATGTCGAAGACGGTGAAGCGCTTTCCCTCCCGGATGCGGACGCGCAGCAGGCTCAGCCCGCCCGCCGCGTGGTCGACCTGCTGGAGCGCGATCTCCTGGCCGCCGAGCGGCACGGTGAAGCGGTCCAGCGGGGCGGAAAGCTCGGCCATGGTCTCCGGGGCGCAGAGCGCGGTCCGCCATTGAATCCATCCGCGCCGCGCGCGTCGATTCCCCGCTGGGCGAGCGCGCGAATACCCCTTTCGGGTAGGTGCGCGGCTACCCGTCGGGGTATTGCCGCATACCCACGCCGGGAGATTTCCGCGCGGGGGCGCGGTCGCTACAGTCGCGCGGATTCAATCCGACGACGGAGTCGCGAGCGTCCCGCAGAACGGACGCCGGCCGGCGCGGACCCCAGGCGCGCACCCAACCGAAGGAGCACCGCAGCATGGCGAAGAAGATGCATGCGACCCCGAACCTCGACCGGCTCGAGTCGGGGCCGTGGCCGAGCTTCGTGACCGGCCTCAAGCGGCTCGCGAAGGACAACGACATGATGGTCGACCTCCTCGGCCAGCTCGAGACCTCCTACCAGACCCGCAAGGGGTACTGGAAGGGGGGCACCGTCGGCGTGTACGGCTATGGCGGGGGCGTGATCCCGCGCTTCACCGAGCTCAAGGACGAGAACGACAAGCCGCTCTTCCCCGACGCGGCGGAGTTCCACACCCTGCGCGTGCAGCCCCCGGCGGGCATGCACTACGACACCCGGACCCTGCGGATGCTGTGCGACATCTGGGAGAAGCACGGCTCCGGGCTGATCGCGCTCCACGGCCAGTCGGGCGACATCATGTTCCAGGGCATCCGCACCGACAAGGTCCAGGCCGCGTTCGACGAGCTGAACGAGGCCGGGTTCGACCTCGGCGGCGCGGGCCCGGCGCTGCGCACCTCGATGTCGTGCGTGGGCGCGGCGCGCTGCGAGCTCTCCTGCTACGACGAGGCGCGCGCGCTGCGCGAGGTGATCAACGCGAACCTCGACGACATGCACCGCCCGGCGCTGCCGTACAAGTTCAAGTTCAAGTTCTCCGGCTGCCCGAACG
>CAZIXQ010000421.1:0-2276 GCA_964543155.1 uncultured Enterobacteriaceae bacterium
TCCTGGGCGTGCGCCGGATGCGCCGACAGCGCGGCATAGAAGGCGAGCGCAGCGACGAGCGCCGCGACTAGGGCGATCGGCGCTTCAACATTGATCGGGCGGCCGACACGGCGATCGACGCACAGAACCGTTCTGCGGGCAGCATCGCGTCCTCCCCACTATCGCCGCGCAGGAACCCCAAGTTGCTCCCGTCGATCCGAGAATCCAGCGCGGTGTGCCTCGGGCGTGCGCAACCAATCTATGCGGGGCCGCCCGATCCGCAAAGCAACGTGGATCACGAAGACGCAAGTTTCGCCCCGGCGCCGCTACGCCCGCTCGCGCGCCGCAGCCGCCGCGGCGTCGAGCTCGCTCAGCACCCGCTCCGGGGACAGCTCGTTCATGCAGTGGAAATGCCCGAGCGGGCACTCGCGCGCGAAGCACGGGCTGCACTCGAGCTCGAGCTTGACGATCCGCGCGCGCGGCGCGAGGGGCGGCGTGTGCGCCGGGCTCGAGGAGCCGTAGAGCGCGACGAGCGGGCGGCCGAGCGCCGCGGCGACGTGCATCAGGCCCGAGTCGTTCGTGACGACCGCCTCGGCGACCGACAGGAGATCGATCGCGGCGGCAAGGTCGGTGCGGCCGCACAGGTTCAGCGCGTCGCCGCCGGCGAGCCCGGCGATCTCGTCGCCGAGCGCGCGGTCCGCCGGAGCGCCGACGAGCCACACCGAGTGGCCGCGCGCGGCGAGCGTGCGCGCGAGGGCGGCGAAATGGCGCGCCGGCCAGCGCTTCGCCGGGCCGTACTCCGCGCCGGGACAGAGCGCGACGACCGGACGCGTGCGGTCGAGCCCGAGCCGGCTCACCGTGATCAGGAGGTTCGCCTCGTCCACGTCGATGCGTGCGGCGGGAATCGGGCGCTCGACCGGGCGTCCCGGCCCCTCCGCGAGCTGCAGGTAGCGCTCGACCATCAGCGGCGTCGCGGCCTCGTCGAGGCGGTGCCGCACGTTGAGGAGGCCGTAGCGGGCCTCGCCGGTGAAACCGATGCGCCGCGGAATGCGCGCCAGGAACGGGACGAGCGCGGACTTGAAGCTGTTCGGCAGCACGATCGCCTCGTCGTAGCGGCGCCGGCGCAGCCGGCGCGCAAGGCGCAGGCGCGCGCCGAGGGCGAGCTCGCCATGCCGGAAAGGGACCTCGATGACGTTCTCGATCTGCGGCATGCGGCGCAGCACCGGCGCGGTCCAGTCGGGCGCGACCGCGTCGATGCGCAGGCCGGGATGCCGCGCGCGCAGCCGCGCGAGCAGCGGCTGGGCGAGCAGCGTGTCGCCGATCCAGTTCGGCGCGATGACGAGGAGGCGCATCGGACCGCGCCGGCTCAATGCCCCTTCGGCCTGGCGCCGCGATACACGTACAGCGTGCTGCAGTAGGGGCAGCGCATCTCGCCCGCCTTGGCGATGTCGAGGAACACGCGCGGGTGGTAGCACCACACCGGCGTGCGCGGCATCGGGCAGTGCAGCGGCAGGTCCTCCGCGCGGACCTCGATCCGCGTCTCGCTTTGCACCGGCTCGGCCATCGTCACTTGCCCTTCCCGGCCTTCGCTTTCGCTTTTGCCTTGTGCACCGGTGTGAGCCAGTGCTGGTAGCGCTTGTTCTTGCCGTTCACCAGGTCGAAGAACGCCTTCTGGATCTTGGCGGTGACCGGGCCGCGGCGCCCGGCGCCGATCGTTCTCCCGTCCACCTCGCGGATCGGCGTGACCTCGGCGGCGGTGCCGGTGAAGAAGGCTTCGTCGGCGATGTACAGGTCGTCGCGCGTGATGCGCTTCGCGCGCACCTCGTAGCCGAGGTCCGCGGCGAGCTGGATCACCGTACCGCGCGTGATCCCGATCAGCGCGCTCGTCAGCTCGGGCTCGTAGATCCTGCCGTCCTTGACCACGAACAGGTTCTCGCCCGCGCCCTCGGCGACGAACCCGTCGACGTCCAGCAGCAGCCCCTCGTCGTAGCCGTGATCGATCGCCTCGGCGTTGGCGAGGATCGAGTTGGCGTAGGTGCCCGAGTACTTCGCCCGGCACATCGACACGTTGACGTGGTGGCGCGCGTACGAGGAGGTCTTCACCCGGATGCCCTTCTCGAGCCCCTCGGCCCCGAGGTAGGCGCCCCAGGGCCAGGCGGCAATGGCCACGTGCACCTTCGCTCCCTTCGGGCTCACCCCCATCTTCTCCGAGCCGTAGAAAGCGATCGGGCGCAGATAACACGATTCCAGGCCGTTCGCCCGCACCACCTCGCGCTGCGCCTCGATCAGCGCCTCGC
>CAZIXQ010000422.1:0-2270 GCA_964543155.1 uncultured Enterobacteriaceae bacterium
GCGCCGCTTGACCCCGCCGACGCGGCCGAGCGCTTCGGCGGCGTCCTGCGGCGGGACGCCCGCGTGGCGCGCGGCGGCGATCGCCGCGAGCGCATTGGCGCGGTTGTGTTCGCCGCCGAGGTCCCACTCGACGCGTCCGGCCGCCTCGCCGCGCCAGAGCACCTCGAACGCGGCACCCTGCAGCGGCCGCCCCGTCCAGCCGTCGGGCACGTCGAACCGCTCGAGCTCCGACCAGCAGCCGCGCTCGAGCACGCGCGCGAGCGCGGCGTCGGCGCCGTTGGCGATGATGCGCGCCGAGCGCGGGAGCGTGCGCACGAAGTGGTGAAACTGGGTCTCGATCGCGCCGAGGTCGGGAAAGATGTCCGCGTGGTCGAACTCGAGGTTGTTCAGGATCGCGGTCCGGGCGCGGTAGTGCACGAACTTCGAGCGCTTGTCGAAGAACGCGGTGTCGTACTCGTCGGCCTCGAGCGCGAAGTACGGGCTCGAAGTCGGCCGCGCCGACACGCCAAAGTCGTTCGGCACGCCGCCGATCAGGAATCCGGGGCGCTTGCCGGCGCGCTCGAGGATCCAGGCGAGCATCGCGGTGGTCGTGGTCTTGCCGTGGGTGCCGGCGACGGCGAGCACGTGCTTGCCCGCGAGCACGTGCTCGGCGAGCCACTGCGGGCCGGAGGCGTACCGGTCGCCGCGGTCGAGGATCGCCTCCATCAGCGGGTTGCCGCGCGTCACGACGTTGCCGATCACCCACAGGTCGGGCGCGAACGCGATCTGGTCGGCGCCGAAGCCCTCGACGACGTCGATGCCCTGCGCGGCGAGCTGCGTGCTCATCGGCGGGTACACGTTCGCGTCGCAGCCGGTCACGCGGTGCCCGGCGTCGCGCGCGAGCGCGGCGATGCCGCCCATGAACGTGCCGCAGATGCCGAGAATGTGGAGATGCATGCGGGGCGGATTGTAAGCGGTCGTTCGGCGAAATCCCCTGCGGTATCATCCGCGCCGGAACACGCAAGGCACGCGCGCGGCACGATGGCTCGAGAGACGAGGACGAAGCAGTCGCACATGCGCGCCCGCATCGCCGCCGCCGCCGCACGCCTGATGGCGGAGGACGGCGTCGACGATTTCGCGCTCGCGAAGCGCAAGGCCGCGCGCCAGCTCGGGGCCGGCGACACGCAATCCCTGCCCGCCAACGAGGAAGTCGAGGCGGAGCTGCGCGCCTACCAGGCGCTGTACCAGGGCGACGAGCAGCGCGACCGCGTGCGCACGCTGCGCGAGGTGGCGCTCGAGGCGATGCGCGCGCTCGCCCCGTTCCGGCCGTACCTGTCCGGGCCGGTGCTCAAGGGCACGGCTGGACGGTACGCCGACGTCGACCTCCAGCTCTTTACCGACGATCTCAAGGCGGTCGAGCTCTTCCTGCTCAACCGGAACATGCCCTACGAGGTATCCGAGGCGCACCACTACTGCGGCGACGAAGTCCGGCCGGTCCCGATCCTGCGCATCGACTGGGACGACGTGCCGGTAAACCTGGCCGTCTACGCCGCCAAGGACGAGCGCGCGGCCCTGAAGGCGACGCCCGGGGGCCGGCCGATCGAGCGCGCCAGCATCCCGGCCGTCTCAGGCCTCCTCGATGCAGGGGACTAAGCCGCTGCGCGCCGCGCTGATCGCGGTCGCGGCGGCGCTGGCGCTCGCGGCCGGGCTAGTCGCGCACCTGAGCTGGCGCACCGCCGCTCCCGATACGGCTGCCGTGTCAGCGCTTACTCTGACGAAATTTCAGGATTTATCGGGTCGTCCGGGCGCGATCAGCGATTGGCGGGGCCGGGTGGTGATCGTCAACTTCTGGGCGAGCTGGTGCCCGCCGTGTCGCGAGGAAATCCCCGGACTCATCAACATCCATCGACAATTTGAAGCGAAAGGCGTCCAAGTTGTCGGTATCGCCGTCGATTCGGTAGAGAACGCGCGTACTTCCGCGGCCGAGCTGAAAATCGCCTACCCGGTGCTCATCGCCGGGATCGAGGTCATCGACCTGACCCGCAAGCTGGGGAATCGGGCGGGGGCATTGCCCTACACCGTGATACTGAGTCGCGACGGAACGGTGATCGCGACGCATCTCGGGCTCATCTCTGAGGCCGATCTCACCCGCATCATCACGCCTTACAGCCGCTAAAAGCGCCGAATTCCAGCGAACTGGCGGCCAGCGATTCGACAACCGACGCGATCTGCGGCAAACTTGCCGCCCTCGCATCCGCGCTACAAGACGGGCCCGCGGGGCGCTTCAGGGC
>CAZIXQ010000423.1:0-2257 GCA_964543155.1 uncultured Enterobacteriaceae bacterium
CGGCCATCAGCAGCTTGGACGCGAGCAGCGACCCGTACGACGCGCCCAGCAGCAGGATCTTGTTCTTCTCAGGCATCAGCACCTCCTGGTGAGCAGTGCGCTGCGGGAACCATAGGCCGAACCGGCGCCCATGTCACGCGGCGAAGCAATATTCCAGAATGCGGAAAACGCGGTTCCGCGCAGCCGCGCGCTCAGGCCCCGGCCGCGCGATAGACCGCGCGCGCGGCGTCCACGCCCGCGCCACGCGCGAGTGTGTGCCCTTCGGCCGCGAGCACCGTCTCGAGCGCCGCGAGCGTCACGAGCACGCAGTCCTTGCGCGCGTTGTAGCCCATCGTGCCGATGCGCCAGATCTTCCCGTGCAGTGGCCCGAACGAGGTCCCGATCTCGATGCTGAAGTCCTCGAGCAGCGCACGCCGCGCGCGGTCGCCGTTCACGCCCGGCGGGATGTGGATGCCGGTCACGTTCGGCATCTTGTGCGCCTTGTCGCCGAACACCTTCAGGCCCATCGCCTCGGCCCCGGCGACCATCGCCTCGCTCGCCAGCGCGTGGCGGCGGAAGACGCTCGCGTGGCCTTCCCTGACGAAGATGCGGGCGCACTCCCGTGCGCCGTAGAGCATCGTCGTCGCCTCGGTGTGATGGTTGAGGGCGAGGTCGCTCCAGTAGTCCATCAGCATCGCGAGGTCGAAGTAGTTGGAGCCGATGATGTGCCCGGCGCCCGGGGTGTAGTCCTTCGGCCGCAGACCCTCCTCGATGTGGCGGCGGCGGTAGATCGCCTCCGCCATCCGCTCGCTCAGGCTGATCGGGGCCGAGCCCGACGGGCCGGCGAGGCACTTCTGCAGCCCGCCGGTCACGCAGTCGATCTCCCAGGCGTCCGTGGCGAGCGGCATGCCGCCCACGGTGGCGGTCGCGTCGACCTGCAGCATCGCTCCGTACCGGTGGCAGATCTTCCCGATCTCCTCGAGCGGCTGCGCCATCGTCGTCGAGGTGTCGCCCTGGCAGGTCGCGACGAGCTTCGGCCGGAACGCCTTCACCGCCGCCTCGACCTGCTCGGGCCGGAAGACGCTTCCCCACGCCACCTCTGCGACGCGCAGCTCGGCGCCGGCACGGCGCGCGATCTCCGCCTTGAGCTGGCCGAAGCGGCCGAATGCGAGCACCAGCACCCGGTCGCCGGGCTCCACCGCCGACACCATCGCGCACTCGATCGCCGAGCGCGCGGTGCCGTCGACGAGGAAGGTCCAGCGGTTGCGCGTCTCGAGCACGCGCCGGTACAGCTCCATCGTCTCCTTCATGTAGACGCGGAACTGCGGGTCGAACTGGCCGAGGAGCTGCGCCGACATCGCCCGCAGCACGCGCGGGTCCGCGTTGATCGGCCCCGGCCCCATCAGCAGGCGCGGCGCCGGATCGAGGTCGTCGAAGATGCGCGACTCGTCGTCGAGCGCGGCGAGCTGGGGGAGGTCGGCTTTCATGGCCCCGAATCGTATCAGCGGGCGCTAGCGCGGCGGGAACGTCGAGCGCCAGTGCCGCGCGAGGTCGACGCGCCGGCACACCCACACCTTGTCGTGCGCCTGCACGTGGTCGAGGAAGCGCTGCAGCGCGCGCATGCGTCCGGGCCGCCCGAGCAGCCGGCAGTGCATGCCGACCGACAGCATCTTCGGGCGATCGGCCCCTTCGGCGTAAAGCACGTCAAACGAGTCCCGCAGGTACGTGAAGAAGTGGTCGGCGGTGTTGAAGCCCTGCGGCGTCGCGAACCGCATGTCGTTCGCGTCGAGGGTGTAGGGCACGACGAGGTGCCGGACCTTGCGCCCGTCGGACGTGTCGACGTCCGTCCAGAACGGCAGCTCGTCGCCGTAGTAGTCGGCGTCGTACTCGTAGCCGCCGTGCTCGACCACCAGCCGCCGCGTGTTCGGGCTGTCGCGGCCGGTGTACCAGCCGACCGGCCACTTGTTCTTCGTCACCCGGCGGATGATCTCGGTGCCGATGCGCAGGTGCTCGGCCTCGGTGGCCGGATCCATGCTTTGGTAGTGGATCCAGCGCCAGCCGTGGCAGGCGATCTCGTGGCCGAGCTCGAGGAACGCCGCGGTCACCTCCGGGCAGCGCTCGAGCGCCATGGAGACGCCGAAGACGGTAAGCGGCAGGTTGCGGCGCTCGAACTCGCGCAGGATGCGCCACACGCCGACCCGCGACCCGTACTCGTAGATCGATTCCATGCTCAGGTGCCGCGCCGGGTACGCGACCGCCCCGATGATCTCCGAGAGGA
>CAZIXQ010000424.1:0-2255 GCA_964543155.1 uncultured Enterobacteriaceae bacterium
TGCATCACCGCAGTCGTACAGCCGATCTTGTGGCCGGCGATCGCGCCGAAGCCGCCAGCGCTCAGCATCCCGTGAAGCGCCTCCTGCACGCGGTAGCCTTCGTCCTCCTTGCGCGGGCGCACCGTCTCGGGCAGGCCGGGCAGGCGCGCACCGTCCATTCGCGCGTGCGCAATGATCCGGGCGGCCTGGAGGATGCGCGTGCTCACGACGGAACCCTATCACCACCCGGTGCCGCCGTCGCCCGCCCGTCCGACCACTCGAGCATCCGCCGCACCCAGGGCAGCAGCGCGTAAGCGGGAAAGGACAGGAAGAAGGTGAGCAGGAAGTAGGGCGCGTAGCCCATCGCCTCGGCGCCGAAGCCGCTCGCCCAGCCGGCGACCGAGCGCGACAGCGCGAACACCGACGAGAGCAGCGCGTACTCGGTGGCCGAGTGGCGCTTGTCGACGATCGCCATCAGGAAGGCGAGGAAGGCCGCAGTCCCGAGCCCGCCGGTGAACGACTCGGCCGCGCTCGCCGCGTACATCACCCCGCGGTGCCAGAGCTCGGGCGACGCGCCCGCGCCGTACGGCAGCAGCGACGCGGCGGCGGCGTAGCCGAGGTTCGACAGGGCCTGCCACAGGCCGAGCACCCAGAGCGCCTTGAAGATGCCGGCGCGGTCGGTGTACCAGCCGCCCGCGATGCCGCCGGCGATCGAGAGCCCGAGCCCGATATTGACCGACACGAGGCCGATCTCCGTCGCGGTGAACCCGGCGTCCACCCAGAACGGCTTCACCATGAAGCCCATCGAGGCGTCGCCGAGCTTGAAGATGAGGATGAAGAGGAGCACCGGCCAGATGTACGGCCGGCCCAGCAGCTCCATCAGGGCGCCGAACATCGGCCCGCGCACGGGGTCGGCTTCGCTCGCCGCCCGCCGTCGACCGCCGCGTCCGCCGATCCAGCCGACCGCGAGCGCGGCAGCCGCCGTCCCGAGCGCAATGCTCCAGAAGGGCGGGTAGGCGCTCGACCACTTGGCCGCGCCGTCGGCGAGCCACAGCACGCCGAGCGCGAAGGCGAGCACGATCGCGAGGTGGCGCGGATTGACGAAGATGCGCCGCAGCTCGACGGCGAGCGTCGTGTCCGGCGGCCGGTCGATGACACGCTCGCGCGGCGCGAACAGCACTGCGACCGCGCTGGCGGCAAGGATAGCGGCCGCACCGGCGAACGCTCCCGGCCAGGTGATCCAGTCCGACAGGATCAGGACGAAGCCGGACGCGAGCATGCCGACGCGGTAGAGCGCAATCCGCACGCCGTTCGCGAGCCCGAGCTCGTCGCGCGCCAGGAACTCGATCGTGTAGCCGTCGATCGCGATGTCGTTGGTCGCCGAGAGCACCGTGAAGAGCCCGATTGCCGCCCACACCCACGGCCCGAAACCGGCCGTCGCGGCGAAGACGAGCAGCACCCCGCCCATCGCGAGATCGACCGCAGCCATCCAGGCCCGATGGTGGCGGTAGTGGTCGACCGCCGGCGCCCACAGGAACTTCAGCGTCCAGGCGAGCCCGAGCAGGCTGAGCATCCCGATCGAGCGCAGGTCGACGCCCTGCTGGCGGAAATAGACCGGGAAGAGCTCGTAGAAGACGCCGAGCGGAAACCCCTCCGAGAAGTAGAGCAGCCCGACCCAGAACAGCTTCGATCGCAACAGGCTCGCGCGGGGCGTGGGCGCGGTCACTTCTTGAGCACCGACCGCCGCACCTGGACGCCCGCCGCGACCGGCGCGCGCTCGAGGTCGCGGAACGCCTGGATGTTCCAGGGCCGGATGGCGACGAGCAGGCTGTGGCCGAAGCGCCGGTCGAGCGGCAGGTGCACGTCCTCCTCGTGGAGCCGGGAGCACTCGTTCGCGACCAGCTTCAGCCGCTCGATCATCGTCGCCGCCGAGGTCTTCGACAGCATGGCGTTCACGAACAGCATCAGCTCGCCCTCGCGGTCGAAGCGCGAGCGGAAGAACTCGTGCTGCGCCTGGGTCTTGAAGAACTGCTGGATCGGCCCGTCGGGGAGCCACGCGAAGGTGCGCGAGACGAGCAGGCGGATACGGTTCCCGGGCGCGAGCTGGATGAACTTGAGCTTGTCGAGCCGCATCAGCAGCCGCACGAGCTCCGCCTCGGTGAGGTCGTAGGTCTCCAGGATCTGCTCGAAGCTGAAGTGGTTGAGCGCGCACACCGCGGCGAGGAAGAGCTTGCGGTTGCCGACGATCTCGCGCTCCTGCTCGAGCGTGAGCTGCG
>CAZIXQ010000425.1:0-2248 GCA_964543155.1 uncultured Enterobacteriaceae bacterium
ATGCGATCCGGGCGGACGCCCGCAAGCTCGCGGCGCAGGGCGTCGCGCTCCTCGGCGGAGCTGAGCCACGGCAGCTGCACCAGCCACGCGGGCGCAACCGCGCGGAGCAGGGCGGCGGCGGTGCTGTCGCTGCGGCACAGCTCCGCCAGGGCGTCGAGGACGGGCAGGTACGGCTCTCCCGCGCCGTACTGCTCCACGCACTGACCGCGGGCACAGGCGACGTCGCCAAGCTCCGCGATGAAACGCTCGACGAGCATCGTCTTGCCGATACCGGCTTCGCCGGCCACCCAGACGACGGTGCGCTTGCCGCCGCACGCGGCCTTCCACGCGCGGCGAAGCCGCGCAAGGGCTTCGGTGCGGCCGACAAAGGACGGCACGTGCAGCGCGCCGCCTTCGCTTTCGCCCGCCGGCGATTCGGCCGAGATCCCGGTCGTCGGGGCGATGAAGCGGTAGCCCCGCCGGGACACGGTCTCGATGAACCGCGGGTGCCGGGCATCGTCGTCGAGGACCGTCCGCAGCTCGCTGATCACGGTCTTCAGGACCGATTCGCTCACGAACTGGTGGCCCCAGACGTCGTCCAGCAGCGCATTCTTGGTGAGCAACGACCCCGGCTTCCGGACGAGCGCGCACAGCACGGCGAAAGGCGTGGGCGCGAGCGCGACAGGCGCGCCGTCGCACAGCAGGGATGCATTCGCCTCGTCCAGCTCAAAACGGTCGAAGCGCACGTGCACCGGGCCGGAGGGGGCCGACGATCGAGGCGGGACGGTTCGCGGCGACATTACGGTCTGGATTCCTACGCGATACGCGCGACCATCGGGCCCGCGGCGAGCACGACATCCGCCTTGGCGTTTGCCTCTTCCCTATGTTGCTATAGACATGGCGCTGCTGTCGAACGGCGGACGACAGTTCACCAGAGCGTGAACACCGCGGGTTGACGCATGTCAATGACCTGACGGCGCTGGGCGCTCACCGAAGTCTTCCTCTTCAGAATCAACAGGTTCGGCTGAAATTGGGAGGCGCGCCGCGGGACACGTGGAAGAGCCCGGAGCAGCGATTCGCGGCACCGGGCGACAATCAACCCGCGAGACGCTCCGCTGGGATGAGCGGAGCACAGATCCCGACCTTGCGAGAACCATGGCTCGTACACTACGTCAGGGGACACGACCCGATGCGCTCGCGGCAGGCACACCCGCGAGCGGCCACAGCAAGGACCACACCGCCCGCTTCGAGCCGGGAAGGACTGCCCTACTTCGCCGGCGCGGCGGCAAGATCGCGCAGGAGCGCCTGGAAATCCGGCGACTCGCGCAGCAACCGGCCCGCGGCCGCGCGCAGCCGGTTGACGTCCTGGGGCGGCAGCACGAAGCTCGTGGGCAGGTTCTGGAGGTATTCGCGCTCCTTCGGGTCGGCGAGATTCTCGAAGCTGATATCCAGCGTGTGCACGCTGAGCTTCGGCAGCGCGACGCTCGCCTCGGCCTGCGCCTCGGTCGCCCCCGCCAGGCGCGCCCGCGCGATCAGCAGCTCGCGCCGCCAGGTGTAGATCTCCTGGCGGTCCTTCATCAGCTCGACGGTCTCGAACGAGTAGCGGTCGATCGGCACGCTGGAGGCCTGCAGCAGCTGAACGACAAAGCCGGGAGGCGTCTCGCTGCGGTCCCAGTCGGTCTTGGGCGCCGAGCGGGCGTTCACGACGATCATCACGACCCGGGTGATGCCGCCGAATCCGACTTCGCCGCGGAACGCGGTGCTCACCGCCAGCTCCTCGAAGGTCTCCAATACGGCGCGCACCCCGAGGTTGTCGGCGACGCCCCCGTCGACGAGGTGGATGTACGGGCGGTCCTTGCTGTTCTGGAAGTCCTGCATCTCGCGGTAGCGCTGCACCGCGCGCCCCGCCGGCCGCGGACGGCCCTCGGGCTTGGCGACGTCCCGGACCCAGGCCGGGTACTCGTAGCCGCAGGTGCCGCCATAGTTGTCGAAGGTCACCGCCGAGAGGACGACCGGGACCGCGGAGGAGGTGGCCGCCGCGCGCGACAGGCGCACCTTGTTCAGATCCGAGCACAGCAGATCGAAGTCCTGCTGGTAGAACGCGAGCCGCGATCCGGTGGAGATGTCGGTCCCGGTCGCGACGGCGACCGGGGTCTGCTTGTCGAGCAGGTCGCCGAAGGTCGCGCCCTCGAACAGGATCTCGTCGTAGTACTCCGCGGCGAGCTCCGAGCGCCCCGCGCTGCCGCCGACGAACTTCCACCAGTTGAAC
>CAZIXQ010000426.1:0-2247 GCA_964543155.1 uncultured Enterobacteriaceae bacterium
CACTTCGTCTCCGAGATCGGCGGCGAGGACATGAAGACGATCTTTTTCAAGGAGTCCGGCGACGGCAAGTCCAAGCAGGTCTACATGCAGTCGGCGTGCAGCGGCGGCACCGGCACCTTCATCGAGAAGACCGCGCGCAAGCTGCAGATCGCGCCCGAGCGGCTCGCCGCGATGCGCTACGAGGGGCTCGCCCTGCACAAGATCAGCTCCAAGTGCGGGATCTTCGCCGAGGCCGACGCCAACACGCTCGTCAAGAGCGGCGTGCCGGTGGAGGAGATCATCGCGAGCCTGTTCGAGGCGGTCGTGTACCAGAACCTCGCGACGCTGACCAAGGGCAACACGCCGAGCCCGCACGTGCTGCTCCTGGGCGGCCCGAATCTCTTCTTCGCCGGGCTGCAGGAGGCGTGGCGCCACCACCTCGCCAAGCTGTGGAAGGAGCGCCGTATCGAGCCGCTCGCGGGCGCCTCGCCCGAGGCGCTGATCCAGGTCCCGAAGGAAGCGCTCTACTACGCGTGCATCGGCTGCATCGAGATCGGCCGCGGCGAGGCGGCGGGCGTCTATGCTGGGACGGCGAAGCTGCGCTGGTGGATCGAGCAGGGCCAGCACGAGCAGAAGGCGCGCGAGGGCGCGAAGGGGCTCGCGTCCGACCCCGCCGAGCTCCAGAACTTCCTCAGGTGCTACGGCGAGCCGCGCGCGACGCTGGCTACGCCGGGCCCCGAGCATCAGGCGCAAGCCGTGATGGTCGGGTGCGACTTCGGCAGTACGACCGCCAAGGCGGTGGTCCTGTCGCCCGAAGGCGAGTTGCTCGCGAGCTGCTACGCGCAGTCGAACGGCAACCCGATCGAGGACGCGAAGGCGATCATGCGCGAGATCCGCGGCGCCGGCTTCGAGCGCATCGCCGCGCTCGGCCTGACCGGCTACGGGAAGGACCTGCTGAAGGACATCGTCGGGGCGGACGTCGCTGTCGTCGAGACGGTCGCGCACGCCACCGCGGCGCTGCACTACGTCCCCGATGCCGACGTGATCTGCGACGTCGGCGGCTGCGACGTGAAGATCATGCTGCTACGCCAGGGCACGGTGGCCGACTTCCGGCTCAACTCGCAGTGCTCGTCGGGGAACGGCGCCTTCCTCCAGGGGGTGGCCGAGCGCTACCAGGTGCCGCTCGACGAGTACGCCGACCGCGCCTTCCAGGCGCGCGCGATCCCGGCGCTCGCGATGGGCTGCGGCGTGTTCCTGCAGTCGGACATCGTGAACCAGCAGCGCAAGGGCTGGTCGAGCGACGAGATCATGGCCTCGCTCGCCGCGGTGCTGCCGCTCAACGTGTGGGTGTACGCGGGGCAGCTGCAGAACCTCGCGGCGGCTGGGCGCAACTTTGTGCTCCAGGGCGGCACGCACCGTAACCTGGCGGTGGTCAAGGCGCAGGTGGACTTCATCCGCGGCAAGGTGCCCGACGCCGAAGTCGTGGTGCATCCGTACTCGGGCGAAGCGGGCGCGATCGGCGCGGCGCTGTGCGCCCTAGACTGGGCGCGCGCGGGCGCGGCGACGCGCTTCCGCGGCTTCGCGCTGATCGAGTCGCTCGAGTACGTCGCCACGACGAACGAGCACACCACCTGCAACTGGTGCGCGGTGAACTGCCGGCGCACGTTCATCGACGTGCGCATCCCGGGCGCGGCCGGCCGCTCGTGGAGCAAGGTGCCGCTGGCGGCGGACTGGGAGCGCGTGATCAGCGGCAACTCCTGCCCGAAGGGGCTGGTCGAGGACGTGAACGAGATGAAGGTGGTGAAGGCGAGACTAGAGGAGGCCAAGCATGCCTACCCGAACGTTGCTGAGCTGGTTCGAGACAGCGCCTTCAAGCGCGCTCGGGCTGACGTTCAAGCCGAAGTCTGAGACGCCGGAGGCGGGCGCGGTCGCGCAGGCTCGCGCGAAGCTGCGCGTCGGGATCCCGCGCGTGCTCAACCTCTGGTCGACGCACCAGTTCTGGATCGGGTTCCTCGAGGCGCTGGGGATCGAGGCGCGGCGCATCGAGTTCTCCTCCGACACCTCCGAGGACCAGGCGCGCCAGTACGCCAAGGGGCGCGGGACGGTCGACTGCTGCTACCCGGTGAAGTGCATCTCGGGGCACTACGGCGAGCTGCTCGCGCGCACCAAGCGCAAGATCGACATCCTCTTCTCGCCGATGGTCTACTCGCTGCCCTCGTGCCTGAACGGGCACGTGATGGCCTCGATCGCCTGCCCGCGGGTGATGGC
>CAZIXQ010000427.1:0-2245 GCA_964543155.1 uncultured Enterobacteriaceae bacterium
GCACCGAGATGCGGTCGGCGAGCGAGAACACCGCGTCCATGTCGTGCTCGACGAGGATGATGGTCTGCTTGCCCTTGAAGCGGGCGAGAAACTGCACCATGCGCTGCGATTCCTCGACGCCCATGCCGGCGACCGGCTCGTCGAGGAGCATCAGGCGCGGCCTGGTCGCGAGCACCATCGCCACCTCGAGCTGGCGCTGCTCGCCGTGAGCGAGGTTCGCGGCGAGCACGTCGGCGCGGGGGCCGAGGCCCACCTCTTCCAGGATCGCGCGCGCCGGGTCGCGCAGCGCCGGGTCGCGCCGGGCGTCGCGCCAGAAGCGGAAGCTGTGCCCCGCGTGCGCCTGCACCGCGAGCGCGACGTTGTCGAGCGCGCTGAAGTCGCGGTAGATGCTCGTGATCTGGAAGGAGCGGGCGAGCCCCTTGTGCGAGCGCGCCGCGGCGGTGAGATGGGTGACGTCCTCCCCGCCGAAGCGGATGCGACCCGAGTCCGGCCGCAGCGTGCCCGAGAGCTGGCTGATCAGCGTCGTCTTGCCGGCGCCGTTCGGCCCGATGATCGCGTGCGTCTCGCCCGTGCGCACCTCGAGCGAGACATGGTCGGTCGCCTTCAGCGCGCCGAACGCCTTGTACAGGTCCTCGACGCTGAGGAGGAGGTCAGTCATCGCGCCCGCCTCCGGGCAGCAGGCCGGCGAGCCCGCGCTTCGCGAACAGCACGACGAGCACCAGGATCGGCCCGAGGATGATCTGCCAGTGCTGCGTCCAGCCCTGCAGCACGTCCTCCAGCAGCAGCAGCCCGATCGCGCCGAGCACCGGCCCGATCAGGGTCGACATGCCGCCCAGGATGACCATGAACATGATCTCGCCGGAGCGGGTCCAGCTCATGAACGTCGGGGTGAGGTAGGCGGTCTGGTTCACGAACAGCGCGCCGGCGACCCCGCACATCGCCCCGGCGATCACGAACGCGACCAGGCGGTAGGGGTAGGGCGAGAAGCCGATCGCGCGCGTGCGGCCCTCGTTCGACTTGGCCGCGCGCAGCACCATGCCGAAGCGCGAGTTCACGAGCCGGTGCACGAGGTACAGGAACGCGACCAGGATCGCGAGCACGAAGTAGTAGAACGGCAGCGGGTCGCGCAGGTCGAGGAGGCCGGCGAAGGTCGTGCGCCCGGCGAGGCGCATCCCGTCGTCGCCCCCGTACTCCTCGAGCGAGATGCCGAGGTAGTAGAGCATCTGCGTGAACGCGAGCGTGATCATGATGAAGTACACGCCGCTGGTGCGGATCGAGATCGCGCCGATCACCAGCGCGACGGCCGCGGACGCCCCGATCGCCAGCCCGAACTGCACGAACCCGTCGTGGACGCCGTGGTGGGCGAGGATGCCGACCGCGTAGGCGCCGATGCCCAGGTAAGCGGCGTGGCCGAAGGACACCATGCCGCCGTAGCCGAGGATCAGGTTCAGGCTCAGGGCCGCGATCGCGAAGATCATGATGCGCCGGAAGAGGTCGAGGTAGAACGGCTGGCCGAGGAGGGCGGCGAGCGGCGGCACCGCGGCGAGTGCCGCGAGCAGCACGACGATGGTGGCGAGCCGGCCGCGGTTCGGCATCGTGGTCTAGCCGCGCGCGGGGAAGAGGCCCGCCGGCCGCACCGCGAGCACCGCGGCCATCAGCAGGTAGATGAGCATCGACGCGAGCGCGGGCCCGGCCGATTCGGCCGCCGTCGGCGAGAGCAGCGTCCCGAGGATCGGCTTGAGGAACGCCCGCCCCAGCGTGTCCACCATGCCGACGATCAGCGCCCCGGCGAGCGCGCCGCGGATCGAGCCGATTCCGCCGATCACGATGACGACGAACACCTCGATGAGAACGTCCTCGCCCATTCCCGGCTGCACGGTGTAGATCGGCCCGGCCATGAGCCCGGCGAGCCCGGCGAGCGCCGCGCCGAAGCCGAACACGACGGTGTAGAGGAGGCGGATGTTGACGCCGAGCGCCGCGACCATCGTGCGGTTGGAGGCGCCCGCGCGGATGAGCATCCCGAGCCGCGTGCGCGTCACGACGTACCACAGGCCGACCGCCACCGCGAGACCGACGCCGATGATCGCGGCCCGGTAGGTCGGGTAGCGCAGCCCCGCGACCAGCTCGAGCTGTCCGGAGAGCCACTCGGGCAGCGTGGTGTAGAGCGCGGCGCGGCCCCACAGGATGGCGACCAGCTCGTTGAAGAACAGGATCAGGCCGAAGGTGGCGAGCACCTGGTCGAGGT
>CAZIXQ010000428.1:0-2230 GCA_964543155.1 uncultured Enterobacteriaceae bacterium
CCGAGCACGAGCTCGACCTTGGCGTGGCACTCGTTCAGGTAGCCGAACTCGCTCTGCGCGAGCTCGATGACCTGCGGGTTGATCTCGTAGAACCTGTATACGTCCCCGGGCCGTGCCCAGCCGGCCATGGTCCCCGCGCCCAGGCCCACGATCCCGACCTTCATCTCCGGGCTCCGCAGCGCCTCGAGCGCGAGGACGATGCCGGCCTTCGGTCCGAAGTAGGCGATCGGCTGGCAGCGCTTGTCGGGGTCGACGAACTGCTCGCCGTGGTTGATCGTGCCGTGGATCATCTTGCGCACCGTGCCTTCGTTGCGCACTTCGTCGCGCGTGCGCAGGCTCGAGTAGAAGTTGCGCTTCAGCACGCGCGTGTCCTCGACCACCGCGTGCACGTAGTCGTAGGCGGCCCACGCCACGAATGCGGCGACCGCCGCGCCGAGCGCGGCCGCGACCCTGCTCGTGGTAGCGACGCGCAGCACGAGGATCAGGCCGGCGGCCACGAGCCCGATCGCGAACTCGAAGTCGCCCGGGAGCACGCGCGGGGCGATGACCGACACGAGCAGCGAGCCGAGCGCGCCCCCGAGCGCGATCAGGAGGTAGAACTCGGTCAGCCGCGCCGGCCGCGGCTTCAGGCCCACCAGCTCGCCGTGGCAGAGCATGCACAGCACGAAGAGCCCCGCGGCGTGGACCGGCACCGCGAGCTTGAGGTCGTGGGTGAGGGTGAAGTCGCGCTGCACCCACGCCATCGCCACGACGGCGACCGCGGCGAGCGGCACGAAGAGGCCGCGCCGGTACCAGCCGCGGCCGTCGAAGCAGAGAATGAACGTCAGCAGGTAGAGCGTGAGCGGCAGGATCCACAGGAACGGGATCGACGCCACGTTCTGGGTGAGATGGTTGGTCACGGCCACTAGCAGGAACGACGCCATGCCGGGCAGCACCACCCACTGGAGCCGGTCGGCGAGGCGCGGCGCAGGTCCGCGTTCCAGCTGCACGGCGGCGCCTGCGGTCCCGACCACGCCACGCAGGCTGTAGATCGCGGTCGCGACGCACAGCGCGACGAACACCGCGTAGCCGCCCGACCACGCGAGGGCCTGGATCCGCGTCGCAATCAGCGGCTCGAACAGCACCGGGTACGACAGCAGCGCCGCGAGGGAGGCGAGGTTCGAGAGCGCGAAGAGCCGGTAGGGCGAATCCACGCGGCGGGCGTACCACGCCTGCACGAGGGGGCTCGTGGTCGAGAGCAGGAAGTACGGCAGCCCCACCGTCGCGGCGAGCAGGCCGAGGATGCGGAAACTGGGGTCCTCGTTGCCGGCGGGCTTCCAGTCGGCGCCGGCGACGATCGGCAGCGCAACGAGGCTCGCCGCGAGCAGCGTCACGTGGACGATGAGCTGCGGCCGCGCCGGGAGGTAGCGCACCAGCGCGTGCGCGTACGCATAGCCGGCGAGCAGCAGGAACTGGAAGAAGAACACGCACGTGGTCCACACCGCCGAGGAGCCGCCGAACCACGGCAGGATCTGCTTGGCGATGATCGGCTGGACGAGGAAGAGGAGAAACGCGCTAGAGGTTATGGTGGCGGCGTAGAGCGCCATGACGGGTACGGCTCCCTGGTGGTCCCGGCGCGCCGGGTTGCTGTGATGGACGGGTAACGCGCGAGCCGGTCAGGCGCTGACCGGCGGCGCCCCGCTCGGCTCGGGCCACGCGCCGGCGGCGATGCGTTCGGCCCAGAGGACGCCCACCATCGTCTTCGCGTCGGTGATCCGCCCGGATCGCACCCACTCGACCGCGTCGCCGAGCGGGAGCGTGAAGGTCTCCAGGAACTCCCCGTGGTCCAGCCGCCGCCCTTCGTGGCGCAGGCCCCGCGCGAGCCAGAGCTCGATGCGCTCGTTCGTATACCCGCACAGCGGATGGATGGTCGCGACGTAGGCCCAGGTGCCCGCGGTATACCCGGTCTCCTCGAGGAGCTCCCGGCGCGCCGTGTCGAGCGTCGATTCACCCGGGTCGATCTTCCCCGCCGGCAGCTCGACCAGCTCGCGCCCCAGGGGATAGCGATACTGCCGCTCCATCACCAGATCGCCCGAATCGAGCAGCGGGATGATGGTGACCGCACCGGGATGGACGATGTACTCGCGGGTGGCCTCCGACCCGTCGGGGAGCCGCACCAGGTCGCGCCGCACGTGCAGCAGCTTCCCGTCGAAGACGGACTCGCCGCTCACGCGGGTCTCGGTGAGGTCCT
>CAZIXQ010000429.1:0-2230 GCA_964543155.1 uncultured Enterobacteriaceae bacterium
GCGGCGTCGGTGAGCGAGCCCGCGCGGGCCACCGCGAGGAAGGTGCGCAGGTCGTCCCAGTCCACCGCCCCGATTCTCGCAAAAGCCCGCCGGATTGCCCGGCGGGCCGGAACGGCGTAGGGTGCCGGGCTCGGGATCCTCCCCGCTCCGGGGAGGCCGCGCAGCGGAGAGGCAGCCATGGGCATCTGCGAGGGACGGGTGGTGATCGTGACGGGCGCGGGGCGCGGCATCGGCCGCGAGCACGCGCTCGAGCTCGCGCGCCAGGGCGCGCGCGTGGTCGTGAACGACCTCGGCGGCTCGACGAGCGGCGAGGGCAAGGACCTCTCGCCCGCGCAGAGCGTCGTGCAGGAGATCGAGAAGCTCGGAGGCACGGCGATCGCGAACGGCTCCGACATCGCGGACTGGGACCAGTCCGCCGCGCTGGTGAAGGCCGCGATCGACGCCTTCGGCCGCCTCGACGCGATCGTCAACAACGCCGGCATCCTGCGCGACCGGATGTTCGTGAACTCGTCGGTCGAGGAGTGGGACGCGATCATGCGCGTGCACCTGCGCGGGCACTTCTGCGCGACGCGGCACGCCTGCGCGCACTGGCGCGACCGCTCGAAGGCGGGCGAGCGCGTCTCGGCGCGCATCGTCAATACGAGCTCGGGCGCCGGGCTCCAGGGCAGCGTCGGCCAGAGCAACTACGCGGCCGCGAAGGCCGGCATCGCGGCGCTCACGCTGGTGCAGGCCGTCGAGCTCGCGCGCTACGGCGTCACCGCGAACGCGCTCGCGCCGTCGGCGCGCACGCGACTCACCGAGAGCGTCTTCCCCGACATGATGAAGAAGCCCGAGAGCGGCTTCGACGCGATGGACCCGGCGAACATCTCGCCGATCGTCGCGTGGCTCGTGAGCGAGGAGTCGGGCGACGTGACCGGCCGCGTCTTCGAGATCGAGGGCGGCAAGCTCTCGCTCGCCGACGGCTGGCGCACCGGCCCGGCGCTCGACCGCAAGGCGCGCTGGAACCCGGCCGAGCTCGGCGACGCGGTGCGCGAGCTGATCGCGAAGTCGGTGCCGCCGCAGAAGGTCTACGGGACCTGAGCGTGCGGCCGTCCGAGCACGGCACGATCCCGCGCCTCGTCCTCGACGCCGCGCGCCGCTTCGCCGGCCGCCCGGCGCTCGAGGAGGACGGGAAGCGCTGGACCTTCGAGGCGCTCGCCGCCGAGGCGCTGCGCGCGGCCGGCGCCGTCGCGGCGGCGGGCCTCGCGCCGGGCGACCGCGTCGCGCTCTGGGCGCCGAACGGCCGCGGCTGGGTCTTCGCCGCGCTCGGCCTCCAGATGTGCGGCGGCGTGCTCGTGCCGCTCAACACGCGCTTCAAGGCCAGCGAGGCCGGCTACATCCTGCGCAAGAGCCGCGCGCGCGTGCTCGTCACCGTCGGCGAGTTCCTCGGCGCGCGCTACGTCGAGATGGCGCGCAGCCAGGCGCTGCCCGACCTCGAGCGCGTGCTCTCGCTCTCGGGCAAGACGCCGGGCGCCGAGGCGTGGGAGGCGTTCCTCGCCGCGGGCGCGTCGGTGACCGAGACCTCGGCGCGCCGGCGCGCCGAGGCCGTCGGGCCCGACGACCTCGCCTACATCCTCTACACCTCGGGCACGACCGGGCGCCCGAAGGGCGTGATGAGCACGCACCTGCAGAACCTGCGCGGCTTCGAGGCCTGGACCGAGGTGATCGGCCTGCGCGAGGGCGACCGCTACCTGATCGTGAACCCCTTCTTCCACGCCTTCGGCTACAAGGCGGGCTGGCTCGCGTGCCTGATGCGCGGCGCGACGATGCTCCCGCATGCGGTCTTCGACGTGCCGCAGGTGCTCGCGCGCGTCTCGCGCGAGCGCGTGAGCGTGCTGCCCGGCCCGCCGGCGATCTACCAGTCGATCCTGATGGACCCGAAGCGCGGCGAGCACGACCTCTCGTGCCTGCGCCTCGCGGTGACCGGCGCCGCCGCGATCCCGGTCGAGCTGGTGCGGCGGATGCGCAGCGAGCTCGGCTTCGAGACGGTGATCACCGGCTACGGGCTGACCGAGGCCTCGGGCATCGTGACGATGTGCCGCCACGACGACGACCCCGAGACGATCGCGACGACCTCGGGCCGCGCGATCCCGGGCGTCGAGGTGCGCTGCGTCGACGACGCCGGAAGCGAGGTGCCGCGCGGCGAGCCCGGCGAGGTGGTCGTGCGCGGCTACAACGTGATGAAGGGCTA
>CAZIXQ010000430.1:0-2194 GCA_964543155.1 uncultured Enterobacteriaceae bacterium
CAGCTGGTCCTCGGTCAGAATCCCCTGCGAAATCAGGATCTGGCCGATGTGGCGCCGGGCTTTCGGCTTGACGGGTGCGTTCACGGAGTGGGAACGTAAATCCGCGCCAGGATCTTGGCGATCCGCCGTTCGGACGACCTCTCGCGCGCGCTGCATCGCTCTCTGCCCGGGACTCTGCTCGTGGAGTGCGCGTAGCGTCGCACGGGACGCGGCCCCTACCATGAGGACAGGTGGCTCACCCGGCGATTGCCCGCGGACCCGAAACGTCAACGATTGTTAAACGCGGGCGGAATGCCGCTCGACGGCCGTGACATTTTTGGCGACGGACCGGGGCGTCCGCTCGGGGCGCGCCCGTTCCAGACTGAGGCACCGCCAGGAAGCATGGGGGGCCTGCGCACTTGCTCTACCGCGCGTCCGGCCGCGCGGCCAGCACACGCGCCGGCCGTGCAGGTTCCGGTCAGGCGGTTGGCGAGCGCACCGCCCGCCGGTCCGGCGCCCACGACGGCGCAGTCGTAGGTCATTCCACCACGCGGACCGTGCGCGTGGCCGGGTCGATCTCGACGGTCGCGCCGTGCGGGATCGCGGCGGTCACGTCGCCGTCGAACCCGGCGAGCAGCGTGAGGTCGCCGAACGCCGCGCCCTGCGCGATGATCGGGTTCACGCTGTTCAGCACGAGCGCGAGCGGCACGACGCCGCGCGAGGCCATCTCGCGCAGCATCCACGCGCTCGCCACGCCGCCCTTCGCGGTGTCGAGCACCAGGATCTTCCCGACGTAGGATTGGCCGGCGAGCCGGTGCGAGGGCCGGGAGAACGTGCCGGCGATGCGGTCGAGGTCGTAGCGGGCGGAGAAGCCGTCCTTCGCGACCAGCGCCTGGCCGCGCACCGCTCGCCCCATCGCCTGTCGTGCGCGGAGCGTCATCACGGCAGCCTCCCGGTTTCGGCGGCTTCCACGCACTGCTCCATCGAGGCGAGCAGCGGCACGTACCCGTATCCGCCGAGGATGTTGACCATCTTCGCGCTGTTGGTCGCGAGGCGCTTCCAGCCGTTCGCCTCGGCGATCTCGCGCGCGTAGGACTGGTAGAAGCACATGCCGGCGAGCACGTGGCCGCCGGCGTCCTCGATTTTCTGCGTGAACCCGAACCGGTCGGCGTCGGGCTTCACCTGCGGGCTGGTGACCGCGAGGAGCGGCTTCGCGAAGCGGCGCCCGTCGCAGAGGGCGGCGAGGTCGCGCAGCTCGTAGAGGCTGAGCTGCGGCGCCGAGAACACCACCACGTCGATCGCCTTCTCGCCCGCGTACTGCGCCTGCAGCGCCCGCACCTCCGGCGCGCCGATCCGGTGCGCGACCGCGAGCTTCTCCCCGCCGGTGTCCACGAGCCGGACCGCCTCGGGCGTGATGCCGACCAGGTGGAACATCGCGCTCGAGCCGAAGCTCGCCATCGCGGCGCCGAAGTGCTTCAGCTCGTCGGACCGCGGCACCCGGTCGAGGCCCTCGAGCACCGGCACCGCCCAGTAGTTGCCGGCGAGACGGCCGACGAGGCCGCCGAGCGCGCCCCAGTCATTGAGCGTCACCGGCGTCCAGTCGACGCGGAAGCGGATCGTCGCGCGCCGCTGCGCGTCGAGGTGGAAGCCGTAGCGCGGCGTGCGGCCGGTCAGGCCGGCGGCGACCGCGGAGGGCCCGCCCTCGAAGTTCGAGCGCGCGCCGCACACCGAGTTGCAGTAGATCACCACGCCGGTGTCGCCGAAGGCGACGCTCTCGCCACGCGCCGGCGCCTGGATCGTCTGGTAGTTGATGCAGGTGTCGGTCATCATGATCCCGAGGCGCCGGAACGCCTCGATCGCGCGGTGCTCGAGGTCGAGGATCCAGCCGGGGTGCCTGAGCACCGCGGCCTTCGCGAAATCGGTGCCGCGCGGGTCCATGATCGTGGGCACGCGCACCCGCGCCGAGGGCTCGTCGCGGGTGAGCGACTCGACCCACTCCACGCCCGCCTTGCCGAGGCTCTCGGTGTCGGCCATGACGTGCGCCTGCGTCACCGGCACGAAGTCCGCGGCGCCGAAGAACTCACCCACCTTCACCTGGTGCTCGAGCGCGGCCCGGACCGCCGCGCCGAGCGCGCCGGCCTGCATGGCGCGCTCCAGATCGTTCAGTTTCATCGGATCCCCCGGATGGAAAACGTGATCGGAACCTCGCCGCCCA
>CAZIXQ010000431.1:0-2188 GCA_964543155.1 uncultured Enterobacteriaceae bacterium
CGGAAGCAAAGGACCAGCTCCCCCGAATCGGCCACGAGGCCGAGGCAGGGCGCGCGGGCGCGCTCACGCGCCGCGGGAAGCCGGTGGCGATCATTCTCTCCAAGGCGGAATACGACCGGCTCCAGAGGCGGAAACGGCGAATCGACTGGGGCGACAGGCTGATCGATACGCGCGGCTTCAAGTTCGACCGGGAAGAGGCGAATGCCCGATAGCTTCTTCCTCGACTCGAACGTGCTGATCTACGGTTTTTCGGACCGGGAGCCAGCGAAGCAGCGCATCGCACGCGAGCTCTCGGACGCCGACGGAGCGTGGGTCAGCACTCAAGTGCTGAGCGAGGTCGGTAACGTCCTGATCCGCAAGTTCAACTTCGCGGTCGGGGAGGCGCGCGCGCGCGTTGCAAGCATCGCGGCCGGCTGTGACGTCATTTCCGTCACGCCGGCGGTCATCCTCGACGCCTTTCGTATCGCCGAGCGGTACCGGCTCGGACTGTACGATGCGCAGATCGTCGCTGCTGCCCTCGCTTGCGGCGCGCGCCGGCTCTTCACCGAGGACTTGCACCATGGCCTCTCGATCGACGGGGTCGAGGTCGTCTCCCCCTTTGCGCCGCTAGCCCGCGAGCGCGCTGCACGGTACAGGACTCGGACCAAGCTTCGCCGCGCGGCGTAGCGCAAGCGAAATCACATGCCCGACCGAAAGTTCGGCTTCGAGACCCTCGCGCTGCACGCCGGCCAGATCCCGGACCCGGCCACCGGCGCGCGCGCGGTGCCGATCTACCAGACGACCTCGTTCGTCTTCGACTCGGCCGAGCACGCCGCGAGCCTCTTCAACCTGCAGACCTTCGGCAACGTCTACTCGCGCATCTCGAACCCGACGGTGGCGGTGTTCGAGGAGCGCATGGCCGCGCTCGAGGGCGGCCGCGCGGCGCTCGCCACCGCGACGGGCCAGTCGGCCGAGGCGGTCGCGATCATGACGATCGTCGAGGCGGGCGACCACATCGTCTCCGCCGCGACGCTCTACGGCGGCACCCACACGCTGCTCGGCGTGAACCTGAGGAAGTTCGGCGTCGAGACCACCTTCGTCGACGCCGACGACCCCGAGAGCTTCCGCCGCGCGCTCAAGCCGAACACGAAGCTCCTGTACGCGGAGACGCTCGGCAACCCCTCGATCAACGTCGTCGACATCGAGCGCGTCGGCGCGATCGCGAAGGACGCGGGCGTGCCGTTCGTGGTCGACAACACCGTGCCCTCGCCCTACCTCTGCCGCCCGCTCGAGCACGGCGCCGACATCGTGGTCCACTCGGCGACGAAGTACATCGGCGGCCACGGCACCACCATGGGCGGCGTGATCGTCGAATCGGGGAAGTTCCCGTGGGGCAACGGCAGGTTCCCGGGCATGACCACCCCGTCGCAGGGCTATCACGGGGTCATTTTCCACGAGACCTTCGGCGACTTCGGCTACACGATGCGCTGCCGGATGGAGACGATGCGCACCTTCGGCCCGGCGCTCGCTCCGTTCAACGCCTGGATGCTGCTGCAAGGGCTCGAGACGCTGCCGGTGCGCATGGACCGGCACTGCGCGAACGCGCGTGCGGTCGCCGAGTTCCTCTCCGGGCACAAGCAGGTGGCGTGGGTGAACTATCCTGGGCTGCCCGGCAACAAGTACTACGAGCTCGCGCGCAAGTACCTTCCGAAGGGCGCGAGCTCGCTGCTGTCGTTCGGCATCGAGGGCGGCGCGGGTGCGGGCGAGAAGTTCATCGACGCCGCCACCTTCATGAGCCACCTCGCGAACATCGGCGATGCGAAGACGCTCGTCATCCACCCGGCCTCCACGACGCACCGGCAGATGAGCGCGGAAGAACAGGCGAAGGCGGGCGTCCTGCCCGAAATGATCCGCGTGTCGGTCGGCATCGAGACCCTGGACGACATCCTCTGGGACCTCGACCAGGCGCTGCACGCCGCGGCGAAAGGATAGGGAACGCACCATGATCAGCTACGACGTCATCGAGCACGGCAGGCCGCTCCAGCGGGTGGTGAAGGACACGCCGAAGCCGCAGGGCACCGAAGTGCTGGTGCGCGTCACGCGCTCCGGCGTGTGCCACTCCGATCTCCACATCTGGGACGGCTACTTCGACCTCGGCGGCGGCAAGAAATTCTTCGTGAAGGACCGCGGCTGCGTGCCGCCGTTCACG
>CAZIXQ010000432.1:0-2131 GCA_964543155.1 uncultured Enterobacteriaceae bacterium
CGCCGACGCCGAGCGGGCTGACGGTCGACTCCGAGCCGCCCGCGATCACGATGTCGGCGTCACCGTACTCGATGAGCCGCCCGCCGTCCCCGATGCAGTGGTTCGCCGTCGTGCACGCGGTCACCAGGGCGAGGTTGGGGCCCTTGAACCCGTACAGGATCGACAGGTTTCCCGCGATCATGTTGATGATGCTGCCGGGAACGAAGAACGGCGAGATCTTGCGCGGACCGCCCCGGGTCAGGTCCGCGTGGGTCGCCTCGATCAGCGGCAGCCCGCCGATCCCCGAGCCGATCACGCAGCCGATCCGGTCGCGGTCGAGCTGGTCCGAATCGATTCCCGCGTCGCGAATCGCCTGGATGGCTGCAGCCATCCCGTAGTGAATGAAGGCGTCCATCCGCCGGGCTTCCTTGGGCGGCAGGTAGGCGGCGACGTCGAACCCCTTGACCTCCCCCGCGATCTGGCTGGCGAACCCGGCGGGGTCGAAGCGGGTGATGCGGGCGATGCCGGACTTGGCGGCGGTGATGTTGCCCCAGGCCTCGTCGACCGCGTTGCCGACGGGACAGACGATGCCGAGGCCGGTGACGGCGACGCGGCGGCGCGACAAGCAGACTCCCGGATGCCGCCGCTTCAGGCCTTCTTGCCGCTGTGGGCCTTGATGTAGTCGACGGCCTGCTGCACGGTGGCGATCTTCTCGGCGTCCTCGTCCGGAATCTCCGTCTCGAACTCCTCTTCGAGGGCCATCACCAGCTCGACCGTGTCGAGCGAATCGGCGCCGAGGTCGTCCACGAACGAGGACTCGTTCTTGATCTCGGCCTCGTTGACGCCGAGCTGCTCGGCGACGATCTTCTTGACGCGTTGTTCGACGTTCTCCATTGCGGGCTTCCCTTCCCTTTGCGGATGTGTTCTAGGGATTCGATTGCGCGAATGCGCCGCGCCTCCTCGCGCGTCCCTGTGCAGGGCCACTGGCGCCCTGGCCGACCCGAGCGGCCGGAATCTTACCAGATCGCCATGCGGCCCCGGCCGGGTGGCCGAATCCCGTTTCAGCTCATGTACATGCCGCCGTTCACGTGCAGCGTCGTCCCGGTCACGTACGCCGCTGCGGGCGAGGCGAGGAACGCGACCGCGGCGGCGACGTCCTCCGCCGTCCCGAGACGGCCGAGCGGAATCTGCCCGAGGAGCGCAGCGCGCTGCGCATCGGGCAGCGACCGCGTCATGTCGGTGTCGATGAAGCCGGGCGCGACGCAGTTCACGGTGATGCCGCGGCTGCCGATCTCGCGCGCGAGGGCCCGGGTGAGCCCGGCAACGCCCGCCTTGGCGGCGGCATAGTTCGCCTGCCCCGGATTGCCGCTCGCCCCGACGACGGAGGTGATGCTGATGATCCGCCCCGCCCGCGCCTTCATCATCCCCCGCAGGACCGCCCGACACAGGCGGAAGACCGACTTGAGGTCGGTGTCGAGGACCGCATCCCACTCCGCGTCCTTCATCCGCAGGAGCAGGTTGTCGCGGGTGATGCCGGCGTTGTTGACGAGGATCGAGACGGCGCCGAACTCCTGCTCCACCGCGGCGACCAGCGCGTCGATGCCGGCGGCGTCGCCGACGTCCAGCAGCGCACCCCGACCCGCGATGCCCGCAGCGGAAAGCGCTGCCCCCACGCCCTGCGCGCCGCCTTCGCTCGTCGACGTGCCCACGACGGTGGCGCCCGCGCGCCCGAGCGCGAGCGCCACCGCCTGCCCGATCCCGCGCGATGCGCCGGTCACCAGGGCGACCTGTCCCTCGAGATCGGTCGTGTTCACGTCGTGCGCACCGTCTTGATCGTCTGCTCGATCGCGTCGCGGTCGAGCAGCGCGACGCCTTCGACGCCCTCGGCGATACGCTTCGCGAGCGGCGCAAGCACCTTTCCCGGCCCGCACTCCGCAATCAGCGTGATCCCGTGCCCGGCCATCGCCCGCACGCACTCCACCCAGCGCACCGGATGATGGGCCTGGCGCACCAGCGCGTCCTTGATCCGCTCGGGGTCGTCATAGCTCTGCACGTCGACGTTGTGCACGACCGGGATGCGCGGCGCCCTTACCGGCACCGCGCGCAGGTGCTCCCTGAGCCGCACGGCCGCCGGCGCGAGCAGCGACGAGTG
>CAZIXQ010000433.1:0-2102 GCA_964543155.1 uncultured Enterobacteriaceae bacterium
GACGAAGCCCGCGCTCGCGGGCTTCTTTCGTGTCTGGCGGAGAGAGAGGGATTCGGTCACGTGCCGCGACCCCGGCGCGGCGGCCCCCGGGCATCGCCGCGCCTTTCGAATCCCTCGCGCGGGCAAAGCAGTTTGCCCGCTTCCCTGCGCCTGAAACGACGAAGCCCGCGCTCGCGGGCTTCTTTCGTGTCTGGCGGAGAGAGAGGGATTCGAACCCTCGATACGGGTTTTGCCCGTATAACGCCTTAGCAGGGCGCCCCCTTCGGCCTCTCGGGCATCTCTCCGGGGCTCACTTCGTTCGCCGCGTCAAGATCCCCATCGGCCTACGGGGCGCCGGGCGCCCCGAACTCGAGGATCGCGTAAGCGCGATGGCCTCTCGGGCATCTTCGCAGCGTTCAACATCCTCGCCGCGCAGAGCCGCGTACACTCCGGTGGCGAAGTCGCGGCGAATATAGCACACGCCCCTCCCGCCAAGCCCGCGACGCAGTGCCCGTCGCGCGACGCTGTGCTAGGGTGGCCCGGCGATGGACCGATTCGACACCGGCCAGGCGGCGGAACGGGGGGCGCATCAGCTCGCGGAGCAGGTGTTCGCGCGCACGGCCGGCGCGCCGCTCATCGGAGGAAACGCCGTCCGGGTCCTCAGGGACGCGGGCGAAAACTTCCCGGCGTGGCTCGAGGCCATCCGGCGCGCCGAGCGGTCGATCTTCTTCGAGTGCTATATCTTCGAGAACGACGAGGTCGGCCGCGAGTTCGTGGCCGCGCTCGTCGAGCGGGCCCGCGCCGGCGTCGTCGTGCGCGTCATCTATGACTGGCTCGGAACGAGCGGGGCGCGCTCGCTCTTCCGGCCGCTCGTCGAAGCGGGCGGCGTGGTGCGCTGCTTCAACCCGCCCCGGTTCGGCAGCCCGATCGGTTGGCTCACGCGTGACCACCGCAAGTCGATCGCGGTCGACGGCCGCATCGGTTTCGTGTCCGGGCTGTGCGTGAGCGCCCGATGGCGCGGCGATCCGCGCCGCCGGCTGGACGCGTGGCGCGATACCGGCATCGAGATCCGCGGTCCCGCGGTCCCCCAGCTCGAGGAGGCGTTCGCAGAAGTCTGGGCCGTGATCGACGCGCCGCTGCCCGAGGCGGCGCTGACCGACCCGGAAACCATCCAGAGCCAGGGCGACGTCGGGTTGCGCGTCATCGCCAGCGCGCCGAGCAGCGGGCGCATCCTGCGGCTCGATCAGCTCATCGCCGCGGGCGCGCGCGAGCGTTTGTGGTTGACGGACGCGTACTTCGTGGGCGTTACGCCGTACGTGCACGCGCTCTGTGCGGCGGCCGGCGACGGCGTGGATGTGCGGCTGCTGGTGCCGGGTGCGAGCGACCTGCCCGTGGTGAGCCGACTCTCGCGTGCGGGCTACCGCGCGCTGCTCGAAGCGGGCGTGAGGGTGTTCGAGTGGAGCGGGAGCATGCTGCACGCCAAGACCGCGATCTCGGACGACCACTGGGCGCGGGTCGGGTCGACCAATCTCAACTTCGCGAGCTTTCTGGCGAACTACGAGCTCGATGTGGCGATCGAGGACAGGACGTTGGCCGAGACGATGGCCGGAATGTACGAAGAGGATCTCGGGCACGCGACCGAGATCGTTCTCAGCCGTCGTCGGCGGGTGCGACCGGTTCAGGCGGCGCCTCGCGCCAGGTCGCCGCGCCGCGTCCTCTCGGGCAGCGCGGGACGCGCCGCGGCCGGCGCGCTCAGCGTCGGTGCGACGGTCGGCGCGGCGCTCACCAATCGGCGCGTCCTCGGCCCGGCCGAGGCGAGCCTCCTCGGGACGGCCGGGCTCACGCTGCTCGCCGTTGCGATCGCAGCGGTGGTATGGCCCGAGGCGCTCGCGTGGCCGCTCGCGCTGATCGCGGCGTGGGTCGGCATCGTGATGCTCGAGCGAGCACGGCGGCTGCGGCGGAAAGGCCAGCGTAACGGGCCTTGAATAGCTCGAATCGCGCCCCGAGTGGCCACGGGGCGGGCCCTTTGATAGAATCCGCAGCCTCGCGCCCGTAGCTCAGTTGGATAGAGTACCTGGCTACGAACCAGGGGGTCGTGGGTTCAAATCCTGCCGGGCGCGCCA
>CAZIXQ010000434.1:0-2079 GCA_964543155.1 uncultured Enterobacteriaceae bacterium
GGGAACTCAAGCCTCTTTCGGCTGGGCGACGGTCACCAGGGCGGGCCGGATCACCCGGTCGTGCAGCGTGTAGCCCTTCTGCAGGACGTTGATGACGGTGTTCGGCTCCTTGTCGGAGGGCAGCATGCTGATCGCCTGGTGGCGGTGCGGGTCGAACTTCTCGCCCGCCGGATTGATCTCGCGCAGCTGATGGCGCTCGAACGCCGTGTCGAGCTGGCGGAGCGTGACCTCGACGCCGCTGCGCAGGTTCTCCGCGGTCGCGTTCTCGGCGGCCAGCGCCGCCTCCAGGCTGTCCCGTACCGCGAGGAGGTCGGTGGCGAAGCGCTCGATGCCGAACTTGTGCGCCTTCGCGACGTCGTCTTGCGCGCGCTTGCGGATGTTCTCGGCCTCGGCCTTCGCGCGCAGCCACGCATCGTGATGCTCCGCCGCCTTGAGCTCGGCGGCGCGCAGCTGCTCCGCCGGGCTGGTCGCGCCCTCGGGCGCCGCGCCCTCGGGCGCCGCGTCCGCGGACCCGGCGGCGTCCGCGCGCGGCTCGTCCTGCGCCTGAGGCGGAAGATCGTGCTGTTCGGTGGACATCGCGATTTCCCTTTCGAGTGTGGGTAATTGGGGCGCCGCGGGTGAATTCAAGGGCCGTGCGAGAATCTCGCCGGATCAAGGGCCTACACGATGAGCTCGGCCACCGTCGACCTGCGTTCGGAGCCGCCCGGTCGGGTGCAGACCGCGGCGTTCTATGCCGTGCGCGACCTGCAGCCGGGGGACAGCGTCGTCCTCCTCACCGCGGCGCCCCCCGAGCTGCTGATGGCGAGCCTGGGGCTCCAGCTCCGCGACGCGATCGCCTGGGAGATCGCCTGCGAGCCGCCCGGCTGGCGCACCGTGGTCCGCCGCCGCACCGACACCGCGCCGAGCGGCGTCATCGATCTCCTCGTGCGGGACCACCACCGGCTCGACGAGTTGCTCGCCGTGGCGCTGCGCCTCGTAAATGCACAGGACCTCGCGGGCGCGCGGCCGCTCGTCGAGGCGTTCGCAGCGGGTCTCGCCGCGCACCTCCGGGTGGAGAACGAGCTCCTCGCCCCGCGCCTGTCCGCAGGGGCCGCCGCGGACGATGCGGACCCCGCCGGCATCATGCTCCGTGAGCACGACGAGATCCTCGTTCAGCTTCGCGCGGTCGAGAGCGCGCTTGCCGAACCCGCGCCCGAGGCGTGGGAGGTCGAGCCCTTCGTCGCGATCCTCTCGGGCACGCTCGCCAAGCACGAGCACCGCGAGGAGGCGAGCCTCTTTCCGCGCTGGCAGGCCGCGCTCGATGCGATGGCGGCCGACGCCGCCGGCGCCCTGTTCCGGGACGTGCGCCGGGCGCTCCCTGCGGCTTAGGTCCGGGGCCGCTCCTCGAACAGGAGGGCGTTCGCCGCCCAGGTGATGAGCGAGTACAGGATCGCTCCGAAGAACCCGGCCCAGAAGCCACCGACGTGGAAGCCCTCGAAGAACGACCCGACGAACCAGAAGAGCAGGGCGTTGATGACGAGGATGAACAGCCCGAGCGTCAGGACCGTCACCGGCAGGGTGAGCAGGATCAGGACCGGGCGGATCACCGCGTTCACCAGGCCGAGCAGCGCCGCCGCGATCAACGCGAAATAGAAGCTCTTCAGCTCGATGCCGCTGATCACGTACGGGAGCGCGAGCAGCGCGAGCGCGCTGACCAGCCATCGGAGCAACAGTTTCATCGCAATCCTCCTAGCGCGCGGCGCCGAGCCGCAGGGCGCGGGCCGCCGATGCGCGCGCGGCGGCCTCCGCGGCGCCGCGGTCCCACCCCTCCGCGCCCCACCCGCCCAGGTGGTCGCGCGCAATCGCCGCGAGCGCCTCGATCCAACCCGGGTGGTCGTTCAGGCACGGCACGGCGTTGAACTCCTTGCCGCCTGCGCCGAGAAAGAGCGCCTTCGCCTCGAGTGCGATCTCCTCGAGCGTCTCCAGGCAGTCGGCGACGAAGCCGGGACACACCACGTCCACGCGCCGCGTCCCCGCGCGCCCCAGCTCGGCGAGCACCTCCGCGGTGTACGGCTTGAGCCCCTCCGCCCCCCCGAAGCG
>CAZIXQ010000435.1:0-2070 GCA_964543155.1 uncultured Enterobacteriaceae bacterium
GCCGAGGCGCTCAACTGGGGCTTCTGGCACTTCGGCGAGTTCTCGCGCGCCTACAAGGAGTGCTTCGGCGAGCTGCCGTCGGATACGCTGCGGCGAAAGCCAGGCGAGGCGCAGCGGTAGGCGAGAGGTCATCTCGCGCGGAGGCCGCATGGTTCGGACCGTGAAGCGCTCCGGAGCTTCTGCCAGTAGTTGGGTCAACGCGACGCGACGTGCCGGGCCGACGAACGTTCGGTTCCACGATCTGCGACACGCGTGGGCCTCGCGGCATCGGCAGTCCGGGACGAGCGGCGACGAGCCGAAGGAACCGGGAAGTTGGAAATCCCGCCGTCGATCACGGACATGACCGGAGCCCCGCTCACGGCGCTTCCCGCACAGCCGCGATCGCGGCACCCGCGGCGCGTCTTCGTCCTCGGCGCCACGGGCACCATCGGACGCGCGACGGTGCGCGCGCTCGTGCGCCGAGGCCATGCAGTCGTGTGCTTCGTTCGCGCGCGTGCCGGGGTCGGCGGCACGCTGGCCCCCGAAGACTGCGCGCGCCTTCTCGCTGGCGCAACGGTACGGTGCGGCGAGGTGCAGGACCCGGCGTCACTGCGGCGCGAAGGCTTCCGCGGCGAACGCTTCGATGCGCTCGTGTCGTGCCTCGCCTCGCGCACCGGCGCGCCACCCGACGCCTGGGCCATCGATCACCGGGCGAACGTGCACGCCTTCGAGGCGGCGGAGCGCGCGGGCGTGTCGCACATCGTGCTGCTGTCGGCCATCTGCGTGCAGAAACCGCTCCTCGCCTTCCAGCACGCCAAGCTCGCCTGCGAGAAGGCGCTGGCGGCGTCCGGCGTGACGTACTCCATCGTGCGGCCGACGGCGTTCTTCAAGTCGCTGTCGGGACAGGTCGAGCGCGTGAAGCGAGGCAAGCCTTTCCTGGTGTTCGGCGACGGCACGCTCACGGCGTGCAAGCCGATCGACGACGACGATCTCGCCGACTATCTTGCCGACTGCCTCGACGACGAGCACCGCCGCAACCGCGTGCTGCCCATCGGCGGCCCGGGGAACGCCATCACGCCACGGCAGCAGGGCGAGCGATTGTTCGCGCTGCTCGGGCGAGCGCCTCGCTTCCGGCAGGTGCCGGTGGCGCTGCTCGATGGCATCGTCGGCGTGCTGGGCACCGCCGGGCGGGTCGTGCCCGCGCTCGCGGCGAAGGCGGAGCTCGCACGAATCGGCCGCTACTACGCAACCGAATCCATGCTCGTCCTCGACCCTGCGACGGGTCGCTACGATCCGGACGCCACCCCGGCGACCGGAACCCGGACGCTGTTCGACTTCTACGCGAGCCTGATCGGTGGCGCGGCTTCGCCCGAGCGCGGCGATCACGCGGTCTTCTGAGCGATCAGCGATCGAGGAACGCTTCGACGGCGGCGAGGGAATCCGCAGCCGCCTCTTCCTGCGGCAGGTGACCCGCGGTCGGGAACGACGCCAGCCGGGCATCCGCCAGCGCCTTGAGATAGTCCGCCGAGTTGGCGAACGGAATCATCGCATCGCGCTCGCCCCAGATCAGCAAGGTCGGCGCGCGTATGGCCGCGAGCAACGGCCGCGGATCGACGAGCACCGTCTGCCGCATGCGATCGAGCATCGCCTGGCGGGCATCCGGGGCCCGCATGAGATCGTGGTAGCGGTCGACCAGCGCGTCGCTGAGCGACTCCGGATTCGCGTACGCGGCCTTCAGGTTCATCCGCAGCAGCGGTTTCGGCAGCACGTAGCGCGTCAGCGCGAGCACCGCCGGTACGTCGGGGGCCTTGCCATACGCGAACCCCGGGCTCGCGAAGCCGTCGGGTGACACCAGCACCAGTCGATCGACTCGCTCGGGGTGTGTGGCCGCGAAGGTCCACGCGATGCGACCGCCGATCGAATGCCCGACGATGCTCGCGCGCTGCAGGCCGAGGCGGTCCATGAGGGCGAGGAGCAGCTTCATGCTGCGCGCATCGGTGTAGTCGGCGGCCGGGTCCGGCAGGCTCAGGCCGCTGCCGGGCAGATCGAAGCGAACGACCCGGTACCTGCGGCCGAGACCCTCCGCCCAGG
>CAZIXQ010000436.1:0-2069 GCA_964543155.1 uncultured Enterobacteriaceae bacterium
GGTCCTGAGGATCGAGGAGGCGCTCGGCAGTGCGGCGCGGTTCGCCGGGCGCGGGGCCCTCGCTGCAGTGCGTGAGGGCCGGGCGGGGGGCCGCCTCGGCGGCCCTTGACCGCCGTCAATGGCACCGCCGCGCCGCGCCACCTACCCTACGCGCCATCCCGCTAGCCGCCAGGAGCCCGACATGCCGTCCGACATCGAAATCGCCCAGGCCGCCAAGATGCAGCGCATCGCCGAGGTGGCGGCGGCAAAGCTCGGCATCTCGGACGAGCACCTGGAGCCCTACGGCCACTACAAGGCGAAGGTGTCGCTCGAATACCTCGAGTCGCTCAAGAGCCGGCCGGACGGCAAGCTCGTCCTCGTCACCGCGATCAGCCCGACCCCCGCCGGCGAGGGCAAGACCACGACCACGGTCGGCCTCGGCGACGCGCTGAACCACATCGGCAAGAAGGCGGTGATCTGCCTGCGGGAGCCCTCGCTCGGCCCGGTGTTCGGCGTGAAGGGCGGCGCGGCCGGGGGCGGGTACGCGCAGGTGGTTCCGATGGAGGACATCAACCTCCACTTCACCGGCGACTTCGGCGCGATCCAGCTCGCGAACAACCTGCTCGCGGCGATGATCGACAACCACATCAACCACGGCAACGAGCTCGGCATCGACGTGCGGCGCGTCACCTGGAGGCGCGTGCTCGACATGAACGACCGGGCGCTGCGCGACATCACCGTCGCGCTCGGCGGGACGGCCAACGGCTACCCGCGCCAGGACGGATTCGACATCGTCGTCGCCTCGGAGGTGATGGCGATCTTCTGCCTCTCGAACTCGGTGGACGACCTCAAGAAGCGGCTCGGCAACATCGTGGTCGGGTATACCAGGGACCAGAAGCCGGTGACGGCGCGCGACCTGCAGGCGCACGGGGCGATGACGGTGCTCCTCAAGGACGCCCTCAAGCCCAATCTGGTCCAGACGCTGGAGAACAACCCGGCGTTCATCCACGGCGGGCCGTTCGCGAACATCGCGCACGGCTGCAATTCGGTCATCGCCACGAAGGCCGCGCTCAAGCTCGCCGACTACGTCGTCACCGAGGCCGGGTTCGGCGCCGACCTCGGCGCGGAGAAGTTCGTCGACATCAAGTGCCGCAAGAGCGGGCTGCGGCCGAACGCGACGGTCATCGTCGCCACCGTGCGCGCGATGAAGTACCACGGCGGCCAGGACCTCAAGACGATCACGCAGGAGAACCTGGATGCGCTCGGCAAGGGCATCGTGAACCTGGAGCGCCACGTCGAGAACGTGCAGAAGCACTACGGCATGCCGTGCGTCGTGTCGATCAACCGCTTCAACACCGATACCGCCGCGGAGATCGAGCTGCTGAAGAGCCGCATGGCCAGGATGGGCGTGCCGGTGGTGCTCGCCACGCACTGGGGCGAGGGCGGCAAGGGGGCGGCCGAGCTCGCGCGGGTGGTCGTCGACCTGTGCGCGAAGCCCTCGACCATGCGCTTCGTGTACGACGACGCCGACACGCTCTGGGACAAGATCAACAAGGTCGCGAAGAAGATCTACCGCGCCGGCGAGGTCACCGCAGATGCCAAGGTGCGCGCGCAGATCAAGAAGCTGCAGGAGGACGGCTACGGGCACTACCCGGTCTGCGTCGCGAAGACGCAGTACTCGTTCTCCGCCGACGCCAGCCTGCGCGGCGCGCCCGAGAACCACGTGGTGAACATCCGCGAGGTCCGGCTGTCGGCCGGCGCGGAGTTCATCGTCATGATCTGCGGGGACATCATGACGATGCCCGGGCTCCCGAAGGTGCCCTCGGCGGTCAAGATCGACGTCGTCGACGGGAAGGTGGTCGGGCTCTTCTGAGCGCGGCGCCGGCATGGCGCCGGCGCGGTTCGGGCGGGCCGCAGGTCCGAGAGATCGCGGGGACGCTCGCCGTGTCGCGCGGCGGCATCCATAAAGGGGAGGTGCGGCAGCAATGGAACCGATGGCGTGGATCGCGCTCGTCATCTTCGTGATCACGATCGCCGTCGTGATCAGCAACGTCATCGACAGCACGCTCGCCGCGCTGATCGGCGTGGCG
>CAZIXQ010000437.1:0-2066 GCA_964543155.1 uncultured Enterobacteriaceae bacterium
CACCGGCGCCTCGCCCACGATGTCCTCTACCCGCATGCGCGGGTTGAGCGACGCGTAGGGGTCCTGGAAGATCATCTGGACCGCGAGCTGCGCGGCCCGCCGCGCCTCGGGTGCGAGCCGGTCGACCTCCTCGCCGCGCCACAGGCGCTGCCCTTCGGTCGGCGCGTGCAGTCCGACCGCGATGCGGCCGAGCGTCGACTTCCCGCAGCCCGACTCCCCGACGAGGCCGACCACCTCGCCGCGCCGGATGGCGAGATCGACGCCGTCGACCGCGCGCACGACCTCTTCGCGCGCGTGCGCGCCGAAGAGGTTCGCGATCCGCGCCGCGGCGTCGAGCCTCTGCACGAAGCGCTTCGACACGCCGCGCAGCTCGAGGAGCGGCACCTGCGCCTCGCCGGTCACTCGAGGGCCTCCGGCTCGTCCTCGACGTGGATCGGATGGAAGCAGCGCACGTGCCGGCCGTCCAGGTTGTAGAGCGGCGGGTCGGTCAGGCACGTCTCGGAGGCGCGATTGCAGCGCTCCCGAAAGGCGCAGCCGGGCGGCAGATCGACGAGCGACGGGGTCATCCCCGGGATCTGCGCGAGCGGCGCGCCGCGGCGGTTGCGGCTCGGGACCGAATCGAGCAGCCCGCGCGTGTACGGGTGCATCGGCGCGTCGAGGACCTCGTCGACGGTGCCGCGCTCGACGATGCGCCCCGCGTACATGACGCAGACCTCGTCCGCGAGTCCGGCGACGACCGCGAGGTCGTGCGTGATCCAGACGAGCGCGGTGCCGCTCTCGCGGCAGAGCTTCTGCGCCTCGGCGAGGATCTGCGCCTGGATCGTCACGTCGAGCGCGGTGGTGGGCTCGTCGGCGATGATGAGGTCGGGCCGGTTGAGCAGCGCGATCGCGATCGCGACGCGCTGGCGCATGCCGCCCGAGAACTGGTGCGGGTAGGCCGCGAGGCGCTCGTCGGGCGACGGGATGCCGACGCGCGCGAGCGCGTCGCGCGCCCGCTCGCGCGCCGTCCGCACCGACACCGCCTCGTGCGCGCGGACCGCCTCGATCATCTGCGTGTCGATCCGCAGGACCGGGTTGAGCGTCATCATCGGGTCCTGGAAGATCATCGCGATGCGGTTGCCGCGGATCGCGCGCCACTCGGCGGGTGCGAGCTGGCGCAGCTCGCGGCCCTTCAGGAGGATCGACCCGGAGACGATCCGCCCGGGCGCTTCGACCAGGCCCATGAGGGAGAAGCCGGTCACCGACTTGCCCGAGCCGGATTCGCCCACGAGCCCGAGCACCCGGCCCGCGTGCACTTCGAACGAGACCCCGTCCACCGCCCTGACCACGCCGTGCCGGGTGAAGAAATGGGTGCGCAAGCCCTCGACCTTGAGCGTCGGCTCGGTCACGCCGGTCGCCCCTACCGCTGCAGCCGGGGATTGAGGACATCGCGCAGCTGATCGCCCACCAGGTTGATGCTCACAATCGTGACGAGGAGCGCGATGCCGGGGAAGAAGCTGATCCAGTACTTGCCCGACAGGAGGTAGGTGAAGCCGTTCGCGATCAGCAGCCCGAGGGAGGGCTCGGTGATCGGCAGCCCGAGGCCGAGGAAGGAGAGCGTCGCTTCGAGCGTGATCGCGGCGGCGACCTGCACCGTCGCGACCACGATCAGCGGCGGCAGGCAGTTCGGCATCAGGTGCCGGAACACGATCCGCGCGGTCGGCAGCGCGAGGCAGGTCGCTGCGTCGATGTACTCCTTGCGCCGCTCGACGAGCGCCGAGCCGCGCACGGTGCGCGCGTAGTAGGCCCATTGCACGGCGATCAGGGCGACGATGATCTTGTCGATGCCCTGGCCGAGGACCGCGAGCAGGACGAGCGCGATGAGGATCGCCGGGAACGAGAGCTGGATGTCGACGATCCGCATGATGAGCGCGTCGACCCAGCGTCCGAAGAAGGCCGCCAGCAGGCCGAGGGTCATCCCCAGCGCGAGCGCGCCGAGCGTCGCGGCGACACCCACGCCGATGCTGATGCGCAGCCCGTACAGGATCGCCGAGAGCATGTCGCGGCCCTGGTCGTCGGTGCCGAGG
>CAZIXQ010000438.1:0-2058 GCA_964543155.1 uncultured Enterobacteriaceae bacterium
GCTGTCCTACACCGGCTGCTTCACCTTCATGAAGTGGTTCGAGCTGATCCGCCAGAAGTACGGCTGCGAGACCACGATGCTGCACGTGCCCTACCAGGGCGACGGCAAGATCAGCCCGAACATGCGCGACTACGTGGTCAAGCAGCTGAAGGAGAACGTGATTCCCACGCTCGAGCGCGTGTCGGGCGTGAAGTTCGACATCGACCGGCTGCGCGGGTACATGAAGGAGTCGCAGAAGGCCGAGGAGGACCTCGTCGCGGTGCTGCAGTCGGCGAAGAACCGCCCCTCGCCGATCGACGGCTACTTCGGCGCGGTGTACTACATCGGCCCGATCTTCACCGCGTTCCGCGGCGTGCCCGAGGCGACGCAGTTCTACCGCACCCTGCGCGGCGAGATCGAGGCGCGCGTCGCGACCAGGAAGGGCCCGATCACCCCCGACGGCGAGCTCGCCACCGAGAAGTACCGCCTGGTCGTCGAGGGCCCGCCCAACTGGACGAGCTTCCGCGACTTCTGGAAGATGTTCTACGACGAGGGCGCGGTGGTCGTCGCCTCGACCTACGCCAAGGTCGGCGGCGTGTACGACTTCGGCTTCCGCCACGACCCGGACCGGCCGCTCGAGTCGCTCGCCGAGTACTGCCTCGGCTGCTACACCAACCTCAACTTCCCGCAGCGGATCGACATGATCTGCAAGTACATCGACGAGTACCAGGCCGACGGGCTACTCATCAACTCGATCAAGAGCTGCAACAGCTTTTCGGCCGGGCAGCTCCTGATCCTGCGCGAGGTCGAGAAGCGCACCGGCAAGCCCGCCGCGTTCATCGAGACCGACCTCGTCGACCCGCGCTACTTCTCGGCGGCGAACGTGAAGAACCGGCTGGAGAGCTACCTCCAGATGATCGACCAGAAGCGCACCCGCGGCGCCGTTCACTAGGGAGAACGAAGATGCGCTGCTTCATCGGCATCGATCTCGGCTCTACCACCACCAAGTCGGTGGTCATCGACGAGAACCGCAACATCCTCGGGCGCGGGATCACCAACTCGCGCTCCAACTACGACACCGCCGCAACGATCGCCAAGCAGGAGGCGCTCGTCAACGCGCGCTTCCACCTGTTCCGCGAAGGCCTGTCGAAGGCGGGCGGGCTCAACGGCGGGCTCGAGACCTTCCTCGGGCAGCTCGAGCGCGACTTCCGGCTGGAGCAGTTCCTCGAGCAGCTCGCCGACCTGGAAGAGGTGTGCCAGCGCAACGCCGCCGGGCCGCGCTTCGGCGCCGACGCAAAAGCCGTCGCCGCGGCGCTCGAGGAGCTGTTCAAGCGCCTGCGCGTCGAGGCCCCCGAGATGTTCGCGCCCGGAGCGAAGCGCAAGAGCGATTTCTTCCGCGACATCGCCGGCAGCCGCTACCTCGCGATCGGCGAGCAGGTGGCGAAGGAAGCCGGCGTGCGCTACGACATGCTGCTCAACGTCTTCGACCGTTCGATCATCGAGGTCGAGAACCACGTCTACGAAGACTCGATGCGGTCCCACCTCCTGCAGGCCCTCGACCGGACCTTCGCCGCGCTGCCGGAGGCCGCAGGCCGCGCCGACTCGCTGCGCGCGCCGATCAGGGAGATCCTCGACCGGGAGATGGAGGAGACCTACGTGGTCGGCACCGGCTACGGACGGGCGCGCCTGCCCTTCTCGAAGGAGCACATCCGCTCCGAGATCCTGTGCCACGGGCTCGGCGCGCACGTGATGTACCCGAGCACCGCGACCGTGCTCGACATCGGTGGCCAGGACACCAAGGCGATCCAGGTGGACCGCGCGGGGATCGTCGAGAACTTCCAGATGAACGACCGCTGCGCCGCGGGCTGCGGCCGCTACCTGGGCTACATCGCCGACGAGATGAACCTCGGCCTGCACGAGCTCGGGCCGCTCGCGATGAAGGCGACCAAGACCATCAAGATCAACTCGACCTGCACGGTGTTCGCGGGCGCGGAGCTCCGCGACCGCCTGTCGATCGGCGACAGGCGCGAGGACATCATGGCCGGGCTGCACCGCGCCATCATCCTGCGCGCGATGTCG
>CAZIXQ010000439.1:0-2020 GCA_964543155.1 uncultured Enterobacteriaceae bacterium
ATCCAGGAGGTGGGGCGGCCGCGCGAACAGCGCCGGATCCGCGACGACCGCGGTGCCGTCCTCACCCGGCGCCGACGCCCGGCGCGCCATGAAGGCTGCGAGGGTCTCGCGCGCGGCATGCCCGTCGCGCAGGTACTCGAGCACCGCGCGGAACCGCTCGGGCGGGTAGTAGCCGACGATGCGCGCGAGCGGCGCGCCGTCGACGCCGTAGAAAACCAGCGTCGGCGTGAACCGCGCGCCCGCCGCGACCGCGTACGCCTTCACCGGCAGCGTGCGGCCCTGCGGGTCGGTGATCTCGAGGTCGCTGAAGATCTCCAGCCCGACGATGTCGAAGGCCGCGCGCAGCTCGCGCACGATGTCCGGCTCGGCCAGCGTGCGCTCGATGAACGCCCGGCAGTAGCTGCAGGTGCGCGTGCCAAAATACACCGCGACGCCGCGCTTGCCGGCCCTGCGCGCATCGCGCAGGTCGCCGCGCAGGTCGAGGAAGCTCTCCTTGAACCAGGCGGGGTGCGTGACGCCGGTCGTGTCGCGGTCGTCGAAGCGGTGCGGATCCGCCTCGGCGGCGCGGGCGGAACCCGCGCAGGCGACCAGCGCGAGCGCGAGCGCGAGCAGGCACCGCCGCGTCACGCCGCCTCCACGGTGGTCTCGTCGTTCCGCGCGAACCCCTTGCTGTCCTCCCAGCGCAGGGCCAGGCGGTCGCCGGCCTTGGCGCCCTTCACTTTGAAACCGAGCAGCGGGTTCGCTGAGACCGAGCGGCCGAACTCGGCCTCGAAGACGGTGCGGCCGTCGAGTTGCGCGACGACCCGGCGGATGAAGTGTTCCGGCACCGCCTGCCCCGCGCCGGTCTTGCGCAGCCCGTTCTCCATCGGGTGCGCGAGGAGCGCGCGCACGGTCGCCACGTCGCCGGCAAGGCTCGCCCGCATCCGTGTCGGCTGCGGTGCCGCGGACTGGGCGACGGAGGGGGCGTCGTCCTCGCCCGCGCAACCCCCGAGTGTTACCTGCACGTCCCGTGCGGCGGCGTAGTACGCGCCCCCCGCCCGGGCCACCACGTGCACCGGCGACGTCTCGCCGATGCGCACTCGCAGCGACACGGCCGGCAGCGCGCCGCGCGACACGTCGAACCGTGCGATGAACGGCCACGGATTGCGGTCGACGAAGAGCGCGAGCGACTCGGTGCCAAGCAGCTCGCTCGCGATCTCGATCGGGACGAACGCGCCGTTGTCGACGACATCCGAGACCTCGATCCGGAGCGCCCGCGTCGCCGCCGGACGTTCGATGCCGAGGGCGGCGAGCGCCTCGGGCAGCTTGCGCGCGTCGAAGGCCGGCTGATTCCAGGCCGCCGGGAGGTGCGACGGGCGGAGCACGCCCGCCGCGAGGGCGGCGGCGATTGCGGCGCGCGTTCCCAGCCGGTGGAGCGCTTTGCGTCGTTGCGGATTCATCATTCGGTCCTCCTGGGTGAGGGGCCCTGCGGCCCACGCCCCATTCATAGGTTGCGCGCCGCGGCGCCGTCCCGACGGGCCGGCGATGCTTTGGCGATGGATCGACGACGTCGCATAATTCAACGACTTAGGCACCTGACGAGGACGCCGGATGGGCGCTCACCCAGCGCCGGATGGGCGGCCGGGGCCGGGCGCGCTGCGCATCGGGCCGTGGACCGTCGACCGGATGCTCAATCAGCTGCGCCGCGGCGAGGCGTGCGTCCGGCTCGAGCCCAAGGCGATGGAACTGCTTGTCCATCTGGCCGCGCGACCGGGCGAGGTGGTGAGCCGCGACGCGCTGCTCGCGGCGGTGTGGCCGGGCGTCGTGGTCGGCGACGACGCGCTCACCCAGGCGGTCATCAAGCTGCGCCGTGCGCTCGGGGACTCGGCCGAGCAACCCGCGTTCATCGAAACGATCGCGAAGCGGGGGTACCGGCTGATCGCGCCGGTGACCACGGAGGCCGCCGCGGCGGCGGCGTTGGCCGCCCCGCCGGCGGGCGCGACGCCGGTGCGCCGCCGCCGCACGGCGTGGATCGCGGGCG
>CAZIXQ010000440.1:0-2019 GCA_964543155.1 uncultured Enterobacteriaceae bacterium
CCTGCGCGGCGTGCGGCTCGCGTACGTCGCGGACCTGGGCGGCACGGGCATCGACCCCGAGGTGGCGCGCATCTGCCGCGACGCGGCGCGCGCGCTGGAGCGCGATGGCGCATCCGTGGAGGAGATCCAGGCCGACTTCTCGGACGGGGTGCAACCCTTCATCACGCTGCGCGGCGAGTCGATGGTGGGCAACCACCTCGACCGGCTCGACCGGCTCGACCGGCTGAACCCGAACCTCGCCGGCAACATCCGCCTCGGGCTGGAGGTCAAGATCCTCGACATCGCGCGCGCCGAGAGGCAGCGCGCGGAGATCTTCCACCGCTGGCGCCGGCTCTTCGAGCGCTACGGCCTCGTGCTGACGCCGTGCGCGCCGGTGCCGCCGTTTCCCGTCGAGCAGAACTATCCCACCGAGATCGCCGGGAAGAAGCTCGACAACTACATCGCCTGGGTCGCGCAGACCTTCCTCGTCTCGGTCGCGACGCTGCCGGCGGCGAGCGCGCCGGCGGGGCTCACGGCGACGCGGCTGCCGGTCGGCCTGCAGATCGTCGGCCCGCGTTTCTCGGAGCCGAAGATCCTCGCCTGCGCCAAGTTCGTCGAGCGCGTCAGCCCGCTCGGCTGGGCGCCGCACGCGGCGTGAGGATGTTGCGCGGCAGGCTGATGTTTTGATGCTTGTGAGATTGATGCGGTGATGCTAGAGTCGGGCTCATGCGTACGACCCTCACCATCGACGACCGGCTCGCGCGGCTCCTCAAGTCCCTGGCCCATCGCTCGGGCAAACCGTTCAAGCAGGTGATCAACGAAACGCTTGAAGCGGGCCTCGCCGCGCGGGAGGCGCCCGTTCGGGCGCGGCCGTATCGCGTGAAGCCGGCGTCGCTCGGCGGCGTCGTTCCGGGGGTCGACCTGACCAAGGCGCTGCGCCTCGCCGCCGCGCTCGAGGACGAGGAGATCGCGCGCAAGCTCGAGCTGCGCAAGTGATCCTCGTCGACGCCAACCTCCTCATCTACGCCATCGACTCGGATTCGCCGCATCACGCGCGCGCGAAGGGCTGGCTGGAAGAGGCGCTTTCCGGGACGAGTCCGGTCGGGCTGCCGTGGGTCGTCATCCTCGCGTTCGTCCGAATCACCACGCGCGCCGGCATCCTGCGCAATCCCCTGTCTGCGGCGGATGCGCTTGCGTACGTGGACTCGTGGTTCGGGCAGCCGAACGTGACGGCGGTCGCGCCCGGGGACCATCACTGGGCGATCCTCGGCAATCTGCTCCGCGCCAGCGGTACCGCAGGCAACCTGACCACCGACGCGCACCTCGCGGCGCTCGCGCTGGAGCACGGCGGCGCGATCGCTTCCGCCGACAACGACTTCAGGCGCTTCGCCGGCGTGACGCACCTCAATCCGCTCGCCGATTGACGAGGCGGCGGCTCCCCCCGCCACCGCAATCCCGGTGCGACGGAGCGTGTGCGGCATGCCGCACAGCGTACTCCCACGTCACCGTGCCGCTGCGCCCCCGGTGCGCCCGATTCGCGCTGCGCGCCGAAACGCGAGCGGGCACTCCCGCAGAGCCCGAGCCGCGGGTGCTAGTCCGCCTGGCGCGCCCCCGGAACGGTTGCGACGGCCGGGGGCGTGGCGAGCGCCGCTGCCCGCTCGATGCGCGCAAGCACGAACGCCGCCTCCTCGCCGCCCTGCGCCTTCGCACGCTGGAGCCACGCCTTTGCGCGCTCGATGTCGCGCGCGATCCCGGAATAGAGGCGATCCCCGTACAGGTGCATCAGTCCCGCCACCTGCTGGGCGCGGCGATCGCCCGCCTCTGCAGCGGCCTCGAACCACGCGAGCGCCTCGCTCCAGTTGTAGTCGTCGCACGCTGCTTCGGCACGCGCGAGCGCCTCGTTCGCGTCGGCGATCGACGGTACGAGCGCCGCCGCGTGCGGGCGCATCGCGGTCGGGCCGACGCCGCTGATCTGAAAGATCACCGGTTCATCCCTGCTGAACACGAAATGCACCGAGTTCGCCGGCTCCGTGTAGAAGC
>CAZIXQ010000441.1:0-2007 GCA_964543155.1 uncultured Enterobacteriaceae bacterium
ATAGCGCTCGGTGCCGGCGAGCGGTCCGGTACGGATCGGGATCGGCGCGGCGTGCGCCGCCACGTCGGCGAAGGTGAAGACCGCGGCGACGCCGGGCAGGGCCCGCGCGGCCGACGCGTCGACCCCGCGCAGCAGCGCGTGCGCGTGCGTGCTGCGCACCACCACGGCATGCAGCATGTCGGGAAACTTCAGGTCGTCGACGTAGCGCCCGCGCCCGGTGACGAAGCGCAGGTCCTCGGTCCGCTCGACCGGACGCCCGATCCAGCTCATGCGCGGCCTGCCCTTGCGGCGTCCAGCACCGCTGCGACGATCCCCACGTACCCGGTGCAGCGACAGAGGTGACCGGAGAGCGCGGCACGCACCTCGTCGGGCGTCGGGTCCGGGTTCTCCGCGAGCAGCGCGGTCGCAGCCACGAGGAATCCCGGCGTGCAGAACCCGCACTGGAGCGCGTGGTGCGTCCGGAACGCGCGCTGCAGGGGCGAGAGCGCCTCGCCGCGGACGAGGCCTTCGACCGTCACCACTTGCGCGCCGTCGGCCTGCACCGCGAACACCAGGCAAGAGCGCACCGCCGCGCCGTCGAGGAGCACCGTGCAAGCGCCGCACGCGCCGTGCTCGCAGCCGAGGTGCGTTCCGGTGAGCCCGAGCTGCTCGCGCAGGAAGTCGGCGAGCGATTGCCGCGGCTCGACCGCTGCGCGCACCGGCACGCCGTTCACCGTGAGCACGAGGTCGATCGGCATCACGCGGCCTTTGCCGGCGCGAGCCCCAGCGCCTGCTCGAGTGCGCGGCGCACCAGCACCTCGACGAGCTCGGCGCGGTACTCGGCGCTCGCATGGTGGTCGGCGCGCGCCGGAATGTGTGCGCGCGCGAGGCGGCCCGCTTCCCGCACGGCGCCCTCGCCGTGTCGCCCCGCCAGCACCTGCCCGGCCTCGCGCGCGAGCACCGGGGTATCGGCCGCCCCGAAGACGGCAATGCGGGCCGCTGCGACGTCGCCGCGTCCGTCCAGGTCGACCGCGGCCGCCACGCCGACGATCGCGAAGTCGCCGTGGCGGCGCGCGACCTCCACGAAACCGTGACGGCGACGCGCCGGCCACCCGGGAAAGCGGACCGCGGTCAGGAACTCGCCCGCGCCGACGGCGGTCTCGAACAGGCCGGTGAAGAAGTCCCCGGCGCCGACCGTGCGCGTCCCGCCGGGGCCCGCGATGGTCATCGTCGCTCCACAGGCGAGCGCGACCGCCGGCCACTCGGCGGCCGGGTCGGCATGGCAGAGGCTGCCGCCGATCGTGCCGCGGTTGCGGATCGCCACGTGGCCGACGTGCGGCACGGCGGCCGCGGCGAGCGGCTGGGCCGCGCGCACGCGCGCGTCGCGCTCGAACGCGCGGTGCGGCGTCATCGCCCCGGCGACCAGCGCGCCGTCGGGCTCGAGCGCGATGCCCGCGAGCGCGGAGATCCGGCGCAGGTCGACGAGCAGCGGCGGCGCGGCGAGGCGAAAGTTGAGCACCGGAACCAGGCTCTGGCCGCCGGCAAGGAGCTTCGCTTCCGGGTTCGCCGCGAGCAGCGCGAGGGCCTCGTCGAGCGTCGCGGGGGCGCGATAGTCGAACGCGGCGGGCTTCATCGGCCGGTGCTCACCCGAACGCCCGCAGCCCGTCGTAGAAGAGCTTGAGCCCCGTCAGCAGCAGGAAGGCGTAGATCAGCGTGTAGAAGAGCCGCGCGTTGACCCGGCGCTGCAGCCACAGGCCGATATAGACCCCCGCGACACCCACCGGCACCAGCGCGGCGGCGGTCGACACATTCTGGACGCTCAAGAGCCCGAGCCACCAGTAGGGCACGACCTTCGCGTAGTTCAGTCCCGCGAACAGGACCGCGACGGTCCCGACCAGCAGCGCGGGTTGCAGCCGCAGCGGCAGCAGGTACACCTGTAGTGGCGGGCTCCCGGCGTGGGCGATGAACCCGGTCACCCCGGACAACGTGGCCCAGAACCAGCCTTTCACGGCCGAGCGCGGCGCCGGC
>CAZIXQ010000442.1:0-1490 GCA_964543155.1 uncultured Enterobacteriaceae bacterium
TGATGGGCGGTTGCGCAATGGCCGATCGCGCGGCGCGCGGCGTCGTCGACCCGCGCGGGCGCCACTTCCAGCTCGAGAACCTCTCGATCCACGACGGATCGGTGTTTCCGACCAGCCTCGGCGCCAACCCGCAGCTGTCGATCTACGCGGTCGCGGCGCGCAGCGCGGTGGCGCTCGCCGCGACGCTGGCGGGCAAGCCGACCGTGCCCGGCGCGTGAGCGGCACGCTCGCGCGCGCGCTCCGCCGGCTGCTCGCGGTCGAGCTCGCGCTCTACCTCCTCGCCGGCCTCTGGCTGGTCCGGGCACACGGCGGGTCCCCCGGCGCTGCGGTCCTCGCCGCGCTCGGCTGTGCCGCGCTGTGGCGAACGGCATTCGGGCTTGCGACCTACGCGGTCGCCTGGTGGTGGCGCAGCCCGGTGCCGCCACCGTGCCGGATCGGGCCGATCCGCTTCGTCGCCCATGCGGCGGCGGAGCTCGCGGCGCTCGCGGCAGCCTACGCGGTCTTTCAGCCCTTCGAGCGGGCCTGGATGGGCAGGGCCGGCCCGCCGCGGGCGTCGGGCGCGCGGATGCCGGTGGTGCTCGTCCACGGGTACGTCTGCAATCGCGGGATCTGGCGGCCGCTCGCGCGCGCGCTGCACGCGCGCGGCGAGAGCGTGTGGGCGGCGAGCTACGAACCGGTGTTCGGCTCGATCGAGTCCGCGGTGCCGCAGCTCGCCGCGCAGATCGACGCGGCGCTCGAAGCGAGCGGGCAGCCGCGCGTCATGCTCGTCGCGCACAGCATGGGCGGTCTGGTCGCGCGCGCCTACCTGCGCGCGCACGGCGGCGCGAAAGTGGCGCGCGTGGTCACGTTCGGCGCGCCCCACGGCGGCAGCATGCACGCGCACCTCGGGGCGGGTGCGAACGCGCGCGAGATGGAGCCCGGCTCGGCGTGGCTGCAAGGGCTCGCGGCGGCCGAGCGATCGGGGCTCGCCGCACCGCTCCTCGCGATCTACTCCCGGCACGACAACTTCGTCGCGCCGCAGTCCTCCGGCGCGCACCCGCAGGCGCGCAACGTCGCGCTCGCCGGCGTCGGGCACGTCGCGATGCACCACTCGCGCGCGGTGCGCGAGCTCGTGCTGAGCGAAATCGACGCGGCGAATGCGGGGCGCTAGAAGTGGATTCCTCGCATTAGATTGGACACCGCGATCATGTCGGGCGTCGCGGCGGGCGTGGTCTCGTCCTTCCGGCCCTGCGCCGCGGCCGAGTCCGGGAACATCCGGAACGTCGTGTTCATGATGATCTGGGCCACGCGCGGCAGCAGCGCGTGCAGCACTTCGCCGAAGACCCCGAGCCGCGTGGCGATCCGCACCGGCCTGTACACGATTGCCGCCACCCGCGCCGGCAGCCGGGAAGGGACTTCGACAGGCGGGTACAGGCTGCGCCTGCGCAAAACCAATCCGGCGGTGACGCGCCCCAACCCACGCCCGCCGCCGGTGATGACGATGGTCTTCG
>CAZIXQ010000442.1:1500-1982 GCA_964543155.1 uncultured Enterobacteriaceae bacterium
GATCCGCACCGGCCTGTACACGATTGCCTCGACCACCATGTCGGCGGCCTCGTCCGGCGTGAGCGTCGGGACCTGGCTGTAGATCTTGGTGGGCGCGATCATCGGCGTCTTCACGAGCGGCATGTTGATGGTCGTGAACTGGATGCCCATGTCGGCGAACTCGGAGGAGGCGCAGCGCGTCCAGGCGTCCAGCGCGGCCTTGGAGGCGACGTAGGCCGAGAAGCGGGGCGCGTTCGTGAGCACGCCGATCGACGAGATGTTGATCACGTGTCCGCGGCGCTTCTTGATCATCATCGGCAGCACGCCGAGCGTGAGCCGCAGCGCGCCGAAGTAGTTGACCGACATCGTGCGCTCGAAGTCGTGGTAGCGGTCGAACGAGTTCTCGATCGCCCGCCGGATGGAGCGCCCGGCGTTGTTCACGAGAATGTCCACGCCGCCATGGTTGTCCTCGAGCTTGCGCACCAGCTCCTCGCACTGGCTCG
>CAZIXQ010000443.1:0-1958 GCA_964543155.1 uncultured Enterobacteriaceae bacterium
AGGCACTGCTCGGAGTAGCCGAGGTGCTCGTTCGAGAAGCGGCGGCCTTCGGCGTTCACCTGGAAGCCGCCCTCCATCATCAGCGCCCAGGTAATCAGGATCCCGTGAGGTGTCGCGACCGAGCCGTGGCCCTGGTAGGCGGTCATGTCGCGCACCGCGGCGCCGAGCGCGGTGCCCCATTCCACCGCGTCCCCCTGATTGCCGACGTGGCCAAAATAGAGGGCGCTGGCAATCTCGGGTAGGTACCGGCGCACCATCGCGGCGTTGCCCCCGAAGCCCGAGCACGCGAGCACCAGGGCCTCGCAGCCGACCTCCTCGATCGCGCCGTCGGGCCGCGCGAACGCGACGCCTCGCACGCGGCGGAAGTCGTCGGCGTACACGGTCGTCACGTGCGCGGCCCCGAGGACGTCGACGCCCGCCCCGGTCGCCGCGCGCTGCAGCGCGGCCATGAGCGCGGCGCCGGTCTTCTCCGGCACCGCGTGCATGCGCAAGGCGCTGTGGCCGGGGTAGAGAAATCCCTCGACCAGCACGAACGGCACGCCGTGCGCGTCGGCGAGCCACTCGAGCGTCGGTCCCGACGTGCCGCAGACCGCCTCGACGACGCGCGGGTCGGCCTCGTCGTGGTTCTTGTGCCGCACGTCGGCGATCATCTGCTCGACCGAGTCGGCGACGCCTTTCTCCCGCTGCCAGCGCGTGCCGCAGGCGGGGATGAAGCCGGACGAGAGCGCGGTCGACCCCGAAGGCACCGCGTCGCGCTCGAGCGCGAGCACCTCCGCGCCGGCCTCGCGCGCCGCGAGCGCAGCGACGAGTCCGCACGCGCCGGCGCCCACGACGACCACCGGCGTGTGCAGCGCGAACCGCCGCGTCGGGTCGACCACGACCGGCACCGCTCGCCCCTCAGACGCCGACCAGCGCGGCGCCGATCACGCCCGCCGAGTCGCCGAGTGCGTGGCGCACGATCGGCGTCTCGAGCGAATCGCTGAACACGCGCCGCGCGACCTCCGCCACGCCGCGCGTGTACAGCTCGTCGATGTTCGACAGCCCGCCGCCGAGCACGATCACGTCGGGGTCGACGACCGCGATCAGGTTCGCGACCGCGCGGCCGAAGCGCTCGAGGAACCCCTCCATCGCCGCGACACAGACCGGCTCGCCGGCGCGCGCGCCGGCGACGATCGCCGCGGCGGCGAGGCGCCTGCCGGCCAGCTCGAGGAACCGCGCCTCCAGACCCGATCCGCTGATGTACGTCTCGACGCAGCCGCGGCTCCCGCAGTAGCACGCCGGGCCGCTGGGGTCGATCGAGGTATGCCCCCACTCGCCGGCGATCGACTGCAGGCCTGCGTGGACCCGGCCGTCGATGACGAGCCCGCCGCCGCAGCCGGTGCCGATGATCACGCCGAAGACGACCCGCTTGCCGCGCCCGGCGCCGAGCAACGCTTCAGCGAGCGCGAAGCAGTTCGCGTCGTTCATGATGGTGAGCTCTCGCCCCAGCCGCGCGCGCAGGTCGCGCGCAAGCGGCATCCCGTTCAGACAGGTCGTGTTGGAGTTCTTGAGGAGACCGGTGTGGTGCGACACTGCGCCCGGCGTGCCGATCCCGAGCGTGTGCGGCGCGTCGCCTGCGTCCGCGCACATCCGCCGGTACACGCGCGCCACGCCCGCGAGGACCGCTTCGTAGCTCGACGGATCGGTCGCCTCGCGCTCCCGGAAGCGCTCGCGCCCATCCGCGTCCAGGATCGCGCCCTCGGTCTTGGTGCCGCCGAGGTCGATCCCGAACCGCAGCATGGGTCAGCGCGCGGCGGTCGGCCGCCGCAGGTACTGCCCGCGTGCCGGGCCGACGACGTTGGCCCCGTCGTAGATCACCTGCCCGCGGAGGAACGTCGTCTTGACGCGACCGCTCAGCTCCAGCCCCTCGAACGGGGTGTAGCCCTGCTTCGACTCCGACTCGGCGGCGCGCACGACGA
>CAZIXQ010000444.1:0-1933 GCA_964543155.1 uncultured Enterobacteriaceae bacterium
TTCTGCTCGGCGACTTGCGTCACGGGCTCGAGATGCATCGTCCACGGGAGCGCCGACCGGCACCAGATCTGGACCTTCGGCGGCAGCTCGGCGCGCTGGCGCACCGTGCCGAGGCGAATGGAGTAGACCTGCGGCGCCGCGGCGTCCGCGGAGTAGATCGGCGTGCCGCAGTTTGCGCAGAACGACTGCACCCGCTTGCGGCCGCTTTCGCCCGTTTTCACGTAGATCTTCGGCTCGCCGGTGAGCAGCCGGAAACGGTCGGTCAGCACCACGACGCGAAAGGCCGAGCCCGACAGGGTCTGGCAGTCGGTGCAATGGCAGACGGTCACCTTGTCGGGATCGACCTCCGCCGCGAAGGTGATCGCGCCGCAGTGGCAACCGCCATCGATCCTCATGAAGCGACCCTCCTTTGATTTCGCGCTGCGGATTCTATCGTGCGGTCGGGGGGGCCTCTCGTTCTCCCGCGCCCCCGGCGGGCGGCGGCGCGCGGCGTCAGGCGGTCCGGTCGAAGAAGCATTCGTCGCCGGCGAAGATCCTCGCCAGCCCCTCGCGCAGCTGGTCGAGCTGCTTCCGGCGCAGCGTGAACTCGACGACCATCTCGCCCGCGCCGCCGAGGACGGCGGCGGCGTCCGGGTCGAACTCGACGATCACGCGGTCGGGAAGGAGCTCGAAGGCGCTGATGCCGCCGTAGCACGAGCGGCTCGGGTCGTCGACTTCGACGTGGTAGCCGTCGAGGCCGAGCGAGATGTCGTCGGATTCGGGGGCTTTCGGGCGCTGGAGGCGCAGGTAGCGCCTGGCGTTGAACTCGGCGTCCGCAAAGCCGACGAGCCAGCGGTCCGCATCCTCCTCGATCGACACGCAGGCCGCCTTGAGGGGGCGCGTCACGATGCGCGGGGACAGGGAACGTTGCACCGCATCGCTACCGCCCGGCGGCCAGCTCGCGCGTCAGCTCGGCCGCGGGGATCGCCTTGCATCCGCTCGCGTTCTGGCCCGCCCACAGCGGGGAGAAGTCGCCGGAGCCCCGGCTCTCGGCCTTGGCGCGCAGCGGCGCGAGCGCGGTCGCGGCGAGCGGAAAAGCGGGCGGCGCGGCGCTCATCGGCCCGAGCTCGCGCATGATGCGGTTGACGATGCCGCGCGCGGGACCGCCGGAGAAGAGGTTGGTGAATGCGGTGTGGCGGGCGGTCTCGCTCGTCAGCGCGGCGCGATGGACCGCGTTAGTGGTGGCCTCGGGGCAAAGCAGGTAGGCCGTCCCGACCACCGCGCCGGCCGCGCCCAGCGCCATCGCGGCTGCGACGCCGCGCGCGTCCGCGACGCCGCCCGCGGCGATGACCGGGATCCTCACCGCCCGCGCGACCTGCGGCACCAGCGCGAGCGTCCCGATCTGGGTGCTCAGGTCCGCCGACAGGAACATGCTGCGGTGTCCGCCCGCCTCGGCGCCCTGCGCGATGACGGCGTCGACGCCGCGCGCTTCGAGCCAGCGCGCCTCCTCGACGGTCGTCGCGGCGCCGAGGATCTTCGCGCCCCAAGCGCGCACGCGCGCGAGCAGGTCGGCGGACGGGAGGCCGAACTGGAAGCTCACCACCGCGGGCCTGAACGCTTCGAGCACTTCGGCGGCTTCGGCGCTGAAGGGCCTGCGCCCCGGCCCGGGCTGGATGGTGACCGGGTCGATGCCGTACTCCCGGTAATAGGGCGCGAGCGCCGCGCGCCAGGCTGCTTCGCGCGCGGCGTCCGGCGCGGGCGGCCGGTGGCAGAAGAAGTTCACGTTGAAGGGGCGGTCGGTGCCGGCCTTGATCGCCGCCAGTTCCTTGCCGATGGCGTCGGGACCGAGCATGGCGCAGGGGAGCGAGCCCAGGCCGCCGGCGTTCGAGACCGCCACCGCCAGCGCGCTGCCTTGCACGCCCGCCATCGGCGCCTGGATGATCGGCAGGTCGAT
>CAZIXQ010000445.1:0-1923 GCA_964543155.1 uncultured Enterobacteriaceae bacterium
GGTCGACGGCTTTCGGCGTGGGCGAGCGGTCATGACGCTGACCAGTCTGCGCGCCGGCGTGGCTCACGCGGTGAGCCTGCTTGCGCTCGTGAGGGCCGCGTGCGCGCTAGAAAGGCCTAAGCGATCGGACGCTATAGCGGCGTTCCATAACAACGCATCCGCTTCCGTGGGACGAGTCGGAACCGCCCTCCGCGGGCTGCCGTGTGCGACCATCTGCGCCGAGAAAACCATGGGCTTTGAACCGACCGAGCCTCGATCGCTGCCGCGCACCGGCCTCGCGGTGTCGGCGCTCGGCCTCGGCACGACCGCGATCGGCGGACTCTTCGAGGCGACCTCCGACGCTGCGGCGCAGGCGACGGTGGCGGCGGCCGCCGCCGCAGGGCTGCGCTACATCGACACCGCGCCGCAGTACGGCCACGGCCTCGCCGAGCGGCGCGTCGGGCAGGCGCTGCGCGCGCTCGATCGCGACCGCTTCGTCCTTTCCACCAAGGTCGGGAAGCTGCTGCGCCCGCGGCGCGAGGGCGGCGACACGGGCGGGCTCTTCGCCGGCGCGCTGCCCTTCGACATCGAGTTCGACTACTCGCGCGAGGGCGTCCTGCGCTCCGTCGAGGAGAGCCTCCAGCGCCTCGGGCTCGAGCGCGTCGACCTGCTGCTGATCCACGACGTCAACCGCAAGTACCACGGCGAGCGCGTCCACGAGCGCTTCCGCGAGGCGATGGCGGGCGCCTCGCCCGCTCTCGTCGAGCTGCGGCGCGCGGGCGCGGTCCGGGCGATCGGCGTCGCCCTGAACGAGCTGGACGTCTGCGAGCGCTTCGTGCGCGAGGGCGACTTCGACGCGGTCATGCTGCCGCGCCGCTACACCCTCCTCGACCAGGGCGCGCTCGACGGACTGCTGCCGCTCTGCCGCGAGCGCGGGGTCGGCGTGCTGATCGCGGCGCCCTTCGACTCGGGCCTCCTCGCCACCGGCGCGGGCGGCGGCGGGCGCTACAACTACCAGGACGCGCCGCCGGACGTGCTCGCGCGCACGCGCGCGATCGAGGACGTCTGCGCGCGCCACGGCGTGGCGCTCGCGGCCGCGGCGCTGCAGTTCCCCCTCGCGCACCCCGCGGTCGCGAGCGTCGTCGCCGGCATGCGCACGCCCGCGGAGGTCGAGGCGAACCTCGCGCTTCTGCGCGCGCCGATCCCCGGCGCGTTCTGGCAGGACCTGCAGCGCGCCGGGCTCCTGAGCCCGGACGCCCCGGTGCCGCCGGGCTGAGCGCGCCGGCCGGCGTCCGCGTAATCAGGACGGGTACGGCGTCCCGTCCTTGTGCGTGTAGCCCCAGCGGCCGTCGGGGCCGAGCACCGCGACGAGGTCGTCGTCGGGATACGTGGCGCTGTCGTTCGCGGTCCGGTCGCCGACCTCGAGGATCAGCACGTCGCGGTCGGTGCGGTTGACGAGGTGGTGGCCGTTGCCGGAGCCGGCCTTGAACCCCGCGCACATGCCGGGGCGGAGCGCGGTCTCGCCCTCGTCGGTGACGAGCGTCGGCTCGCCCTCCAGCACGTAGACGAACTCGTCCTGCTTCGCGTGCGCGTGGCGGAACGCCGACATCGCGCCGGGCGCGAGGCGCGTGAGGTTGACGCCGAAGTTCGTGAGCCCGAACGGGTCGCCGAGCGGGCGCTTGAGGCGGCCGGCGACGCCGGCGGCGAACGGCGGCGGATAGGTCGACTGCTGCTTGCGCGGCGGCGCGTCGGCGGCGACGAGCGCGATCGGGCGGGGGGCGGGCGGGGCGGACATCGGGTCTCCTGTGCGCTGCGGGGATCGCCCCGCGACGCGCCGAGTGTGCGGCGGACGGCCGCGGGGCTCAAGCGCAGTTCGCGCGGGGAATGGATGCGGGAGCGGAATGCGGTGCGCTATGCCGCGCGCCGCGCCCGGCGCGCGAGCTG
>CAZIXQ010000446.1:0-1921 GCA_964543155.1 uncultured Enterobacteriaceae bacterium
AGCACCGCGCTCGCCGCCCCGCTCTGGATGAACCGGGTGACCTCGTCCGGGCGGATCGAGAACTGCTGCCAGTTGATGATCGCGCCGGGGGTGTTGGTGACGGTGAGCGTATTGCCGCTCGCCGCGAAGCTCGCCGACCCGTTCACCACCGTCGGCCCGGCCGGATTGGCGTGCACGGCGCCCGCAAAGCAGGCGGCGACCGCCAGCCCGATCAGCTGGCGCTCGAAGGAGGGCGTCGTCCTGGTTCCGGTCATATTTCCCGCCTTTTTCGTTCCGGGGGCGTTCAACGCTTGAGACAAGCAATCCGCGCACCGCGCTCGCTCGCGCGCGGGACTTTGGCATGCGGAAGGTGAAGAACCGCACGGCGAACCGGCGAGCGGCCGCCGGGGACCGACGAGTGGCGCGGACCTAGCGGACGACGGTCGCGGCGCCGCCCGCCGGGCGCGGCGCGATCACGCCGATCCGGTAGACGGTTTCCCCGGCAGAACGCAGGAGCGTCGTCGCCCGGTCGGCATCCGCCGACGCCACGACGACGACCATGCCGATGCCGCAGTTGAAGACGCGGTGCATCTCGCCGTCGGCCACGCCGCCCTGTTCCTGCAGCCAGCGGAAGAGCGGCGGCAGCGGCCAGGCCGAGCGCTCGAGCACCGCGCAGACGCCGTCGGGGAGGCACCGCGGTACGTTCTCCACCAGGCCACCGCCGGTGATGTGCGCGAGCCCCTTGACCTGCACCTCGGCGAGAAGCCGCAGCACCGGCTTCACGTAGATCCGCGTCGGCTCGAGCAGGACGTCGGCGAGCGGCCGGCCGTGGAAGTCGGCCGCGAGATCCGGCCGGGCGCGCTCGAGGATGCGGCGCACGAGCGAGTAGCCGTTCGAGTGCGCGCCGCTCGAGGCGAGCCCGAGCACCACGTCGCCCGCAACGATGCCGCGCCCGTCGATCGCACGGTCCTTCTCCACGACGCCGACGCAGAAGCCCGCGAGGTCGTACTCGCCCGCCGGGTACATGCCCGGCATCTCCGCGGTCTCGCCGCCGATCAGCGCGCAGCCGGCCTGCTCGCAGCCGCGCGCGATGCCCTCGATCACCTCGGCGGCGACGCCCACGTCGAGCTTGCCGCAGGCGAAGTAGTCGAGGAAGAAGAGCGGCTCGGCGCCCTGCACGAGGACGTCGTTCACGCTCATCGCGACGAGGTCGATGCCGACGGTGTCGTGGCGGCCGAGCGCGAACGCGAGCTTGAGCTTGGTGCCGACGCCGTCGGTGCCCGACACGAGCACCGGGCTGCGGTAGCGCTGCGGCAGCTCGACGAGCGCGCCGAACCCGCCGATGCCCGCCAGGACCTCCGGGCGCAGCGTCCGCTTCGCGAACGGCTTGATGCGCTCGACCAGCGCCTCGCCCGCGTCGATGTCGACGCCGGCGTCGCGGTACGAGAGCGAATCAGTGGGACGGGTCATCGAAGCGGGTCATGGACGCGGGAGCGCTTACCGTAGAATGACGCGTTTTTTCCGCGCCCGATTCTACCGGAACCCCCTCCCGTGACCGGCCAGCTGATCCTCGAGCTCAGCACGCCCGCGCCGCCGACCTTCGACAACTTCGTCGCGGGCGCGAACGGCGCCGCGCTCGCCGCCGTGCGCGCCGCGGCGCGCGCCGAGGGCGAGCGCGCGGTCTATCTCTGGGGCGACGCGGGCAGCGGCCGCAGCCATCTCGTCGCCGCCGCGGCCCGCACCCCCGGCGTGGTCGCGATCGACGACGTGCACCGGCTGGATGCCGCCGCCCAGATCGAGGCGTTCGACGCGTTCAACCGTGCGCGCGCGTCGGGCGCCGCGTTCGTCGCGGCCGGCGACGCGCCGCCGGTCGAGCTTGCCGTGCGCGCGGACCTGCGCTCGCGCCTCGGATCGGGCCTGGTGTTCCAGCTGCATCCGCTCG
>CAZIXQ010000447.1:0-1893 GCA_964543155.1 uncultured Enterobacteriaceae bacterium
ACATCGACGCCACGCCGAACACCGACCAGATCTATCCCGCGGACGCCGAGATCGTCGGGGACATGCGGTCGATCCTCGAGTCGATCGTCGGGGCCTGGCGCGGCGAGCCGAGATGGACGGCAGCGGAAGTGGGCCGCCACCGCGAAGCGCTGCGCGCGGCGTACTACGCCGGGCGGGTCGCCGGGAAGCTGAACCCGACCGACGTCGTCGATCTCGTGCGCCAGGCCCTCCCGCGCGAGACGATCGCGACGACCGACGTCGGCTCGCACAAGCTCCTCGTCGGCCAGGGGTGGACGGCGTACGCGCCGCGCTCGGTTCTGATGACCAACGGCCTGTCGTCGATGGGGTACTCCCTGCCCGCCGCGATCGTCGCCAAGCTGCTCGAGCCCGCGCGCCCCGTGGTGTGCTTCATCGGCGACGGCGGTCTGGCGATGGTCCAGAGCGAGCTGCGGCTCGCCGCGAGCCTCGGGCTCGGGCTGCTGGTCGTGGTCTTCTGCGACGACAGCCTCAACCGCATCGAGATCAAGCAGGCGAGCCGCAACTACCCGAGCTGGGGCACGGTGCTCGAGCCGATCGACGTCGCGCAGCTCGCCCGGGCCATGGCATGTGAAGGCGTCATGGTGGACAGCGCCGCGGCCCTGGACCGGGCGCTCGGCGAGGCACGGCCACAGGACCGCCCGCTGGTCATCGGCGCGCGCATCGATCCGGCGCAGTACCGCGCGCAGTTCTGAGGAGACGAGATGAGCACACCGTTGAAACTGCACGCCCTCGTTGGCGATTACCCGGTGACGGCCGCGCTCAAGTCGGGCGCGGTGCGCTCGCCGCTCGTCGCGCTCGACTTCGCCGACGTCAGGCCGGTCAGCGCGGCATTCAAGCGCACGGTGCGCGACCTCGAGTTCGACGTGTCCGAGCTCGCGATCGTCACCTACCTGCTCGCCAAGGCGAACGGCAAGCCGCTGACGCTGCTGCCGGCCGTGCTGGTGGGCCGCTTCCAGCACCCGCTCATCGTGTACAACGCGGAGCGCGGGCCGCTCGACCCGGGCGACCTCGCCGGCAAGCGCGTGGGCGTGCGCTCGTACTCGGTCACGACCGGCGCGTGGATCCGCGGGATCCTCGCCGACGAGTACGGCATCCAGCCCGAGCAGATCCGGTGGCTGACCTTCGAGGACGCGCACGTCGCCGAGTTCCGCGATCCGCCGAACGTGACGCGGGCGCCGGCGGGCGCGAAGCTCGTCGAGCTGCTGCTCGCCGGGGAGATCGACGCCGCGATCGTCGGCGACGGCCCGCCGTCCGATCCCCGCATCAGGACGCTCCTGCCGGATCCGGCGGCCGCGGCGCGCGCGTGGCACGCGAAGCACGGCGCGATCCAGGTGAACCACCTGGTGGTCGTGAAGGACTCCCTCGTCCGCGCCCACCCGGAGGCGGTGCGGGAGATCTACCGCCTGCTGGTCGAGAGCAAGCGCGCCGCGGGCCTGCCGCGGCCCGGCGAGCTCGACCTCAATCCGTTCGGCGTCGAGGCGAACCGGCGCAACCTGGAGGTCGCGATCGACTGCTGCCACCGCCAGGGGCTGATCCCGCGCGCCTACGCGGTCGACGAGCTCTTCGACGCGACCACCCGCACCCTCGGCAACGTTTAGAGAGGCACCCGCATGATCATCGACTGTCACGGCCACTACACGACCGCGCCGAAGCAGCTCGAGGCCTGGCGCAAGCAGCAGATCGCCGACTTCGAGGCCGGCCGCCCCGCGGCGAAGGCGCCGCTCGCGATCTCCGACGACGAGATCCGGGCGAGCCTGGAGGGCGCGCAGCTGCGCATCCAGCGCAGCCGCGGCACCGACCTGACGATCTTCTCGCCGCGCGCGATGGGCATGAGCCACCACATCGGCAACGAGA
>CAZIXQ010000448.1:0-1882 GCA_964543155.1 uncultured Enterobacteriaceae bacterium
ACTCCTCGAACCTCACCCAGATCGGCGCGATCATGGGCACCCCGGGCTACATGGCCCCCGAGCAGTACGCCGGCGCGGACGTCGACTGGCGCGCCGACGTCTTCTCCGCCGGGGTGGTGTTCTACCAGCTCCTCACCGGCGTGAAGCCGTTCGCCGGCAGCGCCGAGTCGATCGCGTACAAGGTGTGCTACGAGACCCCGCCAACGCCCTCGGAGGTCGATCCGGAGCGCATCCAGGCGAAGTACGACGCGGTGGTCATGCGGGCCATGGCGAAGAAGCCCGAGGCGCGCTTCCCGACCGCGCAGGCGTTCCGCACCGCCGTGCTCACCGCCTACGCCGCCCCGGTGAGCCCGACCGTCTCCGAGGAGACGGTCATCACCGAGATCATCCCGACGACCGTCCGCATCGAGCCGACCAGCCCGTCGGCCAGCTCCGGGCCGTCCCGGTCGCAGGCGAGCGATTCGTCGCCGACGCCGGCGAAGACCACGCAGCCGCCGCCGGGCTGGGACCCGGCGGTCCTGAAGTCGGTGGAAGGCCACCTGGCGCGCTTCGTCGGGCCGGTGGCGAAGGTCATGATCAAGCGCGCGGGCCTGCAGACCACCGAGCTCGACGCGCTCTACGGCATCCTCGCCGAGAATCTCGCGACCGACGCCGAGCGCAAGGGCTTCCTCGCCACGCGCGCGCAGGTGAGCGGCGCCCCGCCGCCCAAGGCGCAGCCCGGCGCGCGCACCGGCACCGTCGAGGCAAGCACGCTGCTCGCCGCGCGTCTCGCGGGCGCGCAGCTCACGCCCGAGCTGGTCGCCGCGGCCACCAAGAAGCTGACTGCCCGCGTCGGCCCGATCGCCAAGGTGGTGGTCAAGAAAGCCGCGCTGCAGGCGCCGACCGCCCAGCAGTTCTACACCCTCCTCGCCGAGAGCCTGCCGACCGAGAGCGAGCGCGTCAGGTTTCTCGAGGAGCTCGGGAAGTCCTGACGAGCGTCGCGATCGCCTCCGCCCGCTCGGGCGTGAGGCTGCCTTTCGCGACCGCGATCGGAATCACCCGCTGCGCCATCTCGCGGTAGAGCGCCGCGGTGCCGCCTTCGAGCGCATCGAACGCCGCCAGGTGCCGCGCGACCGTGCCCGCGTCCCCGCGGGCGATCGGTCCGGCCAGGCCGCGCACCGTGCCTTCGCGGGCCACCGCGTCGAGCGTGCCGCGCGCGAGCGGCACGAGGGCGGCGAGCGCGTCGGCCTCGCTCATCCCGAATCCCTTCCAGACCTGCACCGCCTCGTGCAGGAGCGCGGTGACGAACGGCGCCGCGAAGCTCCCCGCGCCGTGGTAGAGCGCGCGGACGCCGGCGGGCAGACGAATCGGGCGCATGCCGAGCGCGGCCGCGAGCCGGGTCAGATGGTCGGCGAGCGCCGCGCCCGCCTCGATCGCGACCGCGCACCCCGCGAGACCGGCCAGCGCGACCTCGGGATCGGCGAAGTTCTGCAGCGGATGGAATCCGCCGGCGAGCGCGCCCCGCGCGGTGGCGGGCGCAAGCACGTCGATGTCCGCTGCCCCGCTCGCGTGCACGACACCCGTGCGGGCGCGCCATGCGATCGCCGCCGCGGCAGGCGCGATCGCGTCGTCCGGCACCGTCAGGAAGACGAGGTCCGCGGCGTCCGCCGCCTCCTGCGCGGACGGCGCCGCGCGGCACCCGGGCACGGCGGCGGCGAGCGCCGCGGCGGACGCCGCGTTCCGGCTCGCGACTGCGACGACCGGAAAGCCCGCGCGCGCGAGGCCGCGCGCGAGCGCGCCGGCGACGCGCCCGGCGCCCACGAACGCGAGGCGTGGGCGCTCGGGGAGGACGGCCGCGTCGCCGGCGGTCATCGGACGGGCACGCGCGTGCAGGCGCCAGAAT
>CAZIXQ010000449.1:0-1852 GCA_964543155.1 uncultured Enterobacteriaceae bacterium
ACGTCGTTCAGCAGGAAGCCGAAGTTGCGCGACAGGTCCTCGCGGAACATGCCGCCCAGGATAGTTGCCTAGCTTACGATAAGCAAGGCAAGGGTCGGCGCTGCCGACCGGCGGCTAGTTCCGCTGGACGGGCAGCCCGGCGAGTCGCCACTCCGGCAGGCCGTCCTGGAGCCGGCGCGCCTTGAGCCCCTTCTTGCGCAGCAGCACGACCGCGTCGTACGACATCAGGCAGTACGGGCCGCGGCAGTAGGCGACCACTTCCCGGCGCTTCGGCAGCTCGGCGAGGCGCTTCTCGAGCTCGTGGACCGGGATGTTGACCGCGCCCGGGACGTGGCCCTGGGCGAACTCCTCCGGCGGGCGCACGTCGAGGACGGTCACGAGGCCCTTCCTCGCCCGCTCGAGCAGCTCGCGCGCCGGGACGGGCTCCAGGTCGTCCTTGGCCGCGAAGTAGAGCCGCACCGTGCGCTCGACCTCGGCGAGGTACGCCGCCCCGGTCCTGCCGAGCGCGCCGAGCAGCTCGACGATCTCGTCGCCGGCGAGCCGGTAGTGCACGTACTGGCCCTCCTTGCGGCCGACGATCAGCCCGGCGGCCTTGAGCTTCTGGAGGTGCTGGGAGGTGTTCGCCACCGAGACGCCGGTGAGCGTGGCGAGCTGGTCGACGCTGCGCTCGCCCTGGGCGAGCAGCTCGAGGAACTCGAGCCGCACGGGGCTCGAGAGGGCGGTCCCGATGCGGGCCAGGTTGTGGAAGACGTCGCGCTTCGGGTTCGCAAGGGTTGACATTCGCAGTGCTCCGGGCCTAGTATTCAAGTGCTCGATTGACTATATGATCATTTGACTAACGATCCAGTGTAGCAGCATCCGGGGAGGGAATGCCATGGTCTCGCAAGCAGGCATCGCCGCCGAGCCGCTGATCCGGCTGGGCGCCTTCCTGGGGATCTTCGCCATTGTGGCGCTCTGGGAGATCGCAGCCCCCCGGCGCCGGGCTGCGTTCGCCCGGCGCGCGCGCTGGCCACACAACCTCGCCTTGCTCGTGCTGGACGGTGTGATCGTGCGGGTCGTGGCGCCCGGCGCGGCCATCGCGGTCGCGATCGCGGGCGAGGCGCACGGCTGGGGTTTCGTCAGCGCGCTCGCGCTGCCGGGCTGGCTCGCCGTTCCGCTGGCCATCATCCTGCTCGACCTCGCGATCTACTTCCAGCACGTCACCTTCCATGCGGTGCCGGCGCTGTGGCGGCTGCACCGCGTGCACCACACCGACCTCGATTTCGACGTGACGACCGGCACGCGCTTTCATCCGATCGAGGTCCTGATCTCGACGCTCATCAAGGTGGCCACCGTCGCCGCGATCGGGGCCCCTGCGGTTGCAGTGCTCGTGTTCGAGGTGCTGCTGAACGCCACCGCGATGTTCAATCACGCGAACGGCCGCCTGCCGGTCGCGGTTGACCGGTGGGTGCGCCTCATCGTCGTGACGCCCGATATGCACCGCGTCCACCACTCCATCGCCTACAACGAGACCAACAGCAACTTCGGCTTCAACCAGCCCTGGTGGGACCGGCTGTTCGGCACTTACCGCGCGCAACCCGCGGCCGGGCACGAGGCGATGACGATCGGGGTCGACGCATTCCGCAGCCGCGCGGACCTGCGCCTCGACCGGTTGCTGGTCCAGCCGTTCCGCGACACGCCCGGCGGCTACGCGATCAACCGGCGGCCGGACGCATCCGGCCTCGACAGCGAGGGGAAGCACGCATGAAAACGCTGCTCATCCTGAACGACCCGCCGTATGGCACCGAGCGGTCCTACAACGCGGTGCGGCTCGCCCGGTCGCTGCTGCAGCACGAGGCGGGCGAGGTGCGGG
>CAZIXQ010000450.1:0-1838 GCA_964543155.1 uncultured Enterobacteriaceae bacterium
CCCTTCTTGATGCCCTTCGGGATGAAGCCGAAGAGCGCCGCGTTCACGTAGAGGGACATCGCCGGTGCGTGCCCGGCCTTGGCGAAGGTGTTCAGCACCTCGCCGACGCGCCGCGGGGACGGGTCGACCAGGTGGAAGCACTTGCCGTCCAGCCCCTTCCGGTGCGCGATGTGGTCCATCGCATCCACGACGTAGTCGACCGGCACGAGATTGATCCGGCCGCCCTCCAGGCCGATCGTCGGCACCCAGGGCGGCAGGAGCTGGCGCATGCGCTGGATCAGCTTGAAGAAATAGTAGGGCCCGTCGATCTTGTCCATCTCGCCGGTGTGCGAGTCCCCGACCACGATCCCCGGACGGTACACGCGCCAGGGCACCTGGCAGTCCTGGCGGACCAGTTTCTCCGACTCGTGCTTGGTCGAGAAGTAAGGGTGGTCGAGGCCCTCGGCCTCCTCGAACATGTCTTCGCGGAACACGCCTTCGTAGAGCCCCGCGGCGGCGATCGAGCTCACGTGGTGGAAGCAGCCCGCGCCGATCTCGTTGGCGAAGAGCACCGTATTCTTGGTGCCCTCGATGTTGGCAATGCGCTGGGACTCCTCGTCGGCCTTGAGGTCGTACACCGCGGCGAGGTGGAAGAAGTGCTTCACCTTCCCGTCGAGCTTCTTGCGCTCCGCGGCGGTGATGCCGAGGCCGGGCAGCGCGAGATCGCCGCGCACCGGGAACGCGCGCGACTCGTCCACGCCCCAGTAGTCGAGGAGCTCGGCGATGCGCTTGGCCGAGCGGTCCCGCACCAGGAAGTGGACCGCCGTGCCCTTGCGCTCGAGGATCTTGCGGACGAGGCGCTTGCCGATGAAGCCGGTCGCGCCGGTGACGAAGTAATGCATGCTCGATCCTCCTTCGACGGCCCTGCGGCAGGGGGGGCGGAAGCGCGCGCAGTGCGGGGGCCGCGGATTATAAACCTCGCGTCCGCGCGTCCCGGGCTCGACGCCGGCCGGGGACGCTATTAGGGTGTCGCTTCTAGGCGAGCATCCTAGAATTGATTTCGAGTGCCGACGGCACGATCGGCGCCGCCGCGGCGCACGCTCATCGGCGCCACCAAACGGGAGACGCACATGGTGAAGAAGCTCAAGGCGATTGCGGAAGGCGCCGGCGAGAGCCAGCTTGCCGCGACGGTGCGCGAGTCCGCGCAGCAGATCTGGCACGCGGGGCTGGGGGCGTTCGCCAAGACCCAGGAAGAGGGCGCAAAGGTGTTCGACGCCCTGGTGAAAGAGGGGCGCACCCTCGAGTCGCGGACGCGGAAGCTCGCGCAGCGCGGCATGGGCACGGTCGCCGGACCGGTCGGGAAGGCCGCCCCCCAGGCGGCGGCGAAGGCGACCGCGACGTGGGACAAGCTCGAGCAGGTGTTCGAGGACCGCGTCGCGCGCGCGCTCAACCGGCTGGGCGTCCCGACGAACCGGGACATCCAGAACCTCTCGAAGCGGGTCGAAGAGCTGACCGCGAGCGTCCGCAGGCTCGACGGGGCGCGCGCGAAGGGCGCCAGGAAGGCCGCCAAGCGCGCCGGGAAGTAGGCGCGACGGTGCCGACGAAGGACCGCACGCTGCGCAGCGCGGCCCGCGAGCGCCCCGGGAAGCTCGGGCTCGCGCTCGCCGGCGGCGGCCCGCTCGGCGGCATCTACGAGGTGGGCGCGCTCGCCGCGCTCGCGGACTGCCTCGAGGGGCTGGATTTCAACGCGCTCGACGTCTACGTGGGCGTCAGCTCCGGGAGCTTCATCGCCGCCGGCCTCGCGAACGGCCTCACGCCGGTCGAGATGTGCCGCATGTTCATCGAGAGCGAGTCGCACC
>CAZIXQ010000451.1:0-1788 GCA_964543155.1 uncultured Enterobacteriaceae bacterium
GTGCGAACGCCGGCGAAGCGCGCCGCCGGGCCGCTCGCGTGCCCCGACCACTGCCGCTCGACTCCAATCGCCGCGCCGCCGAGGGCGGCGGCGACGATGCCGGCGAGTTCTCGAAACTGGGGATCCATGCCTAGAGTCCGTACTTCCGCAGCTTGTACCGCAGGTGCCGCTCGCTCATGCCGAGCAGCCGGGCGGCCTTCGTCTGCACGCCCTCGGCCTGATCGAGCGCGTCGAGAATGAGCTGCTTCTCGAACCGCGCCACGCGCTCGACGAATGTCCCCGACTCCGGCTCCGCCGTCTCGCCCTTGAGGCCCGGCACGTGCACCGGGAGATCCGCCGACGTCAGGATCGGCCCGCGCGCGAGCACGACCGCCCGGTGGATCAGGTTCTCCAGCTCCCGGACGTTGCCCGGGTACGGGTACTTCACGAGCAAATCCATCGCCTCGCGCGAGATGCTCGTGACCGGCGATCGGCTCTCCGCCGAGAACCGCCGCAGGAAGTGGTCCACGAGCAGCGGCACATCTTCGCGGCGCTCGCGCAGCGGGGGGATCGTGATCGTCACGACATTGAGACGGTAGTAGAGATCCTCACGGAACTCGCCGGCCCGCGCGAGGCTCTCGAGATCGCGGTTCGTCGCGGCGATGATGCGGACGTCGGTCTTCACCGGCCGCGAGCCGCCGAGCCGCTCGAAGGTCTGCTCCTGGAGCACGCGCAGCAGCTTGACATGGGTGCTGCGCGGCAGGTCGCCCACCTCGTCCAGGAACAGGGTGCCGCCGTCGGCCAGCTCGAAACGACCTCGCCGCTCGCGGTCGGCGCCGGTGAACGCACCGCGCTCGTGGCCGAACAGCTCAGACTCGATCAGGGTCTCGGGCAGCGCCGCGATGTTCACGGCGACGAGCGGTGCGCGGGCCCGCGGGCTGGCGTAGTGAATCGCCCGCGCCAGCAGCTCCTTGCCCGTCCCGCTCTCCCCGCGAATCAGGATCGTCGCGCGGCTGGCGGCCGCCCGCGCGGCGACGTTGATGGCTTCCTGCATGCGCGGGTTCGCGCTCTCGAGACCTTCGAGACGATAGCGCGACGCCACCTGCCGGCGAAGCTCCTCGTTCTCCGACACGAGCGCCCGGCGCTCGAGCGTGCGCGTCACGAGCACCTCCAGCTCGTCGAGATCGATGGGCTTGGTCAGGTAGTCGGCCGCGCCCTGCTTCATGGCTTCGACCGCGGTCGAGACCGTGCCGAAGGCCGTCATGACGACGACGGGCACCTCGGGGTTGATGCGGCGCAGCTCAGCCAGCAGCTCGATCCCGGATCGGCCCGGCATCTTGAGATCGGTGAACACGAGGTCGATCGTGCGCGCGGACGCCAGGCCGATCGCCTCGTCCGCGCTGCCCGCCAGGAGCGTCTCGAAGCCACGCTTGCGCAGGAAGCCCGCCAGCACCTTCCGCTGCGATTCCTCGTCGTCGACGACCAGGATGACGCGTTCAGCCACGATCGTGCCCTCCCCGGTCCCGCGGCAGCCGCACGGTCATGCGCGTGCCGGCGCCGGGCGCCGACTCGACCTCGATCGTGCCGCCGTGCGCCGTGACGATCTGGTGGGCGACGGCAAGGCCTACGCCCGTGCCCTGCGCCTTTGTCGTGAAATAGAGATCGAAGATTCTCGGCAGGTCGTCGGCGGAGATGCCCTGCCCGGTGTCGCTGACCTCCAGCACCTGCTCGCGGGGTTCCGATCGCAGCGACAGGTCCACGCGCCCGCCCGCGGGGGTCGCCTCGATGGCGTTGCGAACCAGGTTGTCG
>CAZIXQ010000452.1:0-1787 GCA_964543155.1 uncultured Enterobacteriaceae bacterium
TCGCGGCTGATGATCTCGCGCGGCAGCCGGAACGACGGGATGCCGTACTGGAGCACGCCGCCGATGACGTGCAGCGCCTCGTACACGGTGACCTCGCAACCGTAGCGGGTCAGGTCTGCCGCCACCGCGAGCCCCGCGGGTCCGGACCCGACCACGGCGACCCGCCCGAGCCGGCGCGGCGACTGCGGCGGGGCGCCCTTGCGTGGTCGCGCGTTGTCGCCGACGAAGCGCTCGAGCCGGCCGATCGCGACCGACTCGAGCTTGCGGCCGACCACGCACTGCGCCTCGCACTGCGACTCCTGCGGGCAGACGCGCCCGCAGACCGACGGGAAGAGGTTGGACTCGTTGATGACGGCGAGCGCGCCGTCCAGGTCGCGCACCAGGACGTGCTTGATGAAGCGCGGGATGTCGATCGAGACCGGGCAGCCCTCGATGCAGGCCGGCTTGGAGCACATGATGCAGCGCTCGGCCTCGGCGAGCGCGTCGGCCATCGAGTAGCCGAGGTTCACTTCCTTGAAGTTGCGCGCGCGCTCGAGCGCGTCGCGCTCGGGCATCTTCGTTGCATGCGGCGCCAGGTCCTTGTACTTCTTGTAGTTGGTCTTGTTCTGCTCGAAGAGCACCTTCTCGACGTGGCAGACGTGCGCGTAGTCGTCGGTCGCGCGCGCCTCCTCGCCCTTGAAGCGGCGCTGGCGCAGCATCAGCTCCCTGAAGTCGACCTTGTGGCCGTCGAAGTCGGGCCCGTCGACGCACGCGAACCGGACCTCGCCGCCGACGTTCACGCGGCAGGAGCCGCACATGCCGGTGCCGTCGACCATGATCGCGTTGAGCGAGACCATCGTCTTCACGCCGAACGGCCGCGTCGTCTCGACGCAGGCGTTCATCATCGGCAGCGGGCCGATCGCGACGACGAGATCGGGCTTGTCGCGCTCGAGCACCTCCTGCAGCGCCGCCGTGACCAAGCCCGGCTTGCCGTAGCTGCCGTCGTCGGTGCAGACGAGGAGGTTGTCGCAGTGCTGCTTGAAGCGCTCCTCCCAGAACACGAGGTCCCTGTTGCGGAAGCCGATCACGCCGGTCGTGCGGTTGCCGGCGGCCTTGAACGCGCGGAGCTGCGGATACACCGGCGCGACGCCGAGGCCCCCGCCGACCAGCACGACGTGGCCGATTCGATCGACGTGCTGCGGCAGGCCGAGCGGGCCGACGAAGTCGGCGAAGGCATCGCCGGCCTTGAAGTGGTCGCGCATCTCGAGGGTCGTCTTGCCGAGCGCCTGGATGACCAGGGTGACCGTGCCGGCTTCGCGGTCGTAGTCCGCGACGGTGAGCGGGATGCGCTCGCCGCCCTCGTGCAGGCGGAGCATCACGAAATGACCCGCCTGCGCCGACCTCGCCACGTCGGGCGCGAGAACGTCCCACAGGAAGGTCGTGTCGGAGAACGCCTCGCGGCGCACGATCGTGTACATGTGTGAGCGGCCTGCCCCCCCGCGGGTAGTCTCTGGGAGGGGGTCGCCTGTCCCGTTGACGTAGATCAACGGCGGTGCGCGGGGCGAGGCGCCTTATCCGCAGCGAGCCTTCCCCCAGCTTGGCGAAAGCGCCGGGGTAGGTCAGCGCTGTCCCCAGCTCGGGGTGTTCCACTTTTTCCCAGAACTCGCGGATGGATAGCTGGGGAAAGTCCACCATGTCCTTGACGGTGAAGACGGGGTAGAGCATCACATGTCTTTTCTGGGCTTCCGCCCAGAGCTCGGCCTTGGTGTGGGCCATCTCGACCACGAGCTCCTCGAGCGCCCCGCCTT
>CAZIXQ010000453.1:0-1781 GCA_964543155.1 uncultured Enterobacteriaceae bacterium
CGTAGGTGAACGGGATCGCGAGCGGAATCGCTTCGACGCGGGTGATCTTCATCGGGGCCTCCTCCAGGCGCGATTCTAGCCGCGGCACCGGGTTAGACTGCGGTCGTGACGAAGGGGAGGAACATTCGCCGCAAGGGCGTGCGCGTCGGCCGGCGCGAGCAGCGCAAGCTCGAGACCCGCGAGCGCATCCGCGCGGCGGCCGCGGAGCTCTTCACCCGCCGCGGCTACGGCGCGGCCACCATGCGCGAGATCGCGCAGCGCGCGCACGTCGGCCTCGGCACGCTCTTCAACTACGCGGAGGACAAGCGCGACCTCGTCTTCCTCATCTTCAACGAGGAGCTGAACGCGGTCACCGACGTGGCGCTCGCCGCGCCGCGACCCGACCAGGCGCTCGTCGACCAGCTGATCGCGGTGTTCCGGGTGCACTACCGCTGGCTCGCGGGGAAGCCCGCGCTCGCGCGTATCCTGCTGCAGGAGCTCACGTTCTACTCGAGCGGCAAGCAGGCCGCGACCTTCCTCGGCATCCGCAAGCGCCTGATCGACGGCATCGAGGCGCTGGTGCGCGGCGCGCAGCGCGCGCGCCGCATCCGTTCGCGCGAGGACCCGGCGGTGATCGCGCGGCTCGTGTTCTTCGTTTACTCGGCGTCGCTGCGCTGGTGGATCGCGGCGCCGGGCCCGCGGCCCGAGAAGGGCGTCGCGGACCTGCGCCGCCTGCTCGACCTGCTCGTCGGGGGCCTGCGTTAGCGCCGCGCCCCCGCGATCGCCGCCCAGACGCGGGCCGGCGAGAACGGGAAATCCAGGTGGTGGATGCCGCGCGGGCGCAGCGCGTCGATCACTGCGTTCGCGACCGCCGGCACGGCCCCCGTGGTCCCCGCTTCGCCCGCGCCCTTCACGCCGAGCGGGTTGCCGGGCGAAGGCACCGAGTTGTCGTAGAGGTGGATCTCGGGCTGCTCGTCGGCGCGCGGCATCGCGTAGTCCAGGAACGTGCCGGCCACCAGCTGCCCCGTCGCGCGGTCGTAGAGCGCGTGCTCGCCCAGCGCCTGCCCGACCCCTTGCACGATGCCGCCGTGGATCTGGCCTTCGAGCAGCGTGGGGTTGATGATCCGGCCTCAGTCGTCGACCCCCGTGTAGCGCAGGAGCGCCACCGCCCCGGTCTCGGGATCGATCTCGACCTCGGCCACGTGCGCGCCGCCCGGGTAGGACTTCGGCTGCGGCACGTCGCCGCGCGAGTCGAGCGGGTGCGGGCCGGGGCCCGCGTAGCGGCGCACCACCTCCTCGAACCGGATTTTCACGTCCGTGCCCTTCACGCGGTATGCGCCGTCCGAGAACTCCACGTCGGTCGCCGCGACCTCGAGCGCCTTCGCGGCGAGGTCCGTCCCCTTGCGCACCGCCTCGCGCACCGCCATCGCGACCGCGCCGCCCTGCGCCATCATCGAGCGCGAGCCGATCGTGCCGTCGCCCATCAGCGGCGGGCCGTCGGGATCGCTCGCGCGCAGCGTGATCTTCTCGGGGTCCACGCCGAGGATCTCGGCGGCGACCTCCGGGTACACCGTCTCGTGCCCCTGGCCGGAATTTCCGGAGACGGTGAAGAGCTCCGCGTTGCCCGAGGAACCGAAGCGGATCTCGGCCTCCTCCCTGGGGCTGCCGCCGGCACCCGCGGGCTCGACGAACACGGCAAGCCCGATGCCGCGCAACCGGCCGCGCACCTTCGCTTTCGCGCGGCGCTTCTCGAAGCCCTTCCAGTCCGACTTTTCCAGGACCCTCTCGACGTGGCCGTGCGG
>CAZIXQ010000454.1:0-1764 GCA_964543155.1 uncultured Enterobacteriaceae bacterium
CCGATCGATGCAGGACCTCGCGCACCTCTTCGAGAACAACCGCCGCTGGGCCGCAGCCATGCGCGCGGCCGACCCGGATTACTTCCCCAAGCTCGCCCGCCTGCAGGCGCCCCACTACCTGTGGATCGGGTGCTCGGACTCGCGCGTGCCCGCCAACGAGATCACCGGGCTCATGCCGGGCGAGGTGTTCGTCCACCGCAACGTCGCCAACGTCGTGGTGCAGACCGACCTCAACCTGCTCTCGGTGCTGCAGTTCGCGATCGACCATCTGCGCGTCGAGCACATCATCGTCTGCGGCCACTACGGCTGCGGCGGGGTGGGCGCGGTGATGGCCGACCAGCGGGTCGGGCTCGCCGACAACTGGCTGCGCCAGGTCGAGGCGGTGGCCTCGAAGCACCAGGCCCTCATCGGCGAGCAGCCGACCGACGCCGACAGGTTCGACCGCCTGTGCGAGCTGAACGTGCTCGAACAGGTGGTCAACGTCGCGCGCACGACGGTAGTACAGGACGCCTGGACGCGCGGCCAGACGCTCTCGCTGCACGGCTGGGTGTACGGCCTGCACGACGGGCTGCTGCGCGACCTCGACCTGACCGTCGACGCGCCCGTCCAGGTGATGCCCAGATTCAGGAACGCGCTCTCGCAGCTCGCGCGCGACGTGCAACCCGGACCCAAGCGACAATCCCCACCGACTCCCGCAACGAGGTGATCCCATGGCTAACGATCCCGTCGTCATCGTCTCCGCCGTCCGTACCCCGATGGGCGGTTTCCAAGGCGATCTCAAGACATTCACCGCGCCCGAGCTCGGCGCGGCCGCGATCCGCGCCGCGGTCGAGCGCGCGCACATCAAGCCCGAGCAGGTCGACGAGGTGGTGATGGGCTGCGTGCTGCCGGCCGGCCAGGGGCAGGCGCCGGCGCGGCAGGCCTCCCTCGGCGGCGGCCTCCCGCTCGCGACCGGCTGCACGACGGTGAACAAGATGTGCGGCTCGGGGATGAAGGCGGCGATGTTCGCGACCGATCTCCTCCGCGCCGGAACCAACGAGATCATGGTCGCCGGCGGCATGGAGTCGATGACGAACGCGCCCTACCTCATGCCCAAGGCGCGCGCGGGATACCGCATGGGCCACCAGCAGGTGCTCGACCACATGTTCTTCGACGGCCTCGAGGACGCCTACGACAAGGGCCGCCTGATGGGCACGTTCGCCGAGGACTGCGCGGGCAAGTACGCGTTCACCCGCGAGGAACAGGACAGGTTCGCGATCACCTCCCTCCAGCGCGCGCAGAAGGCCAGCAGGGAAGGCTGGTTTGCGTGGGAGATCACCCCGCTCGCCATCAAGGCCGGCAAGGACGAGAAATTCATCGAGAACGACGAGCAGCCGTTCAAGGCGAACCTCGAGAAGATCCCGACGCTGAAGCCGGCGTTCCGCAAGGACGGCACGGTGACGGCCGGGAACTCGTCGTCGATCTCCGACGGCGCGGCGGCGATGGTGCTGATGCGCCGCTCGACCGCCGAGCGGCTGGGCCTCGCGCCGCTCGCGGCCGTCGTCGGGCACTCGACGCACGCGCAGGAGCCGGGCCTCTTCACCACCGCGCCGGTCGGCGCGATCCGCAAGCTGTACGAGAAGACGGGCTGGAGCGCGAAGGACGTCGACCTCTACGAGGTCAACGAGGCGTTCGCCGTCGTCACGATGGCGGCGATGAAGGAGCACGGCCTGCCGCACGACAAGGTCAACGTGCACGGCGGCGCCTGCGCGCTCGGGCACCCGA
>CAZIXQ010000455.1:0-1750 GCA_964543155.1 uncultured Enterobacteriaceae bacterium
GCCTCGCTGCGCGGGAGCATCGCGCTCGTGAGCCAGGACGTCACGCTCTTCAACGACACCGTCGCGGCGAACATCGGCTACGGGCGCCTCGGCGCCGCCACTGAAGGCGAGATCGTCGCCGCGGCGGAGGCGGCCAACGCGATGGGCTTCATCCGCGACCTGCCGCAGGGCCTGCAGACGATCATCGGCGAGGACGGCACGCGTCTCTCCGGCGGGCAGCGGCAGCGCCTCGCGATCGCGCGCGCGTTCCTCAAGAACGCGCCGATCCTGATCCTCGACGAGGCGACGAGCGCGCTCGACAGCGAGTCGGAGCGCCACGTCCAGGCGGCGCTCGAGAGCCTGATGGTCGGGCGCACCACGCTCGTGATCGCGCACCGCCTGTCCACCATCGAGAACGCGGACCGGATCGTCGTGCTCGACCAGGGCCGCATCGCCGAGGTCGGCCGGCACGACGAGCTCGTCGCGCGCAACGGCATCTACGCCCGGCTGCACCGCATCCAGTACTCGCGCGAGCACGCCGCGGCGGCCGCCGTCTGAGGATGCACATTGTCCACACCGAGTCGTCTCGGGGCTGGGGCGGTCAGGAGCTGCGCATCCTCGGCGAGTCGGCGGGGATGCGCGCGCGCGGCCACGACGTGACGCTGATCGCGCCGGCCTCCGCGCGCATCCACGTGGAGGCGCAGCGGCGCGGCCTCGCGGTCGTGGACCTGCCGATCGGGCGCAAGAGCGTGCGCGGCTGGCGCGCGCTGCGGCGCTGGCTGAGCACCCATCGCGTGGACGTCGTGAACACGCACAGCTCGACCGACAGCTGGCTCGTCGCGCTCGCCTGCGCCACGATCGCACGCGCGCCGGCGGTGGTGCGCACGCGGCACGTCTCCGTGCCGGTCGCCAACAACGCGGCCACGCGGTGGCTGTACGGCCGTGCGACGCGCCGCGTCGTGACCACGGGCGAGGCGCTGCGGCGCACGCTGATCGAGGCGAACGGCCTGCCCGCCGACCGCGTCGTCTCCATTCCCACCGGGGTCGACCTCGCGCGCTTCGCGCCCGGCGACGCCGCGGCCGCGCGCCGCGCGCTCGGGCTGGATCCGGCGGCGCGCTACGTCGGTATCGTGGCGACGCTGCGCAGCTGGAAGGGCCACCTCTACCTCATCGAGGCGCTCGAGCTGCTCGGCCGCGACGATTGCCGCCTGCTCGTCGTCGGCGACGGGCCGATGCGGGCGCCGATCGAGTCGCGCATCGCCGCGGGGGGGCGCGGCGACCGCGTGAAGCTCGCCGGCCACCAGGACGATCCGGCGCCGTGGCTGCGCGCGATGGACGTGTTCTGCCTGCCGTCGTACGCGAACGAAGGCGTGCCGCAGGCGCTGATGCAGGCGATGCTCGCCGCGCTGCCGGTCGTGACGACTCCGGTCGGCAGCATCCTGGAGGTCGTCGAGGACGGCCGCACGGGGCTCGTGGTGCCGCCGCGCGACGCGCCCGCGCTGGCGCGTGCGATCGCGCGCCTGCTCGACGACCCGGCGCTTGCGCGACGGCTCGGCTCGGCGGCGCGAGCGGAGGCGGTGGAGCGGTTCTCGCAGGACCGCATGCTCGACCGCATGGAGGCGGTGTTCCGTGACGCCCTCGCTGCCTGACCCGCGGCGCATCCTGGTCGTGCACGTCACGCGGATCGGGGACACGGTGATGGCGACCCCCGCGCTGCGCGCGCTCGCGGCGCACTGGCCGGCGGCCGCGATCACGTTCCTCGGCCATCCCA
>CAZIXQ010000456.1:0-1746 GCA_964543155.1 uncultured Enterobacteriaceae bacterium
GTCGCTCGGGCATGTGCTCGTGCGTGTGCCAGTCGCCGAGCTCCGGGACGATCTCGGGGACGAAATCGGCCCACATCGCGATGGCCGCGTTGCCCAGCAGGGACATCGGCACTTCCTTTCGGGTCGGTGCGCGGCCCTCAGCCGCGCGTCTTCACCAGCGGCGCAGTGAGCGAGGACAGCGACACCCGCTGGTTCCCCGCCGCTTCGAAGTTCGCCGGGTCGAGCCAGCGCTCGAACGCCGAGCGGAGCGCCGGCCATTCGCCGTCGATCACCGAGTACCACGCGGTGTCACGGCTGCGGCCCTTGTACACGACCGCCTGGCGGAAGAGCCCCTCGTACGAGAACCCGAGCCGCTGCGCCGCCGCGCGCGAGGGCGCGTTGAGCGCGTCGCACTTCCACTCGTAGCGCCGGTACCCGAGCTCGAACGCGCGCCGCATCATCAGATACATCGCCTCGGTCGCCGCGGGCCTGCGCTGGAGGAGCGGCGAGAGGTTGATATGCCCGACCTCGATCACGCCGTTCCGCGGGTCGATGCGCATGAAGCTCGCCACCCCGACCGCCTTGCCGCTCGCCGCGTCCACGATCGCGTGGAAGAGCGGGTCGTCGCCGCGGCAGAAGCCGTTCAGCCACTCGAAGTACGCCTCGCGCGTCGCGAACGGCCCGCCCGAGAGGTAGGTGAAGTTCCGCCCCTCCTTGTCGAGCGAGTTGGCCACCCAGAGCTCGGCGCCGTGCCGCGCCGGATCGAGCGGCTCGACACGGCAGAACCGCCCCGCCATCGGCGTGCGCGGCGGCGGTGGCGGGGGCCGCCAGTCCGGCAGCGGCGGGCCGACCGGCTGGCCGAGGGCATTGCGGAAATCCGCCGCCATGGCTATTTCTTCGCCGTCTTCTCCGCGTACAGGCGGGTGTTCTCCTTGCGGTCCGCCGCGATTCTCTGGACCGTCGGGCGCTGGCCCATCTCCTTGAGGTACGCCGCCACCTGCGGGTACGGCTCCAGGAAGTCGCGGCCGTAGATCTTCTTCGTCGCCATCGTGACGAGCGGGAGGTGCTGCACCGCCGAGCAGTCGGCGAGCGTGAGCGTCGGCCCGGCGGCAAACGGCGCGAAGCTCGCGAGCTGCATCGCCGCCTTGAGCCCGCGCGGGAGGTCCTTCTCCACCTCCGCCCTCGTCTCGTCGGAGATCTTCCCGCCGAAGAACGCCTCGCGGTAGAGGCGCCGCGCGACGAGCTCGACGTGGAGATCGAGGAACACGACGAGCTCGCGCACCTTCGCGCGCTCGAACGGATCCTTCGGCAGCAGCGGGCGCTGCGGATAGGCGTCCTCGATGTACTCGCAGATCGCGCTCGACTCGGCGAGCGTGCGCCCGCCCACCTCGATGTAGGGCACCTTGCCGCGCGGGGAGCGCGCGAGGTGCGCCTCGTCCTGAGAGGCCCACACCAGCACTTCCTCGAAGGGCACCCCCTTCTCGAGGAGCTGCATCTTGACCTTGTTGTAGTAGTTGCTGACCGCGAAACCGCAGAGCTTGAGCGTCACGAGGGTCTCCGGATGAGGGTAACGAAAGGGTCAGGCGCCCGCGCGCCGGGCGTATTGCCAGCCCATCTCGGCGAGCGGCCGCGCGCGCTGGCCGGCGTCGGCGGCCTCGCGGCTCGCCGCGGTGCCGTCGAGCGCGCGCTTCATGATCCCCTGCAGGATCGCCGCGAGCCGGAACATGTTGTACGCGAGGTAGAAGTCCCAGTGGTCGATGCGGTCGC
>CAZIXQ010000457.1:0-1728 GCA_964543155.1 uncultured Enterobacteriaceae bacterium
CCCGCGCCTGCGCCGCCTTACGACTTCAGTCGTCGACCTCGCCCGTCTCCCTGTGACCAACGAGCCCGGGCTCAGTCATCGACCTCGCCCGTCTCGTAGAGCGCCTCGCGCCCGATGCGGTCGAGGCAGAGCTCCGCCGTCCACGGCAGCATGAGCGAGCCGCAGCGGCTGTCGCGGTAGATGCGCTCGAGCGGCAGGCTCTTCAGCATCGACTGCCCGCCGCAGGTGCGGATGGCGAGCCGCGCGATGTCGTTCGCGCTCTCCATGATCGTGTAGTGCGCCGCGTAGCAACGCAGCCGCTCGTCCTTGCTCGGGTCCACCTTGGCCTCGCCGGCCGCGCGCAGGAAGAGCGCGCGCGTCTGCTCGAGCTTGATGCGCATCTCGGCGACCGCGATCTGCTTGGTCGGGTACATGCGCCGCTTGACCGGCGGCATCCCCGGGACTTCGCCGCGCAGGTACTGGATCGTGAAGTCGTACGCGGCCTGCGCGAGCCCCATGTAGGTGGGCGAGAGCGTCGAGAACATGTGCGGCCAGCGGCTCGCCGCCTGGTAGTACACGCCGCGCGGCATGAGCTGCGCGTCGTCGGACACGAACACGTCCTTCAGCAGCAGCGTCCGTGACACCGTCCCGCGCATGCCGAGCGGGTCCCACTCGCCGGTGATCGAGAATCCCGGCGCGTCCGCGGGCACCGCCATGTACAGCGTGTCGCGCATCGAGCGGTCGGGCCGGTCCTCGGTGCAGAGCACCCCGTAGTAGTCGGCGGCGCCCGAGAGCGAGGCAAAGATCTTCTTTCCATTGAGGACCCAGCCGCCGTCGACCTTGGTCGCGAGCGTGCCGAACGGCGCCCGGCCCGCCGCAGCCGCGGAGCCTTCGGAGAACGGCTGGGCGTAGATCTTTCCCTCCCTCGCAATGCGCTCGAAGTGCAGCGCGCGGTGCCGCTCGTGCTCCGCGCGCTCGCCGGTCGTCATGTCCAGCTCGTCGGCGAGCAGGCCGCTCCAGAGCGTGGAGCACACGTGCATGTTCCAGGTGAGCGCGGTGGCGCCGCAGTGCCGGCCGATCTCCGCGGCCACCATCGCGTAGGTCGGGAAGTCGGCGCCGAGCCCGCCGTAGCGCTTGGGCACGCAGATCCTCAGCAGGCCGGCGGCGCGCAGATCCTCGTAATTTTCGAACGGAAAGGTCGCCTCGCGGTCGTACTGGGCCGCGCGCGGCGCGAACTTCTCGCGGCCGAGCGTCGCCGCAGTGGCGAGCAGCTCGCGCTGGAGCTCGGTGAGGGGATAGCCTTCGCCGACGATCGGCGGCGGGACGTAGCCGGCGGGCCGGAGCGGGGAGAGCTGGGCGGACATGAAAGCCTCCTGGAGGACGCTTAAGCAGCGAAGTGCCGCGCGAGCCACGCGAGCACGAGCTCGTTGAACGCGCGCGGGCGCTCAAGGTTCCCGAGGTGCCCGCACCCGGCGAGCACGCGGTACTCGGCCCCGGCGATGCGCGCGGCCATCTTTTCCATCACGGCGGGCGGTGCATTCGCGTCCCGCTCGCCGGCGACGAGGAGCGACGGGACGCGGATCGCGTCGAGCGCGTCCCGCCGGTCGAAGCGCACGATCGCGTGCAGCGCCTTGCGGTAGGTCTCGCCCGGCACGCGCGCCATCACTTTGGTGGCAAGCGCCACGCCCGCGGGCTCGGCGTCCGGGCCGACCATGCCGGCGACGAGCGCCGGCGCGAGGTCGGCCATCG
>CAZIXQ010000458.1:0-1723 GCA_964543155.1 uncultured Enterobacteriaceae bacterium
GCCCACCACAGCTGGCCGACGATCTCGGCGGTCGAGAGATTGCGGTTGAAGCCCTGCCGGCCGGTCGAGCAGAACCGGCAGGCCATGGTGCAGCCGGCCTGGGTCGAGACGCAGAGCGTGCCGCGGCCGGCCTCCGGAATGAAGACCGTCTCGACGGCGTTCGCCGCGCCGACGTCGAGGAGCCACTTGCGCGTGCCGTCCGCCGCGGTCGTGTCGCGGATCATGCGCGGCGGGGCCACCGCGGCGGTCGCGGCGAGGCGCTCGCGCAGGCTGCGCGCCAGGTCGCTCATGCGCTCGAACTCCGCTTCGCCCGCGCGGTGCACCCACCGCAGCACCTGGCGCGCGCGAAACGGCTTCTCGCCGATCGCGGCGAAGAACGCCGCCATGCCGGCGGCGTCGAATTCGAGCAGGTTGGCCTTCATGCGCGGCGCGCGGTTCCTAGCGCGAGAACAGCGCGCAGCTCGGAAAGAAGTACGCGATCTCGGTGCGCGCCGTGTCCGGCCCGTCGGACCCGTGCACGGCGTTCGCGTCGATCGAGTCGGCAAAGTCGGCGCGGATCGTCCCCGGCGCGGCCTTCTTCGGGTCGGTGGCGCCCATGAGCTCGCGGTTCTTCGCGATCGCGCCCTCGCCCTCGAGAACCTGGATCATCACCGGTCCGGAGGTCATGAACTTGACGAGATCGCGGAAGAAGGGGCGCTCCCGGTGCACGGCGTAGAAGCCCTCGGCGTCGTGCTGCGACAGCCACATCATGCGGGCCGCGACGATTTTCAGCCCGGCCGCCTCGAAACGCGCGTAGATCTGGCCGATCGCGTTCTTCGCGACCGCATCGGGCTTGATGATCGAAAGGGTCCGTTCCACCGCCATGCTCGCTCCCTGGTCTCGCCTATTGTCCGGATCGCACGAATTTGGAATCCTGGAATAACCCGTTATTTTATCACCGGTTTCGCGTCGGGCTGTCGCCTTTCCAGCAGTGCCCTCGCGTGCACTCCCAGACCGGCTCGAGCCCGGGCTCGCCCGGCTGGGCGCGGAACCCGGCGTCGACCCCGATCCCCGGGACCCAGGCGAGGACACCGTTGCAGTGGAGAAGCGGCAGCTGCAAGCGCTCCCATGGCGGAATCTCGCTCTCCTGAAGCAACGCCTTCAGCGTCCGCCGCGGACGGCGCTCGTCCGGGCGAAAGCGCTCTCCGCCGCGGCGCGCCCGCACCTCGATCGATCCCGATGCCGCTGCGGCCGCGGACAGACCCCGACCCCGCACGCGCCGGAAGCGCAGGACGCCCCCGAGCTCGGGAATTCGCCAGACGGACCCGCCCGGCCAGCGCGCCGCGAACGCGCGTGGCACGCGCGGCGCCGGCCGCACGATCCGGACACGACCGCGATAGCGCCGGATCTCGGTGTCTCCGACCGGGATGCAGACGGCCGCATCCGCACGCGCCTCGACGAGCTGGCGCAGCGCCTCGTCGAGCCGCGCGCGGTCGGGTGCGGCTGCGCCGGCCCGGGCGAGCAGCCACCGCAGCGCGTTCGCGGCGCGGGCCTTCGGCAGCCCCGCGAGCACGGCGACCTCGAGGTCCCCGTCCCCGGCGTCCTGCGCCCCCACGGCCGCGAGGACGTCGTTCGCCTCCGCGACGAGGGCGGCGCTGCGCGCGAGGTTCGCGATTGCCGCCGGATTGATCTGCCGCAGGAGCGGCAGGATCCGCTGCCGCACGAGATTGCGCGCGCGCCGCGT
>CAZIXQ010000459.1:0-1677 GCA_964543155.1 uncultured Enterobacteriaceae bacterium
TGCGCGTGGGCGTCGAGTTGATGATCACGAACATCTCGGTCGCGAAGTCCTCGCTGCGGCCGTCGAAGATGATGCAGGGCACGTTGATCGTCGCGGCGTCGGCGGGGCGGTCCTGCAGATAGAAGTGCAGCGCCGCGAGCCGGTGCTGGCCGTCGATGATCAGGAACTTCGACGCCGGGTCGGAGAGGTTGCCGTGGTCGTCCCCTGCAGTGGAGCGGAAATTGAGCCGCTCGGCGGTGAAGAGGAGCACCGTGCCCGGGATCGGCGGCTGCGTGACCGCGGTCTCGTAGAAGTTGCGGAGCTGCTTCACCTTGGCGCGCGAGAGCGCGCGCTGGAAGGCCTTGTCCGTGCGCTCGATCTTGGCGATGTACTGGGCGACGTCGTCGTCGTGGGCGATGCGGGCGGGCCCGATCTCCTCGCCCTCGCCGTAGAACCGGCTGATGAACCGGACCTTCGCGAGGAGATCCTTGGCCGGGTAGCTCGCGAAGTAGAAAACGCCGTCTTTCTGTCGGACTCTTGTGGCGTGCACGTCCTTGTCTCCCTGGGGACGCCGCTCTAGGGCGGACCGGGCGAACTATAGCCCGGCCCGGTGCCGTGGCCCAAGCGCCCGCTAGTGGATCTCCGGATCGGGGGTCGGGGCGCCCCGCTCCAGGAAGTCGAAGTCGCAGCCCTCGTTCGCCTGGGTCACGTGGCTCGCGAACACCCGCCCGTAGCCCCGGCCGTAGCGCGGGGCGGGCGCCTGCCAGGCGGCCTTGCGGCGGGCGAGCTCCTCGTCGCTCACCTTCAGTGTCAGCTTCCTGCCAGGCACGTCCAGCTCGATCACGTCCCCGTCGCGAACGAGCGCGAGCGGGCCGCCCACGAAGGACTCGGGGGCGACGTGCAGCACGCACGCGCCATAGCTCGTGCCGCTCATGCGCGCGTCCGAGATGCGCACCATGTCGCGCACGCCCTTCTCCAGGAGCTTCCTGGGGATCGGGAGCTGGCCCCATTCGGGCATGCCGGCCCCCAGCGGGCCGGCCTGCTGGAGCACGATCACCGAGGTCTCGTCCACCGGGAGCGCCGGGTCGTCGATGCGCGCCGCCATGTCGTTGTAGTCGGCGAAGACGACCGCCTTGCCCGCGTGCCGGTGCAGCCGGGGCTCGGCCGCGGCGGGCTTGATCACCGCCCCGTCGGGGGCGAGGTTGCCGCGCAGCACCGCCAGGCTGTCGGCCGCCACGAGGGGGCGAGCGAGGGGGCGGATCACGTCGTCGTTGAACACCCGCGCGCCCTCGAGATTCTCGCCCAGGGTGCGGCCATTCGCGGTGCGCGCCCCGAGCCGGAGGTGGTCGCGCAGCGTGCCGAGCAGGCCGCGCAGGCCGCCCGCGTAGTAGAAGTCCTCCATCAGGTACTTGCCCGACGGCCGCAGGTTCACGAGCACGGGCGTGGTGCGCGAGAGCTCGTCGAAGCGCGCGAGCGGCAGCTCGATGCCGGCGCGCCCGGCGAGCGCCACGAGGTGGATGATGGCGTTGGTCGAGCCGCCGATCGCCATGTCCACGGTGATCGCATTGTCGAAGGACGCCGGACTGAGGATCTCGCGCGGCTTCAGGTCCTCCCAGACCATGCCGACGATGCGCCGGCCCGAAGACGCGCACATCGCCTGGTGGTTGGCGTCGACCGCCGGGATCGACGAGGCGCCGG
>CAZIXQ010000460.1:0-1648 GCA_964543155.1 uncultured Enterobacteriaceae bacterium
GCATCGGCCAGACGGTAACGCAGGGCATCGTCAGCGCGATCGTACGCAAGGGGGCGACGCCGATCGAGAACTTCATTCAAACCGACGCGGCGATCAACCCCGGCAACTCGGGCGGCGCGCTGGTCGACACGGCGGGCCGCCTCGTCGGGATCAACACCTTGATCCTCTCGCACAGCGGCGGATCCGAAGGGATCGGCTTCGCCATACCGGCGGACCTCGTGCAGACCGTCGTCGCGATGCTGAAGACGAAGGGGCGTGTGAGCCGCGCGTGGCTCGGCCTGTGGACCGGACCGTCGCGCCAAGGCGAGGGTGTACGGGTCGTCGCGGTAGAGCGAGAAGGACCCGCGGATCGGGCCGGGATCGAGCCCGGCGACGTCATCGTGCGGTTCGGCGAGAGGCGCGTTCAGCGTCCGCAGGACGTCACCAGCGTCGTGATCGGCGGCGAGCCGGGCGAGCGGATGGCGATCGATCTCGTCAGGAACGGCAAGCCCGCGACCGTGGTGGTGCAGCTCGGGCCGCTTCCGACGCAGCGGGCGACCCCGTAGAGCACGCCGCGCGATCCGGCCGCGAGCCGCGCAGGGACGCGCGCGGTTCAGGCGGACCTGACCTGATCGAGCAGCGTTCGCGCCTTCCTGACCGCGGTGGTGTTCATCGCTTCCGGAAGCCGATCGACGAGCGCAGCCAGCGCGCGTCGATCCTCGGTCGTTGCGCCGTCGTGCTCGCAGAGCTCGAGCCGCGCGATCAACTCGAGCCACGGTGCCTCGCGCGCTCTCGCCTCTTCCACCGCGCGCCGGACCGAGTCGCGCGCGACGGCGGGCTGGCCACGTCCCCGTGCGATGGCAGCCTCCAGCAGGAAGAGCTGCGGCAGATACACGCGCTCCCCGAGCGTGTCTGCGAGCCGGGACACCGCCTCGAGTTCGTGTCGGGCGGCATCCCAGTCGCCGGCGAGCACGAGGGCCTCCACGGCATAGGCCCTCGTCTCTGTCGCTCCCGCGAGCATTCCGAGCCGCGCATTCTCTTCGTAGGCGTCCCGGATGCGGCGATACCCGTCGCGCGGTTCTCCCATCCTGGCGTCCGCCCAACCCCGAAACCAGCGACACGCGGTTCGGCCCTGCACGAGCGCGAACCTGTCGACGAGCGCCTGCATCTCGTCGGCGAGTGCTGCGACGCGCTCGGCATCGCCGAGTCGCACCTCGAACAAGGCGTTGAACCAGATTGCGACCATCTGCGCCATCGGTCTCCCCAGCCGGCGCGCGCGATCGCGCGCCTCCCGCATGTGAACGCCAGCGGTCTCGACGAGACCGAGCTCGAGCAGTTGCATGGCGAGCAGTCCCTGGAGCATGACCTGCGGATCGACCGAAAGACTGTCCTCCAGTGGTGCATCCGACGCCGCGATCGCAGAAAGACCGCGCTCGGCCCACGCGCGGGCAGCGCGCGGCCGGCCCTGCAGCGTGTGGACCTGTGCATGCACGGTGCACACGCACGGCATGAGAACCGGATCGTTCGTGGCCGCTGCGAGCGCCTCGGCTCGTTCCGCCAGGGCCAGCGCCTCGTCGTACTCGGCGCGCATGCAAAGCAGGAAGCCGAGACTGTGCAGAACGAGCCCCCGCATGGAGTGCTGAGGGACTTCGGCGAGCCGCGAGTACGC
>CAZIXQ010000461.1:0-1637 GCA_964543155.1 uncultured Enterobacteriaceae bacterium
GCGAACGTGCCGGTGGCGCCGTAAGTCCGCCGCCCGGGAAACCGGACCGCCGACCGATTCCCCCATCCGGCGGCCGAACGAGGCGCCCTGCGCGGACGAGTGAGCGCGCGACCCGGACGGATGAGCCCGGCGCGGCCGTGACTTTCTACCGTCGCGGCCGCCGCCCGGGCGCCCGGCGAAGAACGATTCCCTCGCCTCCGCCCAGCACCGCGGCGACACTTCGCGCATGAACTACGACGTCATCGGCGACGTCCACGGGCAGCACGACCGGCTGGTCGCCCTGCTCCGCACGCTCGGCTACCAGGAAACGATGCGGGCCTGGCGCCATCCCGACCGCACCGCGATCTTCGTCGGCGACGCCATCGACCGCGGGCCGCAGCAGGTCGCGACCGTCAAGCTCGTGCGCGCGATGGTCGACACCGGCGCCGCGAAGGCGATCCTGGGCAACCACGAGTTCAACGCGATCGCGTGGGCGACGCGCGACCCCGACCACCCGGGAAAGAGGCTGCGCCGGCACGACCAGCCCGGGAACCGGCGCCAGCACGCGGCGTTCCTGGCGGAGGTCGAGGGCGCGCCGCTCCACGCCGAGATCGTCGCGTGGTTCAGGACCCTGCCGCTGTGGCTCGACCTGGGCGACCTGCGCGTCGTGCACGCGTGCTGGAGCGACGCGGCGATCGAGCGGCTGCGGCCGCACCTCGGCTACGGCGGGGCGCTCACCGACGAGCTCGTCGTCGCCGCGAACCGCAAGGGACACTGGGCGCACGAGGCAGTCGAGACGCTCTGCAAGGGCCCCGAGGCGGACCTGCCGGCCGGAAAATCGTTCGTCGATGCGGACGGCAAGAAGCGCACGAAGGCGCGCGTGCGCTGGTGGGAGCAGGCGCCCGCGACCGCCGCGCCGGTCTTCTTCGGCCACTACAACCTCAAGGCGCGGCCGGCCCCCGCGGGTCCGCGGCACGCGTGCGTCGACTACAGCGCAGGCGAAGGCGGGAGCCTCGTCGCCTACCGCTGGGAGGGCGAGCCGACGCTGCGCAAGACGCACTTCCTCTGGGTGTGACCGCCGGCGCCTACGGCGCCGACTCCTCGTCCTCGACGAGGTGGTGCGCGAGCAGGCCGAAGAAGCGGGTGTAGAAGTCCTCCGCGGCGATCGTCTCGCTCGCGACCTTCACCAGCGCGTCGTCGCTCGAGCCGATCGGGAGCGACACCGTCCCGAACGCGCCGACCCCGACGCTCGCGTTGGTCGGGCTCTTCTTCAGCGCATAGCGATCCTGCAGCGCGCTCACGAACGCGACCGTTCCCCCGCCGACGTTGTTGCGCGCGCAGACGACGTGGAACTCGATCTCGAGGTGCGTGGCCGGGTCGTACTGGAACTTCTTGCGCCCCTCGACCGCGTCGGTCCTCGACACCGTCAGGTAGCCCTGGCTGAGCAGCGCCCGCCGCGCCGCGTCGCAAGTGGCCGCGGGCGACGCCGGAAAGAGCCGCGAGTAGGCGCTCTCGGTCTCGAAGCGCTCCTGCACGTGAATGGGGGGAACCGGGGTCTGGCACGCCGCGAGCGCGGCGAGGGCGGGAAGGACGAGCGCGAGACGCATGGGACGGTGGCCGCTCCGGGACTGTCGCTGCGCGACGACGGTCTTTCGACC
>CAZIXQ010000462.1:0-1617 GCA_964543155.1 uncultured Enterobacteriaceae bacterium
CCCCAGCACCCCGCGGCCCACGGCGTGCTGCGCCTCGTCCTCGAGCTCGACGGCGAGGTGATCATGCGCGCCGATCCGCACATCGGGCTGCTGCACCGCGCGACCGAGAAGCTCGCCGAGACCCGCACGTACCTCCAGGCGCTGCCCTACATGGACCGCCTGGACTACGTCTCGATGATGATGAACGAGCACGCGTACTGCATGGCGGTCGAGAAGCTCCTAGGGGTCGAGGTCCCGCTCCGCGCGCAGTACATCCGCGTGCTGTTCGACGAGCTCACCCGCATCCTGAATCACCTGCTGTGGATCGGCACGCACGCCCTCGACGTCGGGGCGATGACGATGTTCCTGTACGCATTCCGCGAGCGCGAGGACCTCCTCGACTGCTACGAGGCGGTGTCGGGCGCGCGGATGCACGCGGCGTACTACCGCCCGGGCGGCGTCTACCGCGACCTGCCGGATGCGATGCCGCAGTACAAGGCGACCTCGTTCCGCAGCGCGAAGGAGACCTCGGAGCTCAACGCCAACCGGCAGGGCAGCCTGCTCGACTTCATCGCCGACTTCGTGCGGCGGTTCCCGGCGTGCGTCGACGAGTACGAGACGCTCCTCACCGACAACCGCATCTGGAAGCAGCGCACGGTGGGCATCGGCGTGGTCGCGCCGGAGCGCGCGCTCGCCCTCGGGTGCACCGGCCCGATGCTGCGCGGCTCGGGCGTGGCCTGGGATCTGCGCAAGAAGCAGCCCTACGCGGTGTACGACCGGATGGACTTCGACGTCCCGGTGGGCGTGAACGGCGACTGCTACGACCGCTACCTGGTGCGCATCGAGGAGATGCGCCAGTCGTGCCGCATCGCCGGCCAGTGCGTCGAGTGGCTGCGCGCGAATCCCGGCCCGGTGATCACCGACAACCACAAGGTCGCCCCGCCCTCGCGGGTCGAGATGAAGTCGAACATGGAAGAGCTGATCCACCACTTCAAGCTCTTCACCGAGGGCATGCACGTGCCGCCGGGCGAGGCGTACGCGGCGGTCGAGCACGCCAAGGGCGAGTTCGGCGTCTACCTCGTCTCCGACGGCGCGAACAAGCCCTACCGCATGAAGCTGCGCGTGGCGGGGTTCCCGCATCTCGCGGCCATGGACGAGATCGCGCGCGGTCACATGCTGGCCGACGCCGTGGCGATCATCGGCACGCTCGACATCGTCTTCGGCGAGATCGACCGCTGATGCTCACCGCCGAGGCGCTGAAGCGGATCGACCGCGAAGCGGCGAAATACCCGGCCGAGCGGCGTGAGTCGGCGGTGATGGCCGCGCTCGCGATCGCACAGGACGAGAAGGGCCACCTCACCCCGGAGCTCATGGCGTTCGTCGCCGAGTACCTCGGCATGCCGGCGGTGGCGGTCGAGGAGGTGGCGACGTTCTACGCGATGTACGACCTCGCGCCGGTCGGCAGGTACAAGCTGTGCGTGTGCACCAACCTGCCGTGCGCGCTGCGCGGGGCGACCGAGGCGGTGGCGCACCTGCAGCGCAAGCTCGGCATCGGTCTGAACGAGACGACGCCGGACGGGAGATTCACCCTGAAGGAGGGCGAGTGCTTCGGCGCCTGCGGCGACGCGCCGGTGATGC
>CAZIXQ010000463.1:0-1613 GCA_964543155.1 uncultured Enterobacteriaceae bacterium
GGCGGCGATGTGGCGGACCTCCTGGCTCTCGCGCGAGGTGATCGTGCTGCCGGCGCTGATGGGCTGCATCTTCCTGTACGGCGTCGGCCACTGGCTCGGCTGGGGAGCACGGCCGCTCGCATTCGGCGTCGACGCGACCCTCGCGATCGGGGCGGTCGGCACGCTGCTCTGCCTGCTGCTCTTCCTGTGCACCGGGATGATCTACGCGTGCCTGAAGTTCCTGCAGGAGTGGCACACGCCGCTCACCGTCATCAATTATCTGCTGTTCGGGTGCGCCTCTGGCCTCATGCTCGCCACCGCGTACGCCGCGGTCGTGGAGCCGGGGCTCGTGAACTACATTGCGGCCTGGGCGGTGGGCTTCACGCTCGCGGCGCTCGTCACGCGCGCCGCCTCGCTCGTGCGCAACGCGCGGCTCAAGCCGAGGTCGTCCCCGCAGACCGCGATCGGGGTCAAGCACCCCCGGATCGTGCAGAAGGCGCAGGGCGCGATGGGCGGTTCCTTCAACACGCGCGAGTTCTTCCACGGCGCGTCGGACCGGTTCGTCCGGTCGATCAAGTGGTGGTTCCTCGTCGCGGTGTTCCCAGTGCCGCTCGCGCTGCTCGGCCTGGGGCTGGCCGCCGGCGCGCCGGCGCTGCTCGCCGCCGCCTTCCTGGTGCAGTACCTCGGGCTCCTCGCCGAGCGCTGGTTCTTCTTTGCCCAGGCGAACCACCCGCAGAACCTGTATTACCAGCGGATTTCATAGCGCTTGCTGCGCCGCAGCAGCGGCGCGGCCCGCGCGCGGTGCTTGACGCGGCCCATCGAATATTAGAAATTCGTGATATTCGCGGTTGACCGCGATCAGTACCGCTGCCGGTTGGAGTTGAAAGGCCGTCGGGCGTGCGCTATACCGGGCCGCACCCGACGTTTTTTCTCCCCGAAAGGATTCCGATGGACTTCGACAAGGAACTGGACGCCCGTGGCCTCAACTGCCCGCTGCCGATCCTGCGGGCCAAGAAGGCGCTCGCGGACATGACGAGCGGCCAGGTGCTGCGCATCGTCGCCACCGACCCGGGCTCGGTGAAGGACTTCCAGGCCTTCTCCAAGCAGACCGGCAACGAGCTGCTCGCGCACTCCGAGGCGAACAAGGAATACACCTTCTTCATGAAGAGGAAGTGATCGCGCGTTGCGCCGCAAACCGATCGCGTAGCGGGGCGCGTCGGCAACAGAACAACCCGCACGGGGCAGGCTGACACCTGGAGGATGCATGGCGACCTACGGCGAGATGCAGGAGATCTTCGACGACATCCGTCGGGATTTCCGCTACGAGCACGAGCTGAACGGCTGCCTGAACTGCGGCGTGTGCACCGCCACGTGCCCGTCGGCGCAGTTCTACGACTTCAGCCCGCGCGAGATCGTGCAGCTGCTCTGGACGGAGAACGTCGAGCAGGTGTACGACGCGATGCAGGAGAAGATCTGGGCCTGCGCCCAGTGCATGACCTGCGCCTCCCGCTGTCCGTTCAAGAACTCCCCCGGCGGCCTGATCGCGATCATGCGCGAGGTCGCGATCAAGCACGGGTTCCAGTCGGCGAAGGACGTGCTGCGCCCGTTCGGGCGCGTGATGCTGAAGCTCATCA
>CAZIXQ010000464.1:0-1607 GCA_964543155.1 uncultured Enterobacteriaceae bacterium
GGGTCTTCGCATGCGAAGCCTCACCACGCGCCCAGGGGTTGAGCAGGACGAGCCCCACCACGCGAGGATCGCTCCCCGCGTACATCATTGCCGCCGACGCGGCGTCGCACAGCCCCCACAGCACGACCGACCGCACCGCCGGCTGGGCGGCGACAAATGCGTCGATCGCGCGCGCGATGTCCTCGTCGATCGCCTCGAACGAACGCATCTCGCCCGTGCTGTCCCCCATCCCGCGATAGTCGAACCGGAACGTCGGATAGCCCTCTGCCGCGAGCGTGCGCGCAAGCAGAACGAACTGCCGGTGACTCCCCGCCCGGTACTGCGGCCCGCCGACGATCACGAGCAGCCCGACCGCCGCCGGCGTCTCGGGCTGCGACAGCACGCCGACGAGGCGCTCGCCGCCGCACTCGAAGAGCACCGGACGCTCCTCGTACTTCACGCGGCCAGCCTCTCGAGATACCCACGTGACGCATGCTCGAGCCCCGGGCACTCGGCGATCTCCAGCGTCTGCCAGAACGGCAGGCCGCTCACGACTTCCGCCTCCACGCTCGTCCCGCGTTCACGCCACCGCTGAACGCGCGTCTCGGCAGCAGGCGGCAACGCCGTCTCCTGCTCCGCGCCGACCTCGGCCCACAGCACGCGCCCCGCATAGCCCGCCGGAAGCTCGAGCTCCGCCGACTCCAGCGGCAGCGCGAGCGACGGCGCCAGCGCATACCCGGCGATCTCGATCGACTCGCCACGCGCGAGCGCCTCCCGCAGCGCCTTGACGCTCGTGCCTTCCTCCTTCTCGCCGAGCATCGCCGCCACCGTCTTGAGGCGCAGGAACTGGTTGAGAAACAGTTTGCCCGAAACGACCGGCTGCCAGAGCATCAGGTGCGGCGCCTCCGGCAGGCGCGTCACCGCCTGGCACACCAGCAGGCCCCCCGCCCGCAGGCCCCACAGCACCGGCAACCCGTGGCGCGCCTTCAGCCAGTCGTACGCGGCGGACACGTCGTCCAGCCACTCGAACCAGGTCGCATCACCGAAATCCCCCGAGCTGTCCCCGCACCCGAGCAGATCCACGAGCAGAACCGTCCAGCCGTCCTGCGCGAGCGCGCGCGCGGTCACCGCGACCGCGCGCCGGGTCCGGTTCATCTCCTCGGCGAACGGATGCACGTAGAGCACCGCGCCCTTCGCGCGCACGGAAGCCGGCGGCGTGTGCAGGATGCAGAACCGGGCGCCGCGCGGCCGGGGCAGGAAGAACGCCTCGAAACTCGCGCCGGCCAAGCTCAGGACTTCAGCTTGCCTTCGACGAACCCGACCAGCGCCCCGACGGTCGCGAAGGTCGACCCGTCGATCTCGTCGTCGTCCACCGCGAACCCGAAGCGCTCCTCGAGCGAAGTGATCACCGCCACGACCGCCATCGAGTCGAGCTCGGGGACGCTCCCGAGCAGCGGCGTGTCGGGGCCGAACCCGGCGCTGCGCCCCTTGAGGTTGAGCACGCGCTCGAGGACGTTGACGACGTCGGCTTGAACGTTCACGGCGGGGTCTCGGCGGATCTGTTGCGTCGCACAGCGACGCACACAATGGCCGCGGGATTATAGGCGCTAGCTCTGCCGCGACCAGTG
>CAZIXQ010000465.1:0-1600 GCA_964543155.1 uncultured Enterobacteriaceae bacterium
TCGGCACCAACATCAGCACCCAGCAGACCCAGGGGCCGAACCAGAACATCATCCTCACCGACTCGCGCCAGGTCGATTTCGGCATGACAACGATGGGCGTCGCGCTGCAGGCCTGGGAAGGCAAGGGCGAGTGGACCAAGGGCAAGCAGTTCCGCAACATCCGCGCGCTGTTTCCGATGTACGACACCCCGTTCCACTTCGTCGCGCTCGAGAAGTCCGGGATCAAGAGCGTCAAGGATCTCGCCGGCAAGCGCGCCGGGGTCGGTCCCCGCGCAGGCACCTGCGGAACCTACTTCCCGCTGATGTTCGACGCTCTCGGCGTCAAGGTCACGATCCGCAACGGTCAGGCCTCCGACATGGCGGGCAACCTCCAGGACGGGTTGATTGACGCTTTCCCGTTCTGCGCCGGAATCCCGATCGCCGCGTACTCGGAGCTCGAGACCACCAACAAGGTCAATTTCTTCACCTACACCGACGAAGAGATCGCGAGGCTCAAGAAGGCGCTACCGGAGCTCTCGGACTCGCTGATCCCCAAGGGCACATACAAGCAGCAAACGGCAGACCACAAGACCGTCGGCGTGTTCAACTTCGCGATTGCGAACAAGGACGTGCCTGAGGACCTCGCCTACGCCGTGACCAAGGCGGTGCTGGAGAACAACGCCCAGATGGTGAAGGGGCACGCTGCGGCCAAGGAGACGGTGACCGAGAACTGGAACCGCAACACGTTCCTGGCGTTCCACCCGGGCGCGATCCGGTACTACAAGGAAAAGGGCATCACCGTTCCGCCGAACCTCGTGGCGAAGTAGCCGGCCCGAGAGGCTCGATCGAACGCAGGCCGCGCCGGGGCGAGCGCCCCGCCGCGGCGTTCTCGTCTCTGGGAGGAGGGGAGGCACATGGCTGCAGCGCATGACCGACCGCACGGCGAGAACGCCGTCGCGAAACCGGCGCAGGAAGAGGAGTTCGGCGGCAACAAGCGCGCGCTGCGCCGCTGGGAAGGCTGGCTGCTCAGCGCGCTCGCGCTGGGCTTCACCGTCTTCCACATGATCGTCCTCAACTTCTATCCGCTCGAGCCGCTGCTGTTTCGCGCCATCCACGTCGCGTGGGGCGCCGCGATCGGCTTCATGCTGTACAGCGCCGCGCACCGCATCCGCGCCGCCGGCGTGCCCTGGTACGACTGGGTCTTCGTGGTCGCGTCGATCGCCTGCGGGGCGTACATTGCGGTCGAGCTCGACGGTCTGCTCTTCCGGGCCGGCGCGCAGTTCACCACTGGCGACGTGGTCACCGGCGTCGTCGGGACGCTGCTCGTGCTCGAGTTCGCGCGCCGCGCCGCCGGGCTCGCGCTGCCGCTCATCGCGGCGCTCTTCATCGTCTACTCGTTCGTCGGTCCCTGGATGCCGGGCGTGCTCGAGCACAAGGGCTTCGGGGTCGACCGGTTCTTCACCTACATCTACAGCGAGTACGGGATCTTCGGCGTGACGACGCAGGTCTCGTCGACCTACATCATCCTGTTCGTCACCTTCGCTGCGTTCCTCACGGTTTCGAAGGTGGGCGACTACATCAACGACCTGTGCAATGCGGTGTTCGGCTGGGCGCGCGGCGG
>CAZIXQ010000466.1:0-1597 GCA_964543155.1 uncultured Enterobacteriaceae bacterium
GCCTTGAAGCGGTAGTAGGTGCCGACGCCCGGCTTCATCATCTTCGCGAGCGGGCCCTCGGCGGTCGCCTCGGGCGCGAGCGTCAGATAGCCGCCCACGTGGTGCTGCGCGAGCTCCTTCACGTACTCGGGCGACTCGATCGCGAGGTCGTAGCGCACGCCGGAGGCGATCAGCACCTTCTTGATCCCGGGCAGCTCGCGCGCGCGGCGATAGAGCTTGATGAGCGGTGAATGGTCGGTGTTCAGGTTCGGGCAGATGCCGGGATAGACGCACGAGGGCCGGCGGCACGCGCTCTCGATCTCGCGGCTCTTGCACGCGAGCCGGTACATGTTCGCCGTCGGCCCGCCGAGGTCGGAGATCACGCCGGTGAAGCCGGGCACGCTGTCGCGGATCGTCTCGATCTCGCGGATCACCGAATCCTCGGAGCGGCTCTGGATGATGCGGCCCTCGTGCTCGGTGATCGAGCAGAACGTGCAGCCGCCGAAGCAGCCGCGCTGGATCGCGATCGAGAAGCGGATCATCTCGTACGCCGGGATCTTCGCGCTCCCGTAGCTCGGGTGCGGCTGGCGCTTGTACGGCCGCTCGTACACCCAGTCCATCTCCTTCGTCGTGAGCGGGATGGGCGGCGGGTTGAGCCAGACGTCCGCGTCGCCGTGGCGCTGCACGAGCGCGCGCGCGTTGCCGGGGTTCGACTCGAGGTGCAGGATGCGCGAGGCGTGCGCGTAGAGCACCGGATCCGCTGCGACCTGCTCGAACGACGGCAGCCGGATCACGCTGCGATCGCGATCGGCGTTCTTCACGTCGCGCGCGAAGCGCACGACCTGGTGAGTCGGGCGCGCTGCCTTCGTGCCTGCGTTGTCCTCCATCGCGTACGGGTCGACCGGCGGATTCAGCGGCCCCGGCGTGTCGAGGTGCGTCGAGTCGATCTCGATCCACTCCGCCGGGACCGTCTTGCGCACGAATGCCGTGCCCCGGAGGTCGGTGAGATCCTCGATGCGCTCGCGCGCGGCGAGCCGGTGCGCGATCTCGCAGATCTGCCGCTCCGCGTTGCCGTAGACGAGCACATCGGCCTTGGCGTCGAGGAGGCACGAGCGGCGCACCTTCTCCGACCAGTAGTCGAAGTGCGCGATTCGCCGGAGCGATGCCTCGATCCCGCCGATCACGATCGGGACGTCGCCGAACGCTTCCCGCGCGCGCTGCGCGTACACGATCACCGACCGGTCTGGGCGCTTGCCGCCTTCCCCGCCCGGCGTGTACGCGTCGTCGCTGCGGATGCGCCGGTCTGCGGTGTAGCGGTTGACCATCGAGTCCATGTTCCCGGCGGTGATGCCGAAGAACAGGTTCGGGCGGCCGAGCGCAGCGAAGGGCTCGGCGCTGTGCCAGTCGGGCTGCGCGATGAGGCCGACGCGGAATCCCTGTGCCTCGAGCACGCGCCCGACGATGGCCATGCCGAAGCTGGGGTGATCGACGTACGCATCGCCGGTCACCACGATCACGTCGCAGCTGTCCCAGCCGAGCGCGTCCATCTCGGCGCGCGACATCGGCAGGAACGGGGCGGTGCCGAAGCGCGCGGCCCAGTGCTTGCGGTAGCGGGTGA
>CAZIXQ010000467.1:0-1586 GCA_964543155.1 uncultured Enterobacteriaceae bacterium
ATGGCGATGTACCACTCGTGGGACTCGCAGAACGCCTGGCTGCGGCAGATCCACGCGCACAACTACCTCTTCGTGAACCCGCGCACCGCGCGCGCGAGCGGGATCGCCGACGACGACTGGATCTGGGTCGAGTCGCAGTGGGGCAAGGTGCGCTGCATGGCGAGGTTCTCCGAGGCGGTCGAGCCCGGCACGGTGTGGACCTGGAACGCGATCGGCAAGGCGCCGGGCGCGTGGAACCTCGCCCCGGAGGCGAACGAGTCGCGGCTCGGTTTCCTGCTGAACCACGTCATCAAGGAAGAGCTCCCCGCGCCGGGCGGCGGCACCGTCTCGAATTCGGACCCTGTGACCGGCCAGGCCGGGTGGTATGACGTGCGCGTGCGCATCTACAAGGCGAGCGCCGGAGAGCCGGCCGAGACTTCGCCGCGCGTGAGGGCGGTCGGCCCGATTCCGGGCATGGAGCGCGTCCGGCGCACGTGGCAGGCGTTCGTCGCCGGCAAGGGGCTCGGCGGATGACCCAGCTCGCACGCGACGAACGCTCGCTATGACCCAGCTCGCACTCGACGAACGCTCGCTATGACCCAGCTCGCGTTGGTGATCGACCTCAACGTCTGCGTGGGCTGCCACGCTTGCGTCACGAGCTGCAAGGAGTGGAACACCTCCGGCATCGCCGGGTTCCTCTCCGACGACAACCCTTACGACAGGGACCCCACCGGGACTTTCTTCAATCGCGTCCAGACGTTCGAGGTCGGCGAGTACCCGAACACGCAGACCGTGCACTTCCCGAAATCGTGCCTGCACTGCGAGGACCCGCCGTGCGTGCCGGTGTGCCCGACCGGCGCGAGCTACAAGCGCGCCGCGGACGGGATCGTGCTGGTCGACTACGACAAGTGCATCGGGTGCAAGTACTGCTCGTGGGCGTGCCCCTACGGCGCGCGCGAGCTCGACGCACACCAGAAGGTGATGAAGAAGTGCACGCTGTGCGTCGACCGCATCTACGACGAGCTGCTGCCGGCGGCCGATCGGCGGCCGGCCTGTGTGATGGCCTGCCCGACGAGCGCGCGACTCTTCGGCGACATCCACGAACCCGAGTCGCAGGTGTCGAAGGCGATCAGCGAGAACGGCGGCTACGCGCTGATGCCGGAATGGGGCACGCATCCGGCGAACCACTATCTGCCGCGGCGCAAGACCGAGATCCGGGTGCGTGTCGAGGACCTCGAGCGCGTCGACAACCCGCTCAAGGTCGACGGCAAGCTGCCGCGCCCGCGGCCCGACGAGCCGGCGCTCGACGACGTGACGAGCTGGTAGTGCGCCCGGCGTTCTCCGTCCTGCTCCTGACCACGCTCCTCGGCGTGGGGCAGGGGTTGTTCTTCGCGGTCTACTGCATCCAGGTGCTCGAGCACTTCGAAGTCCGCGCGGGGCCGCAGGGTGCGCTCTTCTACCCGCTCGCCGCAGTGATCGCGCTCGCGTTCCTCCTCGCCGGGTTGATCGCCTCGTTCTTCCACCTCGGCCGGCCGGAGCGGGCGTGGCGCTCGGCGGCGATGTGGCGGACCTCCTGGCTCTCGCGCGAGGTGATCGTGCTGCCGGCG
>CAZIXQ010000468.1:0-1586 GCA_964543155.1 uncultured Enterobacteriaceae bacterium
TGATGGTGGTGTTCGACGTCGTGCAGCGCTGGCTGCGCGCGAGCGGGTTCGACGTGACCTACGTCCGCAACATCACCGACATCGACGACAAGATCATCAAGCGCGCAGTCGAGCGCGGCGTGTCGATCAAGGCGCTGACCGAGGAGTTCATCGGCTACATGCACGAGGACGAGCGCGCGCTCGGCGTCCAGCCGCCCGACCACGAGCCGCGCGCGACCGAGTTCGTTCCGCAGATGCTGGAGATGATCGGAGCGCTCGAGGCGAAGGGGCTCGCCTACCGCGCGCCGAGCGGCGACGTGAACTTCGCGGTGCGCAGGTTCCCCGGGTACGGGAAGCTCTCGGGCAAGTCGCTCGACGAGCTGCGCGCCGGCGAGCGCGTGGAGGTGGCCCCGGACAAGCAGGACCCGCTCGACTTCGCGCTGTGGAAGCGGGCGAAGGCGGACGAACCGGCGTGGCCGTCGCCCTACGGGGGCGGGCGTCCGGGCTGGCACATCGAATGCTCGGCGATGTCCGGGACGCTCCTCGGGCGCCACTTCGACATCCACGGCGGCGGCGCCGACCTCCAGTTCCCGCACCACGAGAACGAGATCGCGCAGTCCGAGGGCGCGCACGGCGAGACGTTCGTGAACTACTGGATGCACAACGGGTTCGTGCGCGTCGACGACGAGAAGATGTCCAAGTCGCTCGGCAATTTCTTCACCATCCGGGAGGTGCTTGCGAAGTACGACCCTGAGGTGGTGCGCTTCTTCATCCTGCGCGCCCACTACCGCAGCCCGCTCAACTACTCGGACGCGCACCTCGAGGAGGCGAAGAGCGGCCTCGCGCGGCTCTATACGGCGCTCAAGGGCGTGCCCCCGGCCGGCGGGGTGATCGACTGGCAGGACCCGCGCGCGACGCGGTTCAAGGCCGCGATGGACGACGACTTCAACACGCCCGAGGCGATCGCGGTGCTGTTCGAGCTGGCGAACGAGGCGAACAAGCCGGGCGGGACGGGCGCGGCGCGATTGCAAAGGCAGCTCGGCGGCGTGCTCGGCCTGCTCGAGCGGCCCGCCGAGGCGTTCCTGAAGGGCGAGCTGCCCGACGGCTGGGCGGCCGGGCGCGTGGAGCAGCTGATCGCCGAGCGCAACGCCGCGAAGAAAGCGAAGAACTACGCCGAGGCCGACCGCATCCGCAAGGAACTGCTCGACGCCGGCATCGTGCTCGAGGACGGCCCGAAGGGCACGACCTGGCGGCGCGCCTAGGCGCGCGCTGCGAGCTACAAAGTAGAACGGGCGCCGCGGCGCCCGTTTCGCTCTCCGGGGAGCTGATCAGTCCTTGAACGCGAGGTCCCGCCCGAGGATCGTCAGGCCGACGAAGTTGCTGCCGTTGTGGTTGGACGGCGAGAAGTTCACGAGGTAGCCGCCGAGGTCGTAGTTCTGCATCGTGTCGAGGGCGACGAGCACCTTCTCGCGCGTGGGCTGCGGGCCGGCGCGGCGGATCCCCTCGACCAGCACCCTCATTGCGATGTAGGCCTCGAGCGACTGGAAGGAGTAGGCCTTCTTGCCGGTCAGCTTCTCGGAGGCTTCCTGGTATTCCTTGACGATCGG
>CAZIXQ010000469.1:0-1565 GCA_964543155.1 uncultured Enterobacteriaceae bacterium
GGCCGTGCAGGAGAAAGTGGCCTACTTCAGGTGCTTGCTGACCAGCTTGGTCATTTCGAACATCGACACCTGGCGCTTGCCGCCGAAGATCTCGCGGAGCTTCTCGTCCGCGTTGATCATCCGCTTGTTGATCGCGTCCTGCAGCTTGTTCTTCTTGATGTAGCCCCAGATCTTCTTCGTGATCTCGGTGCGCGCCTGCGCGATCGGCCCGACCACTGCCGCCAGCGCGGCGCTCGGGGTCATCGGCTTCATGAACGCGGGGTTGGGTTTGCGCTTCGCGCCGGATTTTTTCTTCGCCGGGCGGCGCGCCGCCATTTTCTTTCCGGACTTCTTCGCAGACTTCTTCGCAGCCTTCTTCTTCGTCGCCATCGTCTAAACCTCCACTAATCGTGTTGTGGTCCTGCACCTTATGCTCGCCGCTCTATGGAAAGCGACTCGGCGACGAGAGGATGCCGAAGTGAAAGCGGGAGCGCAAGCGTTTTTTTCGCTCGTAAACCGCCTTTCCCCTCTATGACGCGGAGGGTGCGCGGGATGCGCGCGGCGCGCGCCGTCGCGATGCCGTCGTCCTGCGCGCCCGCTCGGGGCGGCGTGTAAGCTCACGCTCTCGCAAGCGAGCGCCGTCCCGTTGCGCGCTCGCGGGACGCACGAGAGGGGACCGGGAATGCGGACAAGTATCGGCGGAATCAGAGTTTTCACGCGAATGGCGGCGTGCGCGGTCGCGCTCGCCGGCGCGCTCCTGCCAGTCGGGGCGGCGGCGCAGAGCACTGCGAAGGCGACGTTCGCCGGCGGCTGCTTCTGGTGCATGGAGCCCCCCTACGACAAGCTGCCGGGCGTCGTCTCGACCACCTCGGGCTACATGGGCGGCACGAAGCGCTTCCCGACCTACGAGGAGGTCTCGACCGGGACGACCGGCCACACCGAGGTGGTGCAGGTCGTCTACGACCCGGCGAAGGTGAGCTACGAGAGGCTGCTCGAGGTGTTCTGGCGCAACATCGATCCGACCGTCCGGGACCGCCAGTTCTGCGACGTGGGCTCGCAGTACCGGACGGCGATCTTCTATCACGACGACGCGCAGAAGCGCCTCGCCGAGGCCTCGAAGGCGTCGCTCGAGAAATCGAAACCATTCAAGGCGCCGATCGTGACGCCGGTCCAGGCGGCGGGCGAATTCTGGCCGGCCGAGGACTACCACCAGGACTACTACAAGAAGAATCCGGTGCGCTACAAGTACTACCGCACCGGGTGCGGGCGCGACGAGCGGTTGCGAGAGCTCTGGGGCAAGGCAGGCGACTGAGAGCGAATTCGACCGCAACCTCCGGATGGCGGCGCCGCACGCCTGAACCTAGACTGCGCGCCATGAACCCCTCCGCTCCGAACGCAGCCCGGCTCGACGCCGCGCGCTGGCGCGCGATCCGCTCGCGCGACGCGCGCGCTGACGGCGCCTTCTACTACGCCGTCACGACAACCGGCGTGTACTGCCGGCCGACCTGCCCCGCGCGTCGCCCGCGCCCGGAGCACGTGCGGCTCTTCGACACCGTCGCAGCGGCCGAGCGCGCGGGCTTCCGGGC
>CAZIXQ010000470.1:0-1549 GCA_964543155.1 uncultured Enterobacteriaceae bacterium
ACGCGGATGAAGAACCAGAACCAGTAGCCGCCGACGCAGATCATCAGGCCGCCGAGCCACCACAGCTGCGCCCAGATCGCGCCCGCCGAGAGGTCGAACACCAGCACCACGGTCGCGAGCACGTAGAGCACGAAGCCGTACATGCCGAGCAGGTGCGCGATGCGCCGGCGCGGATTGCAGAACTCGCCGGAGGCGAGCACGTCGACGACGGCGGTCTGCACCGCGATCGACACGAGCTCGCCGCCGCCGACCGGCCTGGCGGCCTTGCCCTTCGACCGGCGCCAGTTCTCGAAGAAGTACCTGGCGCTGCCCTTGTGCACGACGTCGAAGAGCGTCCCGGCCACGACCAGCAGGAACATCAGGACGACGTAGGTCTGCATCGCCGCGGGCGCGATCGCGAGCTGCGCGAACGGATTCACTGAGAACATCGTGTCCCTCCCTTGGACGGGCAATTGTAGGGGGGCGCCGCGCGGCGGATGCTTGAATGCCGCTATGCGGCCATAGAAAAAACTTCGAACCGCATCGCAGCGAGGTCGCCCAGCGCCCAGGTGGCGGGTGCGGCCAGGCCGGCCACGGTGCCCGGGTTCACCAGCCAGGTGCGCCCGCCCCGGACGTTGGCCACCTGCTCGACGCCGGCGGTATGCGAGTGGCCGCAGCAGACGAGGTCCCAGTCGCCGGTGCAGGCGAAGGCGTGGCCGTACTCGGGGTAGTGGACGACGAAGATCCGCCGCCCCCCGAGCTCGAGCCGCGCGTCGGCGCCGTGGTACTGGAGCTGCCCGCCGCTCTCGCGCGCCCAGCGCGCGAGCGAGATCGGGTCCCCGAGGTTGTTGCCGTGGATCACGTGCAGCGGCAGTCCCACCGCGAGCGCCGCGCGCAGCGTCTGCGTGCCGATCACGTCGCCGCAGTGGATCACCGCCTGCGCGCCGGCGGCCTTGCCGGCCTCCACCGCGGCGGCGAGGGGGGCGGCGCGGTCGTGGCTGTCGGAGACGATGCAGATTTTCATGTGCTTGCGATGATAGCAACGCGCCGTTGTCGACCGGCGGGACGCTGCCTCCGAGAGCATAGCGGAGAGTTCATAAGTAGTATCAGGATAAGTTACTTATGACCAGATACAAACGACTCGTTGGCCCGGGCGAGCGCGCGCGGCAGACAATCGGGGCCCCGCCCGAGCGCCCCGCCGATCGTCCCGTGTCCGCCGACGAGATCAAGACCACGACCTGCTACATGTGCGCGTGCCGCTGCGGCATTCGCGTGCACCTGCGCGACGGGGTGGTGCGCTACATCGACGGCAACCCGAATCACCCGATCAACCAGGGCGTGATCTGCGCCAAGGGGTCGTCGGGGATCATGAAGCAGTACTCGCCCGCGCGGCTCACGCGGCCGCTCATGCGCAAGCCGGGCAGCGCGCGGGGCGACAACGAGTTCGTCCCGATCTCCTGGGACGAGGCGTTCCGCGTGCTCGAGGAGCGCCTCGCGCACATCCGCTCCACCGACCCGAAGAAGTTCGCGCTCTTCACCGGGCGCGACCAGATGCAGGCGCTCACCGGCC
>CAZIXQ010000471.1:0-1545 GCA_964543155.1 uncultured Enterobacteriaceae bacterium
CTCGCGCTCGGGCGGGCGCAGTGGCTCGAGCCGCAGGTGGGGTTCCGCGCGTGAGCCCGCCCGGCCGCCCCGGAAGGGAAGACAGGGCCGCTCCCCCGTCTCGGGCGAACCACCGAACGCCCTTCGCGCGAGGGTAGTGCGGTGAGCGAGCGCATCGTCATCGAGCCTCGTTTCCGCGGCCCGCCGCACTCGGGCAACGGCGGCTACGTCGCGGGCCTCCTCGCGGCGCGCCTGGGCGGATCGGGCGACGCGAGCTTCCGCCGGCCGGTGCCCCTCGGCCGCGAGCTGCAGGCCGACTGGGACAGGGTCAATGGCACGGCGATGCTCTTCGACCAGGGCGAGCTGCTCGTGGAACTGCAGACGAGCGCGGTGGCGATCGACGCGCCGCTCGCGCCGTCGCTCGCCGAGGCGAACGAGGCGAACGGGCGCTTTCTCGGCCGGCGGGTGCGGCTCCCCTTCGCGCACTGCTTCGGCTGCGGGATCGAGCGCGCGGAGGGCGACGGGTTGCGCATCTTCGCGGGTCCGACCGGGCGCGACGGCGTGTATGCCACGCCCTGGACGCCGCACGCGGCGCACGCCGACGCGAACGGCCTGGTGCGGCCCGAGTTCGTGTGGACGGCGCTCGACTGCTCGGGCGGTTTCGCGATCATGGGCGAGGCGATGCGCTTTCTGGTCACCGCCTGGCTCGCGGTGCGGATCGACGCGCTGCCGCAGGCGGGGGAAACGTACGTCGTCGCGGCGTGGCCGGTCGAGCGCGGCGAGCGCAAGCACAAGAGCGGCACCGCGATCTACGCGCCGGACGGGCGCGTGCTCGCGGTCGGCGGGGCGCTGTGGGTCGAGCCGCGCGGCTGAGCGGCTACCAGTCCGGGTTGAACCTCTTGATGATCACGCCACCCGACTTCTCGTCCTCCTCCACCTCGATCAGGCCGCGCGCGGCGGCCTCCTCGAGCAGGCGCGAGAACGACCGGAAGCCGTAGTAGGACTCGTTGAAGCCCGGCTGGCGGCGCTTGAGCGCCTGCTTGACCATCGAGCCCCAGATCTTTTCCTCCGACCCGCGCTCGGTCGCGAGCGCCTCGATCGTCTCCATCACGAGGTCGATCGCCTCCTGGCGCTTCTCCTCGTCGGGCTTCGCCGGCGCCGCCGCGCCCTCCATCTGCGGCTTCTCCTTGTCCTTCTCGCGCCGCTGCGTGCGCGCCTTCTTCTCGCGCTTGGGCTGGTCGCGCACCAGGTCGTCGTAGTAGATGAACTCGTCGCAGTTCGCGATCAGCAGGTCGGAGGTCGAGTTCTTGACGCCGACGCCGATCACCGTCTTGTCGTTCTCGCGCAGCTTCGAGACGAGCGGAGAGAAGTCCGAATCGCCGGTGAGCAGCACGAAGGTGTCGACATGGCCCTTGGTGTAGCAGAGGTCGAGCGCGTCGACCACCATGCGGATGTCGGCCGAGTTCTTGCCCGACTGGCGCACGTGCGGGATCTCGATCAGCTCGAACGCGGCCTCGTGCATCGACGCCTTGAACTGCTTGTAGCGCTCCCAGTCGCAGTAGGCCT
>CAZIXQ010000472.1:0-1545 GCA_964543155.1 uncultured Enterobacteriaceae bacterium
AGCGGGCTGCTCACGGCGGCGGACCTGCGCGCCGTCCAGTCCGCCGAGCTCGTATCGATGCCGGGCCTCGCGACGTTCGGCTGGGCCTGGGACTCGAGCCTCGCCCTCGCGTTCGGCATCGCCGCGGTCGCGAACTGCGTCCGCACGATCGGCGACGTCACGATCTGCCAGAAGATCAACGACGCGGACTGGGTGCGACCCGACATGCGCTCGATCAGCGGCGGCGCGCTGGCGAGCGGGCTGACCAACGTGCTGGGCGGTGCGCTCGGCAGCCACGGCGCGAGCACCTACACGAGCAGCGTCGGCCTCGCCGCGGCGACCGGCGTGACCAGCCGGCACGTGGGTTACGCGATCGGCGGAATCTTCATCGCGCTCGCGTTCATGCCGAAGGCCGCAGCGGTGTTCCTGATCATGCCCGCCCCGGTCATCGGCGCGGCGACCCTCTTAACCTCCGCGATCATCTTCCTGAACGGGCTGCAGATCATCACCTCGCGCCTGCTCGACGCGCGCCGCACGTTCGTGATCGGGCTCTCGTTCATGGCGGCGATGGCGATCGAGCTTTACCCGGCTTTCTTCAGCACGCTGCCGTCGGGCGTTACCGTGTTCTTCGGCAGCTCCCTCGTCCTGGGCACCGTCACCGCGCTCGTACTCAATCTCGTGTTCCGCCTCGGCGTGCGCAGAACCCAGAGGCTCGTCGTCGATCCGCGCAACGTGGACCCCGATGCGATCGAGACATTCATGGAGACGCAGGGCGCCGCCTGGGGCGCGCGCCGCGACGTGATCGATCGCGCGGGATTCGATCTCCAGCAGTCGATCGAGACGATCGTGGACGCCTGCGAACCGACCGGCCCACTCGAGATCGAGGCGAGCTTCGACGAGTTCAACCTGGAGCTGCGCGTTTCCTACGACGGGCCGCCGCTGGAGCTGCCCGAGCGCCGGCCGACAAACGAGGAGATCATGGCCTCCGACGAGGGCGCGCGCCGGCTCGCCGGGTTTCTCCTGCGCAAGCACGCCGACCGGGTGCAGGCGACCCACAAGGGCGGCCGCTCCACGATCCTCTTCCACTTCGACCACTGAGCGCCCGCGCGTTCTGGCGCGCCTGCGCCGGATCAAGTAATCTCGGCCTGGTTCCCGCCGCCCTCCCCATGCCGAAAGCCCTCCCGAAGTCGATCGACGACACCGCCGCCCTGCTCGCCAAGGCCGACTACGTGGCCGAGCGCAGCCTCGCCACCGCCGTATTCCTCGCGCTGCGGATGAAGAAGCCGCTCTTCCTCGAGGGCGAAGCGGGCGTGGGCAAGACCGAGATCGCGAAGGTGCTGTCGGGCACTCTCGGGCGCAGGCTCGTGCGCCTGCAGTGCTACGAAGGCCTGGACATCGCGAGCGCGGTGTACGAGTGGAACTACCCGCGGCAGATGATCGAGATCCGGCTCGCCGAGGCCGAGGGCGTGAAGTCGCGCGAGGGGCTGGAGGAGGACATCTTCACCGAGAAATTCCTCATCCGCCGCCCGATTCTCCAGGCGCTCGAGGGCGACCTCGCCGGGCCTC
>CAZIXQ010000473.1:0-1512 GCA_964543155.1 uncultured Enterobacteriaceae bacterium
TCGGGCTCGCGACCGAGCCCGAGTCGAGGTGGTCGCGCCCGATCACGATCGGGGCCTTCAGCTCGCCGTCGCGAACCATCTCGTTGAATGCGAGCCCTGCCTTGTGCCGCTCGCCGAGGCCGAGCCAGCAGATGCGGGCGGGCAGGCCCTGGAACTGGATGCGGCTGCGCGCCATGTCGAGCCAGCGGTGGAGCTGGCGATCCTGGGGGAAGAGCTCGCGCACCTTTTCGTCGGTCCGGAAGATGTCCTCCGGGTCCCCGGACAGCGCGACCCAGCGGAAGGGCCCGCGGCCGACGCAGAACATCGGGCGGATGTACGCGGGCACGAAGCCGGGGTAGGCGAAGGCATCGGTCACGCCGACGTCCTTCGCCTCCTGGCGGATGTTGTTGCCGTAGTCGACGCAGGGGATCCCCATCGCCTGGAAGCCGAGGATCGCGCGCACGTGGTGCCCGATCGACTCGCGCGCGGAGATCGCGACCTCTTCCGGGTCGCGCCGCTGGAGGTCGAGCCACTTCTCGACCGACCAGTGCTCGGGGAGGTAGCCGTGCGCGGGGTCGTGGGCCGAGGTCTGGTCGGTGACGAGGGCGGGCTTCGGCCCGCCGGCGCGCGCGCGCTTGAGGATCTCGGGGAGGATCTCCGCCGCATTGCCGAGCAGCCCGACCGAAACGGCGCGCTTCTCCGCCGCGGCCTTCTGGAGGATCGCCAGGGCCTGGTCGAGCGAATGCGCGCGCTCGTCGAGATAGCCGGTCCTGAGGCGCATGTCGATGCGCGAGGCCTGGCACTCGATCGCGAGCATCGAGGCGCCGGCCATCGTCGCCGCGAGCGGCTGCGCGCCGCCCATGCCGCCGAGGCCCGCGGTCAGGATCCACTTCCCGGTCCAGTCGCCGCCGTAGTGCTGGCGCCCGGCCTCGGCGAAGGTCTCGAAGGTGCCCTGCACGATGCCCTGGCTGCCGATGTAGATCCAGGAGCCCGCGGTCATCTGGCCGTACATGATCAGGCCCTTGCGGTCGAGCTCGTTGAAGTGCTCCCAGGTCGCCCACTTCGGCACGAGGTTCGAGTTCGCGATCAGCACGCGCGGCGCGTCGGCGTGCGTGCGGAACACGCCGACCGGCTTGCCGGACTGGACGAGCAGCGTCTCGTCGCCCTCGAGCCGGCGCAGCGTGGCGACGATCGCGTCGAAGGACGCCCAGTCGCGCGCCGCCCTGCCGATGCCGCCGTAGACGACGAGGTCCTCGGGGCGCTCGGCCACCTCGGGGTCGAGGTTGTTCTGGATCATCCGCAGCGGCGCCTCGGTCAGCCAGCTCTTCGCGCTGAGCGCCGCCCCGCGCGGCGAACGGACGATTCGACGGCTCATCGCCACACCCTGCGCGCCGTCTCGAGCATGACGTCGAGCTTGCGCCACTGCTCGTCCTCGGTGAGGAGGTTGCCGGCGATGCCGGAGGCGAACCCGCACTGCGGGCTGAGCGCGAGCTGGTCGAGGGGCAGGAAGCGGCTCGCCGCGTCGATGCGCCG